>PMKP01000222.1 GCA_003157775.1 Myxococcales bacterium | reverse complement strand
GCTGGGTAAGTTTCAGGCTAGAGGACACAGAGGCCGCAGAGCCGGACCGGAGGGGGAAGGGTTGGGCTAGCGAGGTCCAACCCCCTTCTTCTCTTCTGACCTCTGTGTGCTCTGTACTCTCCGTGGTGAAATAGCTAGCCTTCCCTCCGCTCTCACGCGCGTGTTTTGCCTCGTCCGGGTGAAGCGTGCACCCAGTCCCCGACCGCGTCTTCGGCCCGGCGCTCAGTCTGCTTGTGTTGGTCCGCTTGTTGGCGCGCTCTCAGCTTCTCGACGGCCTGGCGCTCCTGTCCGGCCTGGCGGACGCGCGCGGCAGCCGCATGTTCGGCGGTCCGGGCCAGCTCGAGCGGGCCTAGCCGGTGCTGCGCCGCCTTTCCCGCAGCCCGCGCGAGGGCTGCGCTCAGGCGCTGCCGATAACGTTCGCGGAGGAGGCCGTCGGCGACGACCGCCGGAGCAGTTGCGGACGCACGTTGTTTCGTTTCTTGTTCCAACGCATGGCGCGCCCGTTCGGCCGCGGAATCCAGGCGCTGCTGTTCTGCCTCGGCCCGCAGGCGTGCCGCTACCGCTACGGCCCGGGCCTCTTGGGCCTCCTCCTCTGCGGCGCGGCGCAGGTTCAGCAAGACGGCCAGGTTGGATGCCATGGGTGGTAGGGTGACGTTGCGTCTGTTGACGGGTGAGCTTAGTGTTCGGGCAATGGTGGCACAGGTCCCCGCGAGAAAATACCGCATCGAGCGGTATCTGGCCGAGGGAGGCATGGGCGCCATCTATGTCGGCAAGAAGATCGGGGCAGGCGGCTTCGAGAAGGAAGTCGTACTCAAGCAGCTTCTGCCGGAATTCACCAGCCGGCCTGAGTTCCGAGATCTCTTCTTCCGCGAAGCCAAGATCTCGGCCACCCTGGACCACCAGAACATCGTGCGCACCTTCGACCTGGTGACGTCGGAGGAACGGCTGTTCATCGTCATGGAGTATGTGCGAGGCGCAGACCTGCGCTCCATTTCCTGGCGCGCGCGCCGCAAGCGCCCCCTGTCTGCCCAGGCCATCCTGCACGTCGCCCTGGAGATCCTGGCCGGGCTGGCCTACGCCCATCGTCGTCGTTCGCCTTCGGGCGAGCCCTTGGGCATCATCCACCGCGATCTATCGCCTTCCAACATACTGTGCTCGGCCGAAGGCGAGGTGAAACTGTCCGACTTCGGCATCGCCAAGGCCGTGACCTACTCCTCCGCTTTCTACCGGGTGCGCGGCAAGGTGGGCTACATGTCGCCCGAGATGGCGCACAACCAGACCATCGATGCGCGCAGCGACTTGTTTTCGCTGGGCGTGAGCATCTACGAGACCTTGATCGGTGAGCGGGTGTACGCGGGCGACCTCAATACCCCGGCTGACCAGATCTACGCGCAGCCCGTGCCGCCACTGGCGGGCAAGTGCCCGGGCCTGCCGCCCGAGTTCCAGGGCGTGTTCGACAAGGCGCTCGCTCTCGATGCCAACCTCCGCTACCAGGATGCAGAGTCGTTCGCCGATGCTCTACGCGAGGTGGCGCACCACCACGGCCTGCTCTACTCCGCGCCGCAACTGGCGGCCGAGCTGCGCGACTTGCTCGGTCCCAATCCCGACAAATGGCTTCGCGACGACGGCGATCCGCAACGCGCAGACACGGATCGCCCGGCCGATCGCGCATCCGATCTCGAGGGTCAGGAGGCGTCGTCAGTCGCCAGCGACAGCGCGGCCGACCTCGGGCCGCCGACCTTGGTCGAGCGCTCGCGACCACGCACAGCCCGGCCGGCCGCAGCCAGCGGGGACGTGGCAGCGGAGCAGAAACCCGCCGCGCGCAAACTGGCCGCCCCGGCTACCTCCGCCGCCGGATCGCCCGCCGCGGGCTCAGCCGCCTTCCCTGGTGGCGTCAGCAAAGCGGATCTGCCTGGCCCCGCGACGCCTCCCCTGGCGAGCGCGTCGAAGACCATCAGCCCGCCTTTGCCAGGGTTGTCGTTCAAGCCGCCTATCCGAGGCGGCGTGGCCGCCATCCGGCGCTCGCGAGCAAACCTGTGGATCATGCTCGCGCTGGCCACGCTGGCGCTGCTGGCCGCCGGGGCGCTCTTGCTCCGGGGCGGCGTGCTCCGACCCAGAGCACCGACTATCCAAGGGATGATCCCCGACGCCGCGGTCTTGCGACCACAACCTCACCGGTAGCTCAGCCGTCGAGGTCCGTCCCCCACTGCCACCACCTTGGGCTGGAGCATGCCGTTGAAATTGGTGGCGCTGGCCGTGGTGTACGCACCGATGTTCTCGCTCCTGAGCAAATCGCCGAGGTCCAAGTTGATCGGCAACTCCTCGGCCACGGATACCACATCGAGCGCATCACAGGTAGGCCCGAACACCGCCGAGATCTGGCCGGGCCCGCTCTTGAACGCCTTGAAGTGGTACTGGCAATGGTCGAAGAGCACGCCCGAGTAGGTGCCGTACACGCCGTCGTTGATGGTGTAGCACTGCTTGCCGCTGCGCACGGCCTTGCCGATGATCTCGACCACCAAGGTGGCCGCGGTGGCGACCAGGAAACGCCCCGGCTCGGCCAGGATTTCCATGTCGGGCGGAAACAGTCGCTCGAATTCCGCGTTGAGCGTTCTGGCCAGCTCGGCAAAGGGCCGCACATGCTGGTCATAGGGGGCTGGAAACCCGCCGCCGATGTCCAGGATCTTGACCTTTTGGTAGCCGCGATCCCATGCCTCCTTGAAGATGCTATCGGCGATGCCGAGGGCCTGTACATAGTTCTGGAAATTGGTGCACTGACTGCCCACGTGAAAGGACAGGCCCTCCACCACCAACCCGGCGTTGAAGGCGGCTTCAATCAGATCCACCGCCTCGCCCGGCGAAGCGCCGAACTTGGACGACAGCTCCACCACCGAGCCGGTGTTGGGCACGTTGATGCGCAGGATGAGACCCGCGTGCGGGGCGTGGCGCTTGACCTTGCCCACCTCGGCCAGGCAGTCGTAGGTGACCAGAGGCTTGTAGCGATCCAGTTCGGCCAAGGTGCGGTTGTCCTTGACTGGATTGGCATAGATGATCCTGTCCCAGATCCAATCCTGTCGCTTCTTAGCAGGCAGCGACTGGATGTTCTCGTGCGCGATCATGAACTCGGACATGGATGCCACGTCGAAGCTGGCGCCCGCCTTGAACAGGGTACGCACGATCCCAGGGTCGGGGTTGGCCTTGACCGCGTAGTAGGCTTGCACGCGCGGCAGGTGCTTCTTGAAGGTGGCGTAGTTGCGTCGAATTTCGCGATGGTCGACCACGAAAAGTGGGGTGCCATGCTGCTCGGCCAGTTGTCTGAGAAGCTTGGGTGAAAGCACGCAGGATCTCCTTGGGAGGGAGTAGTCTACAGGCGGTCGCGAGCTATGGCGCAAGAAAGGCTGGCCCACACCCAGCTGGATGCGCGATGCTTGGGAAGCGCGTTTGAAAGACAAAGCGCCGGAGCGATGAGTTGAATCAGCTTACATCCTGGAGACCGACCGAGCTTCCCGATTCATGGGCACCGACCCACGGTTGGGCGCTGGCGCGCGTGCTGGCGGTGGTCGCGATCCTAGTGGTGGCGGGCTTTGTCGCGCTCGAACGCCCCTGGGTGGCCCGCCGACTGTCGGCCGCAGGCCGGCGGCTCGGGCGGCGCTTGCTGCTCGGCGTGCTGGGCGTTGGAGCCGTGCTGGCGGTGGCCACCTACCTCGACTTCGGCGTGTTTCGCTACGGCACGTACCTGAACGAGTGGGACTTCTACCACTACTACGTTGGAACCAAGTACGCCCGCGAGCTGGGCTACACCAACCTCTACGGTGCCACGCTGGTCGCCGATCAGGAAGGCGGTCTGCGCTACCACAACCCGCGCAACGTGATGCGCGACCTTGGCACCGCGGAACTCTGCGATGTCGGGAAAGTGGAGGCCGAAAGCGCACGCTATCGCGGCAGATTCAGCGATCCACGCTGGCGCGAGTTCGTCGCAGATATCACCTGGTTCAAGATGCAGCTCCCCGCGCATCGCTGGAGCCTGGTTCTGGCCGACCATGGCTACAACGGCACGCCGGCCTGGTCGTTCGTGGTGGGTGGCCTCTTCAGCCGCCATCTTTCTGTGCGGAACCCCTTCAGCCGGTGGCTCATGCTGGCGTTGGATCCTCTGCTGTTGCTTGCGGCCACGATTGCCGTGGCGTGGGCCTTTGGCCTTCGCACGGCGTTCCTCATGGTGATCTTCATCGGCACTCACTACTTGTTGTCATGGGGCCATCTCAAGGGCGCGCTGCTGCGTACCGATTTCGCCATGGCCTGCGTGCTGGCGGTGTGCTTGGTCAAGCAGCGCTACTACAAGATTGCCGGTGTGCTGCTCGGCTGGGCAGTTCTGTCCCGCATTTTCCCGGCCTTTCTGCTGGTCGGACCGACCGTGCTCTTCCTGTGGCGGCTTGTTCGAGACCGCCGCGTCGATCGACAGCTCGTCGGGCTGCTCGTCGCCTGCGCCGCAACCGTGATCCTGGTGGTCCTGGGGTCCTGTGCGTACTTCGGCACGACCGGGATCTGGCATGACTGGAACCTCAAGATTGCCGCGCACTACTCGGGCGGCAGCGACTGGGATCTCGGCTATCGCACCATCGCCGAGGCGAGCTTCCTGCACGGCGTTCCCATGCGGACGGTTGCCAACGCGGCCGCGCAGCACCCAGTCCTGTTCCTGGGCGTGCCCGGCACCATCGTGGCACTGCTTTTGGTCTTGCCCGCCTTGACCTTCATCCGCGGGTTGGAAGATCACGAGGCCCTAGCCTACGGCTTCGTGTTCGTGTTCTTGCTTGCCCTGGCGTCCTACTACTACTACCTCGTGCTCTGCGTGCCCTTGCTCTTCTTTGCTCCGCAACTGGAGCGGCCGCAGCACGCCCTGGGGGTGGCGTTCATGTTTTTCACCGGCATCATGGGGTATGTGCTCTTCAGCGGATGGAACCCGCTGGCCGCCTCCTGGGTCATGTTCCGCGGCTGGCACCAGACCTTCCCGACCTACTACTTTCTCTGTTGCTTCATCACTGTGACAGTCGCGCAAATGATCCTGCTGGCCGGGACCAAGACCCTGGGCGCCGAGCGGAGTCCGGCACGTGCTACCGAGCTGCTGGTCAAACAATAGTGAACCGTCCGCACTCGGCGGCGTTCGAACGTGACTACGTCGCCTACTCCGGGGCTTTTCGCAGGGGATTGGAATCGAGCAGGCCTCGCTCCTGGGCGCGGGTTGGGCGCAAAGCGGGCGGGGCGTGGATGGGCTCCTCGGCCTTGGCGGGCACGGGTGGGACTTCCTTGGGTGCAGCAGCAGGCAGCTCGGCGGGCGGGGCTGCTTGGGCGGCCTGCGCGCGCGCTTTTGATCTACGCGCCGGCTCGCGCTCCTCGGGCTGCAACGCCACCGGAATCTCCAGGGTGCCACCCGGCGACAGCGTGAACTCGTGCACGAAGGGCTTGCGCGAAGGCGCCTCCACCACCAGGCGGCGCGGCTTGCCGGCTTCCAGATCCGCCAGCTCCACCGTGCTCTGTCCACGAGCGATCTCTTTCCCGTCGAGCAACATGCGATTGTTGGGGCCGTTCTCCACGGTCACGCGCAGGCGCGCGAAGGACTGCGGCGCGGGCGGGGCGGCTTTGCTCGGCGGCGCGGGCTCGGTCTTGAGCGACGGGGTTGGCGCGCTCTCGCGCCCGGGTCCGCTACGCAGCGCGAACACAGCGCCGGTCACCAGCACCACCGCGCCCAGTCCCAGCAGCCAGCGGGACTTGCTTCTCCGTCGGGCAGAGCCCATGGCAAGGGGCTGCTCTTGCATGGGCGGCGAGGAATGCGCGACCGCAGGTACCGTGGCAGACAGCAAGGCCGAGCCTCGAACCGCTGCGCCCGCGCTGGCTTCCGACCGCGTGTCGAGCGCGGCCTCCAGCCGTTCGCCAAGCAGGCGCGCACTTTGCGGCCGGGCCGCCGGATCCTTGGCCAGGCAGTCGAGGATGATGCGCTCCAGATCGGGCGGCATATCGCGGTGGCGCGAGGGCGGCGCCGGGGCATCAGCCACATGCTGATAGACCAGCTCGGTGATGACCGTGCCGGTGAAAGGATACTGCCCGCTGAAGATGCGATACAGGATCACGCCCAGCGCGTAGATGTCCGTGCGCGCGTCCACCAGGCGGCCCAGGCACTGCTCGGGCGACATGAACTGCGGCGTGCCCAGCATGGCCCCGGTCTGGGTCACATTGGTGCGCGCGGGATCGAGCAGCTTGGCGATGCCGAAGTCGAGCAGCTTGACGTAGGACTCGCTATGCGGCGGTCGGGCAATCCAAATGTTCTCGGGCTTGAGATCGCGGTGCACGATGCCGGCCTGGTGCGAGGCCTCGAGCGCGCCGCAGATCTGGCTGAGAAGGCGCCGCAGCTCGCCCGGCTGGAGCGACTGCTTGTCGATGGCCTCGGCCATGCTTTGGCCCTCGAGAAACTCCATGACGAAGTAGTGGCGTCCGTCGGGAAGCTGGCCAAAGGAGAAGATGTCGATGATGTGGGGGTGCTGGATGCGGTTGGCCGCGCGCGCTTCCTCGACGAAGCGCCGGACCAGATCGGGCTCGCTGGCGCAGTGGGGGGCCAGCACCTTGATCGCCACCCGCTTGCCGATGGTCGGCTGCTCGCCCGCGTACACCGCGCCCATGCCACCCTGGCCCAACTTGCGCAGCACCCGGTACTCGCCCACGGCAGTGCCCGTCGCCAGCTCCACCGGTATGGGCTGCGCCACAGGCACCTGCGGCGCCGTTGCAGTCGGCGCCAGCGCTGGCGGAACCAAATCCGTCTCGGCCCGGCCCAGAGATCCGCCAGCCGCCTCAAGCGGACGACCGCGGTCGTAGGACCTGGTTTCGTCGGGCATGGCTGGGCCGATTATGCTGTGCCCAAGGGCGCGCGTCCACGCGGACTCGCGAACTCGCGAAAGGCGCAGAAAGTCGTGGCCATGACAAGAGCGAACCAGTGCCGCCCAAGGACGCCTTGCCCAATTGTGCTACCTGTAGCACAATTACATGGTCATGAAGACTGCGGGCATTCGCGAAGCACGGCAGGGGCTGTCCGGGCTGGTGGCAGAGGTGCGCAAGGGCCGCGAGATCGTGCTGACCGAGCACGGCCGGCCCGTGGCGCGGCTGGTGCCCTTGCGCGACGAAGCCCCCAGCGCCTTCCGCAGCCACCGGCGTTTCCGAGCAGCCGTCGGCCAGGCAGGGGCGCCTCTATCGATCGTGATAGCGGAAGACCGTGCGGATCGAAGCTAGTCCGCTCTACCTAGACACCAGCGCGCTGGCCAAGATCTATGTCCAGGAGCCAGACAGCGATGATCTCGACGCGGCTTTGACCGGCCGGCGCGACCTCCTGATTGCGGAGCTGGCGCTGACCGAGCTGACCTCGGCGCTCGCGCGCCACGTGCGTGAAGGGCAGGTCGACGCTGCCGCCGGTCGGCGTATTTATAACCAGCTTCTCCGCGATGTGCGGGCCGGCGAGTACCGGCTGCTCGATCTGACCCCAGCCACCCACCGCGAGGCAGAGCGCCTGCTCTTGACCCTTGGCCGTCACGTACCCCTGCGCGCGGCGGACAGCTTGCACTTGGCCGTGGCCGCTCTTGCTGACACCCGCGCCCTGGTCACGTATGACCGCCAATTGCACGCCGCCGCACTGGCCTTGGGAGCGTTCGAAGTCGTCCCGGCCTCGTTGGCCCGGACCGCGTAGTCCTGGGGCCGCAAATCACTAGGAGAGTGATACTTGAGCGGCCGAGCGAAGCGTGGCGACAGCACTGCCCTCGGGTTGGGCTGGCAGTTTGCCCTTTCCCTTCCCGAGGCGGTAGACTGCTTCTGTGAGATCAGCATGCAGGGAACGAGCCGCCGTGCTTCGCCGCGTTCGGGGCTGGCAGGCTGCGGCCGTGCAGGAGCGGGAACTGACGCGCCGCCAGCCGGTTCTCAGCCCAGCCGCTTCGCTGTCTCAGGCGCTGGAACTGCGAGACCTGGCCGGCTCCGTCCTGCTCAGACCCGATCCGGTGCGCGACCGCGAGGTTGAACAGGTACGCGCTCTGTGGCGCCGGTTGCGGGCCGCGCAGCCGTGAAACGTCAGCCCTGCCCCACAGCCTAGTGGGAAGGAGTTTCGCCATCGTGGCGCAATTCCGTTAAATCGATGTCCTGGGCTTCGTCCAACATGCGGTACAGGCGCTGGCGGCTGATACCCAGGGACTGCGCCGCTTGCTTCACGTTGCCGTGGGCTGCGCGCAGGGCCGCGAGTGTCGTTGCCATGTTTGGTTCAGCAACATCGGGGCCAGGTTCAAGCGAGACCGGCGCGGTCATGGTCGGTGCCGGGCGGGCAAAGCGCGGCGGCAAATGCGCGGCCAGCAGGGTGGACTCGTGACTGTGGAGCGCCCAAAGCTGGCGGGCCACGCGATCCAGCTCGCGCAGGTTAAAGGGCCAGTCGTACAGGCACAGGGACTCGACCAGGGCCGCATCCACCACAGGCATAGGCCGGCCCTGCGCCTGGTTGGAGAGAAAGCGCATGAACAGAAAAGGCAGTTCCTCGATGCGCTGGCGCAGCGGCGGCAATTCGATGGTCAGGCCGTCCAGCCGGGCGTAGAGGTCGGCGCGAAAACGCCCGGCGGCCACGGCCTCTGACAGGCGCGCTTGGGTCGCGGCCACCAGGTGTACATCGATCTTCACTGGGTTCGACTCGCCCAGCGGAATCACCTCGCGCTGCTCAAGCGCGCGCAGCAGCTTGGCCTGCAGGCCGAGCGGCAGTTCAGTCGCTTCATCGAGAAACAGGGTGCCGCCGTCCGCGCTACGCAGGTGGCCGGGACTGGCGCGATCCGCACCGGTGAACGCGCCCTTGCGATAGCCGAACAGCTCGCCCTCGGCCAGTTGCTCGGGCAAGGCCGCGCAATTGAGCGCCAGCAAGGGCCCGCGCCGGCTGCTCCATAAATGCGCCGCCTGCGCCACGCCTTCCTTGCCGGTGCCGGTTTCGCCCTGGACAATGACCGGCAGATCCGCGGCGGCTGCCCGTTGCAGGGGCGCAAGGCACGGCGCCAGCACCGGGCCGGCCCAATAGCCGGGCAGAATTTCGCGGCAGAACGGGTCCGGCAGGTCGGCCTCGGCTTCCAGCATGATGACCAGCCCGATCCACTCGCCCACCCGCAGCAGCGTGCCTGGCCGCAGCGGCGCTTGCGGCACGCGCACACCGTTGACGTGCAGGCCATTGCGGCTGCAGAGGTCGCGAATCATGAAGACCGCGCCCTCGCGCACGATCTCGGCGTGGCGGCGCGAGGCCTGCTCGCCCTCGACCCGGATGTCACAGGCTTCGTCGCGGCCGACGGTGATGGTGCCGCGCGGAATGGGCGACACACGGCCGTCGAGCACGGGATAGAGCCAGCGCACCGCCGGCGCGAGCGGACCGGATCCGGCCGCACGGCTTGATGGCCCAGGCACCGTGGTTTTCACGCTGCTCTTCACGAAGGCCCAGAATGCACCAGGCAGGCCGGAAGGACAACGGCGGGTATAGCCGAGCCAGGCGAGAGTCCGGCTTGGGCGGGGCCGGTTGCACATGGACCCAGCGGACTGCAAGCAGCGGGCCGGGGGAAGAGGGGCGCAAGTACGAGCGAGATGGCGGTCGCGGACATGTCCGGACAGGGCCGCCCGTGTCCGCGGACACACGGTTCCTGTGTCCGGACAGTCCAGAATTTGCACGCCGGCTGTGGTATTTCGCGGGCCGCAGGTCGGAACGATGTTTGCACAGTACCCGGCTGGAAAGAATTGACGCGCTCACGATCTCATTCTGTGGCACACTCGGCCACCAAGTCAGTCAAGGGAGGGCAACATGAACCGATCCAGCTTTTTCATCAGCATCTGTTTGGTCGCTATCGCGGCGGCTTCCTGTAGCAGCGAGAAGAACCTCGCGCTGGGCGGCTCGTGTAGCCTGAACAGCGATTGCACCTCACCGCTGGCGTGCAAGCTCGGGAGCTGTCGCAAGCAGTGCGTGACATCTGTGGACTGTGACAGCGGCGGGCACTGCGTGACCGTGGACGGCGTGTCTGTCTGTCAGGCGCCGGCGGAATCTGCCTGTGGCACGGGCGCGACTTGCACGTCGCCGCTGGTGTGCCGCAACGTCGACAACACCTGCCGAACCGCGTGCACCATCGGCAGCGGCTGCCGGACCGACCAGACCTGCACGGGGACAGTGTGCGTGGACAACACGGAACTCGCCTCGGGCAACGATGGCTCGGCTGGCGCGGGCGACGGCGCGGCCGGCTCTGATGTGGGAGCTGCGGGCGCCAGCGGCGGCACTGGTGGTCCTGATGTGGGAGCTGCGGGCGCCACTGGAGGCACGGGTGGGGGATCTGCGGGCGTGGGCGATGCAGGGACTTCGGTGGGCGGGGATGCGAGCCTTGGCGTCGACGCGCCCGGCACCGGCGTCGATGCCCCTGCCACGGGCAGCGGCGGCAGTGGGGGCTCGACCGCCGACGGCGGCCCGACAGACAGGGCCGGCGGTGTGACTGGTACGGGCGGAACCACGGGAAGTGGCGGCCAAACCGGGAATTCCTGCCCCAGCCCGCAAACCCAGTTCGGTAACGTCGCCCAAGGTGAAACCAACTCCAATTTTCAATCCGGCTTGGGCGTGCGCACGGCTGACGAAATGCTCATTTTCGATGGGTATCTCGGCCCGGATCCCGTGGCACCGGCAGGCGCCACTGCAGACGCCGCCAGTCCACCCCAGGTCTATTATGTGTACGTCCAAGCGTTCGATCCCGCGAATGGCAAGAGCAAAGGTCCAGCAACACCGTTCTTCAAGGCGGGTGACTATGTTGGCGGTCAGTTGATCTGGCTTGAGACCGCAGCCATCGCTCCCACTGGCGAGATAATCGTAGTCTACTACATCGCCAACGCCCAAAACCCGATTGCCACGGGGACTAGCGCCGCCTTCCTCAGCCGCTCTACCACGGACGCGGGGGTGGGAGGGCTGCAGGTGAAGCAGATCGTTCAGGTTGAAGTTGCACTGCTCGGGAACCAGCCTGATTGTATCTGGTCAGTCGCGAGCAAGGCTTTCGTGTGCTCCTGGCAATACGAGACTGGGGCCGGAAAACTGGTGAGAATGCGAAAGTTCCTTCCCGACGGTCGCTCAGCGGGAGGGGACACGGATGAAGTACCGACCGACCGCACCGACAACAGAGTGCAAGATAACGTCAACAACGACGTAGGCGCTTCAGGAATTCTGTCTGGCGTGGGGTACCAGACTTATCTCTATGGCTATCCAAAACTCACGGTGATGGACAAGCTAGGTAACCAAGTGGGTTCAACAATTACGCTTCAGCAGACACCTGCAGGGGCCAAGTGGCTGACTGTTGCAGGAACTTCGGCCGGTTTTGTGACCTTCTACGATCAGTCCGGAGTGGCCGAAACCCTGGTCCCGGTCGATTCAAGCGGCAACGTTGCGGCCGCCACGAGTGCAGATGCCGGCGTCTTGCCCGGCTTTCACTTCACCGGCACCAAGACCGCCGAGTACGGGCGTGCCATCAACGACGACGTGGGCGGCGTGGGCGGCGTTGGCCTGGCGCTACTCTTCGATGACAGCGTGGCCTTTGCCTACGTGGAAGCCAACGGTTCCACACACGAGGGCCCGAGTACCGTCATCTCCCACAGTCATGCTTCCGGGGATCTCATCAACGTCACGAATTTCGCGGGCAGCTTTGGCGTGTCGCTCTACAGTGCCGCCGACCATTCGACGCAAATGGCGGCCTCCGGCTGCACGCCATAGGCTTCTGCAAGATACGGGCATCGGGGCGACCTGTGGTCGCCCCGGCGCCGAGGAACACCCGCGTTCCCGTCACCAGATAGGACGCTGCGCCGCGCAGATCGCTGGGATATCGGCCGCCGGAGGTGCGAGAGGCTGCGGTGGCTCACCGTCGTCGGGGTGGTTCCGCTATCCTCGACCGCCTCAGCTCCTCGGTGCGCTCTTTGAGGTACTGCTTCCAGATCCTTTCCGCCTTCGGAATGATCTCTTGGTAGAAGCGTGGATTGCCTGCCTTGTCGCCGGCGATCAGCAATACCGCATTCTGTTCTGGGCTGTAGGCGTAGATGACTCGCAGCGCGGAGGCGTATCTCTGCGACCGCAACTCTCGAAACGGGTAGCGCGAGCCCTTGATGGCTGAGCTGTATGGGTGCCCCAGGGTGGTCCCTTTGAGACGCAAGATTTCGACGACGTGGACGATGGCCTTGGCCTGGTCGTCACCGAGCCCGCAGAACCAATCGCTGAACTCGTCGGTAGTGATGATCTCGCCCATCGCAGGCTACCTTGGCAGCAAGGTGTGTCTATTCACTCAAGTCAATAAGACACTTGACGATATAGGACTTATTAGACATACTCTCCTTGGTCGCGAGCACGCCGCTTGGACCCTGGGTGTGCCAAGGCGGCAGAATTCTACACCACGATTCACAATTAGGAACCAAACTGGAGACGAACGCCATGATCCATCGCTGGGAAGACGTGAAGCGAAAACGCCTGGGTGCTGCGCAGATCGCTGAGGTCGAGGCGGCGGCAGAGCGCGACGTGCTGGCGCTGGATCTGCGAGCCTTGCGCGAAGCTGCCCAGATGACCCAAGCGCAGATGGCGCCGCTGATCGAGATGAGCCAGTCCGAACTGTCTCGCTTGGAGCGGCGGAGTGACCTCCGGCTTTCGACTCTGGCCCGCTACGTTCGCGCTATCGGTGGGCATGTGAAGATCGTGGCCGAGGTCGGCAAGAAGAAGATCACGCTGGCCGAGGGCTAGGCTACACGAGGAGGCCACATCGCGCACGGGCGACCTGTGGTCGCCCCGGCGCTCAGAAACGACCGAGGACGCCGAAGCCGCCGCCTTGGGGCTGGGCCCAGGCAAAAGGCTGAAGGTGCGGGCCAGCGGCTACGGTGACGTTGTCCGTGTTGTTGGCGACGATGCGCAGGATCACGCCGGTCACCAGCACGGCCGCTCCCAGCCCGGCCGTGCCCCAGCCGATCCACTTCTTGAGATTGGCATCGTCCTGCATCTTCTGCCATCGGTTGATCTTGTCTTGGCAGCCCGCATAGGCGGGGTCGGTCGGGGCCACGTTGTAGCATGAACCACTCACCTGATGTATCTGCGGGTATAGTTCGTTGTACGTCGCATCGGCTGCGTTTTGATCGCTGTGCGCCTGCAGGATCAGATACGTGGCCACGCCCGCCACTACGACGCCAGCGCCGATCGTGATCCAGGCGTTGCGGCGTCGCCGGGCCTGGGCGTTGCGCAGCTCTTCCTTGGGCTGCAGCGAAATGCGCACGGTCTTGGACAGGCCCTTGTCCACGGTCAGCTCGCGTTCGAAGGGCAAGAAGCCGGCGCGAGTGACGCTGAGCCGGTGCGGGCCGGCCGGCAGGCTCAGGTCGGTGCGGAATCGAGGAACACCGTCAACCGTGACGTTGGCGTCCGCCTGGTTGATGTCGAGCTCGATCTGTCCGCTGACCAGGGCCGAGTCGTCTGGGTTTTCCGCTGCCTCGAGGGTGACCTCGCCGGTGGATCCGTCCGCCAGGGTGATATCGGCCGGGATTGCGCGGTAGCCAGGCCGGCGCAAAGTGACGTCGTGGTGTCCAGGCGGCAGCGACACCGACGCGGGCAAGGGCGTGCGACCGACCAGTTTTCCGTCGACCAACACATCCGCGCCGGGCAAAGCGGAATGCACCACCAGGTGGGCCAAGGCGCCCTGCAAGGGCATAAGCTCGACCGCGACTTCGGCCTGCTGCCCGCCCGAGATGGCCACCTCCTGATGGACCGGAACCTGGCCGGGCGCCACCACGGCCAGCAGCCGAATCCCACTGGCTACCGGGATGGGTGCGGTCATGGGCGTGCGGCCCACTACCAGATTGTCGATCTCGATCTGGGCCGGAACGTTGGTGGTGACCAGCAAGCGGCCGATGCGGGCGCTCTGCTCGTCGCGCACGTGCCGGCCTCGTTCAACCTGGGCGTCGGGGATCCCGGCCGGCTGGGCCAGGGCTTTGTCGAGCGCCTCCACCGCGTCCACCGGGCGTCCCATCTCGGCGTACACTAGGCCGACGTTGATCAGGATGGAACGCTCGCCCGACAGCTCGTAGGCGCGCTTGAATTCCAGCAGGGCGCCCGGGTTGTCACCCTCGTTGAACAGGCGCAGCCCGTGGTCGAACCGGTCGGCTGCCTCCGTGCGCACGTCGCCGGCAACCGCGGCTCCCGCCACGGCAAGAATCATGCAGCAACACAAGATGGCTGAGATTTGGCGCATTGGCTTGCTGCCAAGCAAACACCGGCTCGACGCGACCGTCAAGCCAACTACATCTTCTTCGCCGAGCGGACCTCGCTGGCGAACACAGACGACAGCGCCATGGTCTTGCTCGAACGACCCGCCAGCGCATCCTCGGCGGCATGCACCACGTCCGGATCTGGGCTCTTGCTGAGCTGGCGCAGGACCTTCTTGGCCTTGGCCGATCCCAGTCGCCCGAGCGCCGAGATGGCGGTGACCAACACGTCGGCCGGCGGGGTACGGCGGCCGAGCAGACGACCGAGCAGACCAATGGGCCTAACCAGCCGACAGAGCGCATCGTCGGCGTCGACGCCGGCAAGTGCATTGTTTTGCCGTTGGCTCACTACCACTTCGATGGCCGCGCGTACCACCGGAGGCGAGGCCCCGCGGGCGTCGTGCGAGATGAGTCGAATGGCCTGCGGGACGATCTTTGCGCTGCCCAGGCCGGTGTTGGCGCAAAGGAGCAAGGCCCGGATGCGCACGCTCTCGTCGGGATCCGACAGGGCCTCGGCGACGTGGCTCTCGGCCACGGCAGGGTTGGCCTCGGCCAAGGCGGTCAGAGCATAGCGCCGCACTTTGGGCGACGGGTGCTTGAGCTGCTTGATGAACACGGGCGCAGCCTCGGGCCCGGCGCCATCTTCCACGCAGGCGAGGAGCAGGTAGGCTGCTTCTTCCTTTTCCACCCCCGCATCGAGCGCGCGCAAAGCCGCCGCCACGCCGCGTGCCTTCATCTCGGTCAGGACCCACGCCCCGGCCTCGCGTAGCTTGGGTTCGCCTTGCGCGACCACCGCAGCGATCGAGTCGGCGGCCATGTCTTCGCCTTCCGCGAGCAATGCGACGATGCCGTGCCGCCCGTTGGGATCGTCGGGGAAGCCGCCCAGCATGGCTTCCATGGTGGGCTCGTCGAATACCCCGGGGATGGCCTTGGCATCGGCAGTGCGCAGGCGCATGAGGATGGCGTTGGCCTCGACAAAACGATGAATGGAAAGGGCGTAGCGCATCGCCTTTTGCAGCAGTCGAACTGGATCGATGTTGGCGCTGCCAGCCGGAGGCTCGGTGGAAGGCCGCCTCTGCAGGGCGTCCACCCAGGTTTCGGCCAGTACCCATTCCTGCAGTTCGGGTGGCAGTCGCGTGATAGGCACCACCTCGCGCCGGCACATCTCGCGCAGCAGCTCGTCGGTCTTGCGCGCCGGTGGCTCTTTCAGCAAGCGCTCGACGATCGCGCGCAGCACGGTCATGGCCGGCTCGCCAGGAACCTGCGAGGCCTCGCCCGCGTCGCGCAGAATCAGCTTGGTCGTGCCCACCAGAGGCAAGGTGGGCAAGCCATGCGCGAAGATGTCGCGCGTGCGAAACGCCGCCAGGCCGGGCAGGGCGTCCAGTAGCTTGTCAAGGGCAGGTGCGGCCCACAGCATGGCGCGCAAGACATCGAACTTGCGGAAGAACGAGTAGGCCATGCCGGTGACCAGGCGCTCGCCGTGCTCGACCAGCGTGGTCGGCTTGGCCTCGCCCAGGGCCAGCAGCGCGCGCACGTCTCTTCCCAGCCGGCCGAAGGCAGTGCGCACCGTCCAGGCGACTTGCGGGTCCTGCGCCGGCAGGTCGATCTCGCGGACCAGGGCCACGTGGGAAACCTTCTTGTCGAGCAGCGCCTTGGCCAGACGCGCGCCTTCGCGGGCGGGGTCGGTCTCGACCGGCGGCGCGGCTATGACTTCAAGAAACGTGTTCCACTCGCTGTCGGCCAGCCCGCGCGACAGGGCGAGGATCACCAGGGAGCGCCGCTGCATGAACTCCAGCAACTGCAACACGAAGGCGCCGCCGATGGATGGCCCCACCAGACGGCGCAGCTCGGTGCGCGCCGGTCCGGTGCCGTCCACATGGACTTCAGGCGGGCCGCCCGCGACCGAGGGCGGCCCGATCACATACGCGATCTCGGGCTGCGTCCGATGCAGGCGGGTCAGCTCTTTGAAGAGGCGCTGGCGCACCCGCGGGAAGTTGGGCTTGGCCGGATCGAACTGCGCGATCCGATGCAACGCCCGCACCAGGGTCATGGTGAACTCGACCACCTCATCTGCGAGGGTGTGCATGGCGCCCCTCTATTTGTAGGAGGCTGCGCTTGGCGGCGCAAGAAACCTATTGAAGCGTTGTCTCAAACCTCAGAGGCGACGACGGCCGACGATCCGGCCCGNNTTGTCGGCCGGTTGCTAGGGGACAGCGCAATCGGAGCTTTGTCGATGTGCAACTGAGGACTTGTCTCATCACGCCACGCGCGATCCGCGGGCCGGCCCTCGAGACGGCGCGCAATCTCCGACGAGCCGTAGTTACTTGATCATCGTCGCGTCCTTGTTGTGCGCGAAATATTCT
>PMKP01000284.1:9305-9432 GCA_003157775.1 Myxococcales bacterium | reverse complement strand
CCGGCCACCTTCTTCATGGCGGCAATCTGGGCCGCGCCGCCGACGCGGCTGACTGACAGACCCACGTTCACCGCGGGCCTTTGCCCCGAGTAGAACAGGTCGTTTTCCAGGAAGATCTGGCCGTCGG
>PMKP01000284.1:0-9232 GCA_003157775.1 Myxococcales bacterium | reverse complement strand
GCTTCGCGTCCCGGCGGGCGGCGCAGCAGCAGCGAGAGCTGGCGGTAGGCCACCGCCTGCTTGGACAAGTCGTCGTAGATCATGAGCGCGTGGCGGCCGCTGTCGCGGAAGTACTCGCCCATGGTGACGCCGGTGTAGGGCGCCATGAACTGCAGCGGTGCCGACTCGGACGCGGTCGCCGACACCACGGTGGTGAACTCCATGGCGCCGTGCTCGCGCAGCTTGTCGACCACGGTGGCCACGGTGGACTGCTTCNNTCGCGCTGGCCGCGGCCAATGGGAATCATCGAATCGATGGCCTTGATGCCAGTCTGCACCGGCTCATGCACCCCCTTGCGCGAAATGATCCCCGGGGCCTTGATTTCGATCTTGCGGAAGTCCCTGGACTCGATGGGGCCCTTGCCGTCGATGGGAATGCCCAGGGCGTTGACCACGCGCCCGACCAGAGCGTTGCCCACCGGCACTTGCGCAATCTTACCGGTGCGCTTGACTGTGTCGCCCTCGCGCACGGTTTCGAAGTCTCCGAGGAGGACCACCCCGACGTTGTCCTCTTCCAGGTTCAAGACCAGGCCGACCACGTTCTTGCCAAAATCCAGCAGCTCGCCGGCCATGGCGTTTTCCAAGCCATAGACGCGAGCGATGCCGTCGCCCGCTTCCAACACGGTGCCGGTTTCACTGATGGCAACCTTCTGGTCGAAGCCCTCGATCTCTTTGCGAATGACCTGGCTGATTTCTTCTGCGCGAATCTGCATGGTCTTTCCTTGCGGCTAGAGGTCAGTTGAGAATCTTGCTTCGTAGGGCATCCAGGCGGGCGCGCAGGCTGCCGTCCAATACCAGGCCAGACACCTGTGCGACGATACCGCCCAGCAGAGTGGGGTCCACCTCGGTTGTCATGATCACGCTGCGACCGGTGCGCCGCTCAAGGGCGCGTCGGATTTCGGTTTGCGTGGCCACGTCGAGCGGTCGCGCCGACTTCACCGTGGCGCGCGCACGTCCCAACTTGTCGTCGCACATCTCCTGGTAGGCGCGCGCGATGGCAGGCAAGGCCGCGATGCGGCCGCGTTCCAGCAGGAGCAGCGCGAGGCTTTGCACCTCGCGCGTGGGCGCCACTTGGGGGAGCAGCCCTTGCAAAATGGCGCGCTTTTGCGACAGCTTGAAAATGGGATTGGACAGCGATTGGCGGATGTCTGTCGCTTGGTTCCACAAGGCCGCGATTGCTTCCAATTCGCTTCCCAGGGCCTCGAAATCGCGCTTGTCAACGCCGATGGCGAAGATGGCGCGCGCGTAGCGGCGGGCAATCGATCCAGCCAGGGCTGCCATCAGCGCACCACTTCTGTTGGCGCTCCCGCACCGGCGGCAAAGTCCTGCGCCAGACGGCGTTCGTCCTCCGGACTCACCGACCGCTTGAGCAGCTCGTCGGCCAACTTGACCGCGGTGCTGGCCACCTCGGCGCGCAGGCGCAGCTCGGCCTCCTTGACCTGCTGGTCGAGCTGGAAATGCGTCTCGTCCTGAATGCGCTTGGCCTTCTCCTCGGCTCCGGCCAGCAGGCGCGCTCGCTCGCGTTCCCCTTCCTCGTGAACGGCTGCGCGCAGGGCGGCCAACTCCTGCTCCAGGTTGGCCAGGCGAGCGTCCTGCTCCCGGAACCGCTGCTCGGCCAGCGCGCGCTGGCCCGCGGCGGATTCGATCTCGATCTTGAGTTGTTCGTGCCGGCTGCGGAAAGCCTTGCTCAGCGCGCGGCCGCCGAACCAGATGAGGAGAAAAAGCAGCACGCCAAAATTGAGAAGCTGCAGCGCCAGGGTCTTGGCATCGACGCCAGCATGCTCGCCGTGTTCTCCGTGGCCGGTGCTGTGCTCGGCAGCGGGCTCGCCCGCTGCGGGCGCAGAACCCGTCTGCGATGGCTCATGGTCAAACGACCCGGACACGGGCTCGGTGAGGGTTGGGTGGTCAGCGCGAGCAACGCCGCTCCCCAAAGCCAGCAGGGCCGCCAGGGGCAACCATGCGCGCTTCACGACGCCAGCCTCCGGCCCAGAGCCTTTTCCGCGATCTCGCGTCCCAGGGCGGCCGCACTATCCGCCAGCCTGGCCCGCTCGGCAGCCAAGGTCGCATCCAGCTTGGTGCGCGCCTCGGCCAACATCTTGTGGGCGGCGGCTTGCGCCTCAGCTACCACCTGCTGCTCGCGCGCCAGCGCTTGCGCCCGCACCTGAGCACGCTCGGCATGGCCAACCTTGCGTGCCTCGGCCAACTGGGCTTCGATGCGCGCCAGGTGGCCGGCGCTGTCGGCTTCCAGACGCTCGGCCTCAGCGCGCGCGCCCTCGACCCGGCGCACGCGCTCCTCGCGCACGCGCAGGTATGGCTTCCACAGCCACTGGGTCAAGATGAGGGCCAACAGCAAGAACAGCCCCAGCATGACGAACACCGTGCTGTCGAGGTCGAGGAGCTGCGGTTCCGCGGCTTGCGGCACGCCGCTTTGGGTAGGGGCAACTTGGAGGAGACAGCGAATGATCGTCACGGCTGGCACGGGCCCCGGCACTAGCCGGTTGAAGGAGCGGGTGGGGCGCTGCCTCCCGCCTTGCTGGCCTTACCGCCCGCGGGCCGATGTGGTGGCGGCTCGGGCGCAGAGCCACCCGGCTCCATCTGGCATTGGCCGTCGAACAGGACTCCCTTTTCGATGAAGAGCGACGGGGTGTTGATGTTGCCACGCACGCGGCCTGGGGTGTGAATCTCGACGCCCCGCTTGGCCACGATGTTTCCGCGCACGGTGCCCTGAATCACGATGGAGCCAACCGATATCTCAGCGTTGACTTCTGCCCCTTCGCCGACGACCAGCACGTCTTCGGTGAAGACCTCACCGGACAGCTTACCGTCCACCCGGACGGTGCCTTCGAAGGACAACTTCCCCTCGAACTCGCTGCCTCGGCCAAGAAGGGTGGTGACCTGCTGGTTGGCGCTGGCCTCGCCAGTCGTGGGCGTTAGGGGGATAGTAGCCATGACTTCAGGGCACCCTACAACTCTAGGCCATGGGCAGTCAACGCGATCCGGAGGAATCTACTTCACGTCGTTTTCTCCTGCCACGTAGCCGAAATTGGCCAGGATCCCGCCGTCCACGTACACCACCTGGCCGTTGATGTAGTCGCCGGCCTTGGAGGCGAGGAGCAGCGCCGCTCCAACCAGATCCTCGGGCTCGCCCCAGCGGCCGGCCGGCGTGCGCGTCATCACCAGATTGTTGAAGGGATGACCGTTCACGCGAATCGCTTCAGTTTGGGCGGTGGCGATGTACCCAGGCCCAATACCGTTGACCTGGATGTTGTACTTGGCCCATTCGCAGCACATGTTCTGGGTGAGTAGTTTCAAGCCGCCCTTGGCCGAGGCATAGGCGCTCACCGAGTTGCGGCCGTAGACGCTCATCATCGAACACATGTTGATGATCTTGCCCGCCCGGCGCTTGATCATCGACGGGGCCACCCGGCGGGAGATGATGAAGGGCGCGACGAGGTCGATCTCGATCACGTCCTTGTATTCCTGGACCTTCATGTCGAGGATCGGGATGCGTTTGATGATCCCCGCGTTGTTGACCAGGATGTCGATGGGTCCGACTTCCGCTTCGATCTGGCTGATGCCCCGGTTCACGTCCTCTTCCTTGGTGACGTCGAAGATGAGGGTGTAAGCGTCAATGCCGTTCTTCTTGTATTCCTGCTTGGCCGCTTCCAGCTTGTCGGCAAAGATGTCGTTCACGCAGATCTTGGCCCCTGCCTTGGCCATGCCCTTGGCGATGGCCATGCCGATGCCGTGGGTTCCGCCGGTGACCAGCGCGACCTTGTCTTTGAGACTAAACAGTTCG
Organism: Myxococcales bacterium; assembly: GCA_003157775.1. Lineage (GTDB taxonomy): Bacteria > Myxococcota_A > Polyangia > Fen-1088 > Fen-1088 > Fen-1137. The sequence continues at coordinate 5,395 of PMKP01000284.1, read as the reverse complement.
ATCGACATAGCGATTCCTCCTCTTCATCCGGATTATCGTTCTTCGCGAGAATAGCATCTTTCAGTATCCCGCCGGTGCGCCGCCAGATCGGGGATCTCCCGCAGCCTGCAGGCCCGCCTCGTTGCGGATCACAAGGTTGACCTTGCCGATTTTGTCCCGGGCTTCCAGGTGATGACCCTTTGCGCGCAGGGATCCGACGACGGCCGCGGGCAACCCAGGTTCGTACTGGAGGACATCTGGGCTCCACTGGTGATGGACGCGAGGCGCTGCCTGGGCGGCTTCTGCCTCCATGCCGAAGAGCAGCGCATCGAGCAGGACCTGAATTGTACTTGAGATGATCATCGGGCCGCCAGCCGCGCCCAGCACCATCTCCACGCCGTCATCGCCCACAACGATGGTGGGCGACATTGAGGAGAGCGGACGTTTGCCCGGCGCGAGCCGGTTGCCGCCGCCTGCCACCAGGCCGAACGCGTCGGGCACGCCGGGCGCTAGCGAGAAATCGTCCATTTCATCGTTGAGCAGCACCCCAGTACGACCTGCCACCAGGTGCGCCCCGAAATCCAGGTTTATGGTGGTGGTCAGAGCGACGGCGTTCCCCTCGCTGTCCACCACCGATATGTGGGCGGTTCCGGCGTCGCGGGCCGGGGCTGCAGCGGTCGGCTCGGCCGTTCCGTAGCGCTCGGGGGACAGGGTCCTGTCGGGCAGAATGCGGACCTGCAACTCGCGATGGTAGGAGGCATCGAGCAGGTGCGACAGTGGCAGGCTGACAAACCCCGGATCGCCGAGAAGGCGGCTGCGGTCGGCGAAGCCATGCTTGAGCGCCTCGACCAGCAGGTGCAGAAAGGTCGGATCCTGCGGCCCGGCTGGGACAGGGTCCCAGGTCTTCATGCGCTCGCTGAAGATCCCGAGCACCTCGAACGTGACCACCCCGCCGGCTGACGGCGGCGGCATGGCGAAGATGCGCCGGCCCCGGAATGTCGTGACTAGCGGCGCGCGCTCAAGCGGGGCGTAGCCGGCTAGATCCTTGCGGTCGAGCACGCCGCCCGCGCCCTGCACGGCGGTGACGATGGATTTGGCGATTTCGCCTCGATAGAAGGCTGCGGCGCCCGCGCGGCGCAGACGGCCGAGGGTTTGGGCCAACTCGGGCCGCCGGACGAGATCGCCGGCGCGGAGATCAGCCAAGCTGCCGCGCTTGCGCGCAAGCACGCGGGGAAGAAAACTGGCAGCCTCGGACGGATCTTGCGTGAGCGCGCCTGCCACATGCTCGACCAGCCAAGCCGACGCCGGGAACCCGCGTGCCAGGGCTTCGGCTGGTTCGATGCAACGAGAAAAGGGCCGCGTGCCCCACCGGCGCAGGAGTTCGGCCAGCCCAGCCGGCTCGCCAGGCACGCCCACGGCCAGACCCCCGCGAACCGACAGGGCTCGATCGATCTTGCCTTCCCGCAAGTAGAGTTCGAGGCGCAGAGCCGCAGGCGCAGTTTCGCGAAAATCAAGCGCTTCGACCTTGCCGGTCTTGGCCGAATAGATGAGGGCAAAGCCGCCTCCGCCCAGGCCAGATGCGAATGGGTTCACAACGCCAAGCGCCATGGCCGTGGCACAGGCTGCGTCCGCCGCGTTCCCGCCCACGGCCAGTACTTTCACGCCCGCTTGCGAGGCCAAGCGGGAATCGGAAGCAACCATGCCCTGGACGGCGTGAAGAGTCTCAGCGACGCTTGTCGAGCTAGTCGCTGCAAGCAGCCCCACGCCGAGCAAAGGCAGCACGCTGCGCCGGACGAGAGGGCAACTAATCAGTAATTGAAGGAAACTCACCGCCGTCGTAACCTCTGAGCCATTCCCGACTAGGGAACCCCCCCATGGACGAGCCGTCAAGCCCTGAAGGCAACGCGATCACACTCCGGATCAAGTTCAAGAGTGCGAGCCTCGACGAATTTGTCGCGCGCTACGGCGCGGACGTAAGCGCGGGAGGCATCTTCATCCGAACCAAGCAGCCGTTGGCCGTCGGGTCGCTGCTGCGCTTCGACTTCAGCCTGGCCGATGGCAGCCCGCTGCTCGCGGGCATGGGCACGGTGGTGTGGGTGCGCGAGCCGGATCAGTCGCGCGTCGGCAGCATTCCCGGCATGGGGCTGCGTTTCGACCAGCTTGCACCTGAGAGCCAGCCGATTCACCAGCAGATCTTGGCTGCCAAGGCCAATCGCGGGGATCGCCCAACTGGGACGCCTTTCCCAAGTGCTCCTGCTGCGCCGGCGGCGCGACCCGTGGCTCGGCCCGCAACGCCTCCGCCTATCGTGCCCCGCCCGGCACCAGCGCCGCCGGTTGCCGCGCAGCCTTCTCGTCGAGAAACGTCCGAAACGTTCGATGAGTTCAGCTCGGGCGGCAAGACCGAGATTGCTGACAAGCCGCCGAGTTTCTACTTTGATTCTTTGGACAGCTCGCATGGCGCGAAAGCGGGCGCATCGCAGGAGGCGGCGCCCGCTGCACCTCTCGAGGACACGGAGACTGACTCGCGCGCGGTGGCTGCGGCCGACTCATCGTGGTCCGAACCCATCGACATCGGCGAGGACGCCAGCGCGGGGGGACCGTCGTCTGCGGCTGCTGCCGCGCAAGCAGCCCCTGCGGATTCGGGTTGGGCCAAGGGCGCGGGCGACAAACTGGCTCGGCAGCCTTTCGACCTCCCTCCAGTCGGCGGCGCTGAGCCCGGGCTACTCGCCGATCTTCCTCCACCGTCAGCTCCGACGACGGGCGCGACTGCTGGTCGCGCCAGCTCCGGCGCGGTCAAGCTCACGACGGGAAGGAGCTGGCTCGACCAGGCCATGGATATGCCGGACAGTGCCGGCGCGGCTCCGCTGGAAACCTCGGCAGAGCACACCGAAGAAATGCCGGCTCCGCCAGAGGCTGCAGAGGCAGCGCCGGCCGAACCACCAGGTCCTGCGTCCGGCGAGGCTCAGCGGCCGGCGTCCCGGGACGCGGAGCCTTCCGAGCAGGACATCCCCGACAGGGAGGCCCAGAAATCAGCAGGGCAGGGCAAGAAACTGGTCGTGGTGGGCATCGTGGCAGCAGGGCTAGCCTTCGCTGGAGTCTATCTCTTGCAGACCAAGCCGTGGCAGACCCGGGTGGAGCCTGTTCCCCCCCCCACCCCGGCCGCGCTCGCGCCTTCTGCCGTGGTCCCGCCTGCGGTACCCCAGGTGCGCGAGCCCAGCCAGCCGCCCGCTCAAGCAGCACCGCCAGCGGCGCAGGCCGAGCCGGTCAAGCCCGTGGATAACCTCCCGGCGCCGAAGCCCACAGTAGCGCCAGAGAAGGCCAGCCCCAAGGTGGCCGAGGCCGCAAAACCGGAGGTTACCGCTGCGGCTGGCAAGCACCCAGGCCAGGCAGCAGGATCTGCCAGGAAGACGGCGAGCAAGCCTGTACTTTCGCCGCCGCCTGGCTCGCCAGCTCCTGCCGGGCAGGAGGAGACCGTGTATTTGCTCAAGGTGCGATCCTTGCCGCTTGGTGCGCAGGTTCTCATCGACGACGAGCCCATGGGGCAAACGCCCTTCCAGCGGCGCATCTTGGACATCGACAAGTCCCACAAGGTGACGATCCGCAAGCCCGGGTACGAGCCGTATGAGCACATTGTCGCCCCTTCGGACGCCTGGGTGAAGGACGGCAACACCGAAAACATGAAGGTTGCCGCCAAGCTGAAGAGGATCAAAGTCCAAGCCGAAGCGCCGTCGGCTGCGCCGGGAGCTCAGCCCGTACCCGTGCCGGAGCAGCCAAAGAAACCGTAGGTATGCCGTGAGCGCCATTGCTTCCCGGAGGTCGGCGTGGGGTCTTGCGGGCTTGGTGCTGTTGTTGTTGGCGTTGGGCGGTCTGGGCGTGGCGGGGATCCTGGGCCACGGTTGGTGCGGCAAGAAGCAGTCCGCGGCAGCACCCAAAGCCGCTGCGCGCTTCGCGCGCATCGACTCGCACACCCACATCAGCCCGGATGGCGTCGAGCGCGCCCTGCAGATCATGGAAACCTGGGGCATCCTCGGCATGGTGAATTTGTCGGGCATGAGCCCGGGCCCGCCGCACCACGGGCTGGAAACCCAGCTGGCCGCGGCCCGCGCTTCCGGCGGCCGTATCGCCGTGTTTGCCAACGCCGGCTTCATGAAGGCGTTGCGCATGGCCAATGCGGGGATCCGGGCCGACTACGGCAACGTCATGGCCGAGGAGCTGGCATTGTCCAAACAGCTCGGTGCCATCGGACTCAAGATCCCCAAGGGCCTGGGCCTCGGCTATCCCACGCCCGACGGCAAGCGCGTGCTGCCGGTGGACGACCCGGGGCTGGATCCCTTGTTCGAAAAGGCGGGCGAGCTGGGCATGCCGGTGGCGATACACACCGGCGATCCCAAGGCATTCTGGCTGCCCGCCGACGCAAAGAACGAGCGCTGGGATGAGTTGCAGGCGCACCCCGAATGGTCGTTCCGCGGCCAGCCCGTGCCGTCGTGGGAAGAACTCTACGCCGCCTTCGAGCGGCGGGTGGCCCGCCACCCCAAGACCACATTCATTGGGGTCCACTTCGGCAACGATCCCGAGGATCCGGATCACGTGGCGCAGATGCTCGACAAGTACCCCAACCTCTACATCGACACCGCCGCGCGCGTGCCTGAGATCGGGCGGCAGGACGCGGCCAAGATGCGGCTCTTCTATGAGAAGTATCAGGACCGTATCCTGTTTGGCACCGACCTAGGCGTGGCGGCCGAGCAGGACGGCATGATGTACGGCTCGAACGGAGCCAACCCGCCCACCCTGGAGGACGAGGCACGCTACTTCACCTCGACCTGGCGCTACTTCGAGACGCGCGACAAGCAGTTCGAAAGTCCCACACCTATCCAGGGTCGCTGGAAGATCGACGGCGTGGGTCTGCCCGAGGCTATCTTGCGCAAGATCTACTTCGAAAACGCCGTCCGTGTTTTGAAGTGGCGGCCGCCGCCCGGCCCGGTCGTGGTGCCTCGCCCCTCGCCAGGGACAACCTCGTCCCCGGCAAGTCCGCCCGCGCCGCCCCCGGCAGGAAAATGAGCCGCGTCACGGCTACGCCGTCGACGAACCGCTTGACGTCAAAGCGCGGCTGCCCATAATCATCGCCTTCCATATTCCGGAGTAGCTCAGTTGGCAGAGCAGGCGGCTGTTAAGCCCGCCCGGAATTATGACGAAATTGCACTCTTAGTTGTGCCACCGTCGGAGAGTTGCACTTCTCGCTATGCCGTGTCACAACTAGACGTGACTGTGAGTGATACCAAACGCGGTGCAATCAACGCCGAAACTGCACCACCGACAGCGCAGACGCCAAACTAGCTTCAACCGCGGGCAACCGGTCGGCTTGATCACCGGCCGGTGGGTCAGGTTCGCACTTCCACCTGACCCGGCCCGCGCCTTT
>PMKP01000155.1 GCA_003157775.1 Myxococcales bacterium | reverse complement strand
ATGGCTCAGGACCCCCGGCGGCGGAAATACGCGCATCGAGATCATGATTTGGATGTACACGTACCAGGCGGGGCCCATCTCGTCCGTTGTCGCATCGACGAAGCCCACAATCGGCGACTATACCTGGACCGTCCACTATGGCAGCAACGGGAGCAATGCCACGATTTCGTTCGTCAACACCTCCCCGTCGACGGGCAAAACCGCCAACGTCACATCGGGCACTGTGGACGTCAAGGCCATGCTGGACTGGCTCATCGCCAACAACACCACCCAATACGGGATATTCGACGACACTTGGACGCTCGATCAGGTGCAGTGGGGCTGGGAGATCAGCGGCGACGGAGGATCGACGCAGGAGTTCATAAACAACTGCTTCTCGGTCAGCTCCACCTAGGAACCAATCAGTAGATGATCTGTTGGCCAGGGGGGGCCGAAGGCGGCACGGTAATGGTGAAGCACCACTGCATCGACGGAACCGACCAGTAGAACACGTTGTACCAAAACTGGGGCACGCTGTATGAGTTCTTCGGGGTATAGGGAATACATTGTGGATACGTGCCGGCGTCGTCATACATACCGTCCGTCAAACCCCACTGGCTGGTGTAGGTTACCCACTCGTCACTCCAGGCCAGTACGCGTCCGTTTCCAACCAGCTACTAGGCTGAGGCCTACCACGCAGGCATGCGGCCTGTCGCGGCGGGAGGCAAGCTGCCTGGCGGCCGGCGCGCCTTGAGCAGGGCCTTGGCCTCAATCTGGCGAATGCGCTCACGCGTGACAGAGAACTCCTGGCCCACCTGCTCCAGGGTGTAGTCCGACTTCTCGTTGATGCCGAAGCGCATGCGCAGCACCTTCTCCTCGCGCGGTGTGAGCGTAGTCAGCACCTCGCGACTTTGAGCCGCCAGGTTCATGGCGATTACAGCGTCGGCCGCCGAGATGTCCTTGTCGTCCGCGATGCAGTCACTCACGCGCGACTCCCCTTTCGCTCCGATGGGGGCCTCCAGCGAGACGGTCTGCTTGGCAATGTTGAACATCTTGCGGACCTTGTCGAGCGGCAACTCCATCTTCCCGGCGATCTCTTCCAGTGTCGCTTCCCGGCCCAACTCCTGCACCAGGTCTCGACTGGTGCGGGTGAGTTTGTTGATGGTCTCGATCATGTGNNACCGGGATGCGGATGGTGCGCCCCTGATCGGCGATGGCGCGGGTGATGCCCTGCCGAATCCACCAGGTCGCGTAGGTGGAAAACTTGTAGCCGCGCTTGTACTCGAACCTGTCCACCGCCTTCATCAGACCGATGTTGCCCTCCTGAATGAGGTCGAGAAGCTGCAGCCCCCGGTTGCTGTACCTCTTGGCAATCGACACCACCAGGCGCAGGTTGGCCTCTACCATCTTAGCCTTGGCCTGCGCGACTTGGCGCTCGCCATCTTGGATCTCTCGCAGCGTGGCGCGCAGGCCCTCCTCGGTCATTGCCGCCTCTTTCTCCACCCTCTTGATCTTCTTCTTGGCGTTGTCGATCACCTCGGACAGGTCTTCGATCTCCTGGGGCCGCAGGCCGAGCTCCTTGACCACGGCCCGTTGGCGCGAAGGCGATGATCGGATCTCGCGCACGGATCGCCGAAAATCACCTTGCGGCAGACGCGCCCGTTGCTCGCACTCACCGATCTCACGACGAGCCGCTTCTATGCGGCACACCAGATCCTTCAGGCGGGCGACGATGGCAAGGATCTGCGTCTGGTTGAGGCGCATGTTGCACAAGGCAGCGATCATCTCCTGCTTGATCGCTGCGACCCGCTTCCCGATTTTCTTGCGCGCGGCCTCGGTCGCGCTCTTCCTCTTCTCGACCTTGTGTAGCTCCTTGCGCAGCCGGCGCACCCGCTCGATCACCTGGCGCACCCGCTCGACGCGCCGGTTCTCGTCGAACTCAGCTTCACACTCGGCCACGTTGTCGGGCATCTCCTTGACCCGGATTTTCCGCCGGGGCAGCTTGTCGCCCAGAGCCAGGATCTCCTCCATGGCGACACTGGAATTGACCACCGCTTGCAGAATACGGAGTTCGCCGTTCTCCCTGCGCTTGGCCAGTGCCACCTCGCCCGCGCGGGTCAGCAGCGACACCGAGCCCATGTTGCGCAGATACGTGCGCACCGGATCGGTGATCATGCAGTCGCCGTCCTCCTCTTCTTCCACCTCGGGGACTGGCGCGTCCGGCTTGGCCTCTTCATCAGGGGCCGCTTCCTCTGGGGCCGACTTGTCGGTCCCCTTCACGTGGGACGCGGGATCCGCGTTCCCACCCAGGGTCGATACACAGTCGTCGTCGAATTGCTCGTCGCCATCTTCGATCATGTGCCCAGGACCTCCTCTCTTCATGCGAATCAGCTCCATCATTCTCAAGAGTTGTCCCTCAATCTCCGCCAAGACCGATTCTCGTCGCGCAAACAATCCACATTGCAGCACCCAATCTGGGAGCGCAAATTTTCAGACACTTCTGCCCTGCAACACGAATTTCTCGAACAATTTCGCGGTGCTTGCTGGCGGACCCCGCCTCTACGCCCTCACCTGCCCCCGCGATCGCTCGCGAGCATCTTGCTCATGGCATCGAAGAGGTCCTGATCGACAAAGAGGTGCCGACAAAGGCCACGTCGGATGATCTCTGCGACGGTCGGCGCCTTGATTGCGCCCAGAGCTACCACTACCACGCCCGGTTTTCCGGAACGCCGCGCTCGCTGCTGACACGATTCGATGTGTTCTTCTCGGATACCTGTCCAGCATGCGCGAATCCGATCGAGCCGGCTGGCGTATTCCCCACCGCCGTCCTGTCGCCGCAAGAGTACGCCGGAAACATCGCCGACAATCAGACTCTTCATCTGTGCGCGAGGCAGCCCCACAGCATTCAGGAGGCCGGCGCCCAGCCAACCGAGCGGGCGGTCGACTGGGCCGACACTGGTGAGCAGCATCTCCAGCCGGTCGACCAGTGGCACCGGCCCGCTTTCCCGCCCGGGCGTGCCGAACACCCTGCGAAACTGCGCGCCCCGGTTCACGAACTCGCGGATCGTCTCGGCCTTGGCCGCATCATGGTCGGGGGAGATCACGGCGGGAACGGCGCGCAGGGAAAACGAGTGCGCGTGTTGGTAGTTGCCGTTCATCCTTGATCTTCGGAGTTCGGGGGCGAGCCATGATTTTGAGAAACATTCCATAAATAGAAGACAGAATCCAGAAACATTATTTGTTGTATACCGGGGCGCTGACATTCTAGGGTCTGCTTCCAAGGAGGTATCAAGATGACACCGTCCCCCCTCCAGTTCCCCGAGGCCCCGTTGTATGTGAAGCCCGCCCTGCGACCTTCGGTCGGCAAGCTGAGTGACCGTATGGCCCTCGCGACGCAGGAATTCTGGCAGGCCCATTTGAGTTGCCTGTACGAACGGCATGGCATGCAACGGGTGTATGCCGAACTCTTCGCCCAGCAGCGCGATGCTGGTTTCGTTCCCGCCTGGGCCGATTCAATCGCTTGGTCCCGGCTGCACGCCAGCAATGCCTCCGCCTACTGGTTGGTGAGCCTGGTCGAAGGGCGATCCGCGCGGGAAACCGGAGCGGGACGGCCCGCCCTTCCCCTGGGCGCCGAGGTCGCGGGGGTGCCCCCGGACTGCCAACTATGTTTCTGGAACGTCCTCCTCCGCCAGCGTGGCGTTCAGATTCCCTGGGTGACCCGCCTGGGCCGATATTCATGGGCTGTCCTGGCCTCGCCGTTCCCCTTCGGGGCCGAACATTCCACCATCGCCATGAGGGTGCACTTGAGCCAGGATTGGCATCGGGCCGGAATCGCCTTCGAGGACATCGTGGGGGCCATGGTAGACATGGCGGTAGGTCTCGGTGCCGGCTACATGACCGGGTGGAACGGCTACGGCGCCGCCAACAGCCTGGACCACTGCCACTTCCACGCCCTACGTGTGCCACTCGACGACGAGTTGCCAATCCAGGTTGCAGCGCGGCGAATTAGCGCGATGGGTGTGACCTCGGTCATCGACGACGCCGCTGCGTTTCCGTTGCTGGCTATCCGATTCGCAGGTCAGCGCGACGATCTCGTGGCCAACGTCGCCCGCTCGGTGACGGGCTGGCACGCGTTTGCCGGCCACGACGCCACCGAGTCCCTCGTCGTCGTCATCGAGAATGGAGGCCCGGTGGCCTTCTTCGTTCCGCGCGACCGTCGGGTCGCTACCTCCCATGCCCTTTCCACCGGTTTCGGCTTCATGGAGGCCGCTGCGGGTGCGCTGGTGGCAGGCGACGCTTCTGACCGAGCGCCCTTCCGCTCGCTGACCTTTGATTCGGTTTCCCAGGCTCTGATGGCACTCCGCCTTCGCACAGCCACCGATTTCGTGCGCCAGACGGGGGTGGTGTAAGCTAAACCCGCAAGTCATCGTCCCGCGTCTGCCTATTATATGACGGCGGTTGGTCTGGCGGGTGAACCAACGTGTGCCGTCTTCTTGTCGACGGGTCTCTACAACATGATCTGGTTGGTGAAGTTCTCCGCCCGTCGGAGACGTCCGGGCCGGCTAGCTCGCGATTCCGCCAAGCCGCATCCTGCGCTGGTTTCCTCGCCCGGTCGCGCGGCAAGCCCGCAGATCTCGCCAGGAGCGGTATGTTCTATCCTCGCGTCACCAAATTCCCCAGCGATCGCGAACGCTTTGCGTGCAGCCGGGACAAACAAGCGCAACTCGCAGCAGGCTTCGCGATTTTCGCACAAAAAGAATTGCCCTGATCTCGGCACTTTGCAGCTCCCGCTTTTTGGTCTTGTCGATGAGCCGGCCAATTGATAATCAGACTGCCTGCCGTGGGGTCGTCTCTTCCGGCCCCATGTGAGAGGGCACCTTGGGCTCATCCCCGGTGTGCCTGTTGATGAATGGTGGGAATGGCCCCCAACTTGCTGACATCGTTTGGTTTTCTCTACTGGCCTTGCTGTGGACAGAACAATGATAGCGCTCTGGAGTGAAGCTGTCCGTTCGATCGAGGAAAGGGTCAAGCCGGCAAACCGCGACCAGTGGTTACGCCCCATAGAGTGCTTGGCCATCAGCGACGGGCGCATCCGCTTGCGGGCGCCCAATTTCTTTCACAAGGAATGGTTCGAAGACAACTTCCTTCCCTCCATTCTCGAGAATCTCCGGATGCGTGTGCAAAGAACGTTCACTGTGGAGTTCGAGATCGCGGAGGAGTCGCCAATGCCAGTCAAGTCACAGGATACCCCGGGCGAGTCAGTAGGGAAAGCCGCGGCTTGGCGTCCGACGCCAGCCGGCCTAGACGGCCGCTACACCTTCGAGACGTTCGTGGTCGGCGCAAGGAACCAGTTTGGCCATGCGGCGGCGCACATGGTGGCCAGCGCTCCGGGTTCGAAATACAATCCCTTGTTTCTCTATGGGGGTGTGGGGCTCGGCAAAACGCACCTCCTGCACGCCATCGGTCACGAGATTCACCGCCAGCACCCGGACTGGCGGGTCACGGTTGTGACCTGCGAGCAGTTCGTCACTCACTTCATCCGGTCGATGATGAA
>PMKP01000318.1:3923-7847 GCA_003157775.1 Myxococcales bacterium | reverse complement strand
ATCCTGTCCTCGGAACCACCGTGCTCCGGGCGCCCTTCCTTGCCCGCCTCGACGCCACCATGGGACGGCACTGGAGTGCGGGCGCTCTCGTCAATTTCACGACCGACGCCAGTTGGAGTCCTCTCCCCTGTACTCCCTCCAGCACGGCAAGAAACGGCGGCTGCCCAGACGAGACCGTCTTTCTCGCCAGCATTCCGGTTCGATATACATGGGCCCAGCTTTTCTTCGTCGAATTCGCTGGGCGTTTCGCCATACGCGCGCCCCATCTCCGAGTCCCGGCAGAGGATTTCCACTGGGGTGAAACCGAGATTTGGGCCACCCTGACCTTGTCCGCGGCAAGCAGATTCTCATGGGGACCGTCGAGCGCCGCAAGAGTTCCGCGAGAACCCAAAACACGCTGATTCGCGTCGAGGGAGCACGATCGGTGGCTGTCCATGCCCTGGTGCGATATGCCTGTTTTGGGAGATACCGATCCGCAACCGGTTGCGGAAAAGTCGCGACCAAACCGCAAGCGACTGCGGTAAAGTCGCCCCATGAAGCGTACCCAGGCCAAGGCCATCGAGCGGGACCTCGACAAAAAGATGGTCTTGCTTTCCGGTCCTCGTCAGGTGGGCAAATCCTATCTGGCGCGCTTGATCATGGAGGGCTTTCGGGCGCCGCAGTACCTGAACCATGACAATGCCCAGGATCGGACGATCATCAGCAAGCAAGCGTGGCGAAGTACCACGGATCTTCTGGTATTGGATGAACTTCACAAGATGCGTGGATGGAAGAGCTACCTGAAGGGACTCTTCGACACGCGCCCCAAGCGTCTGCGCATCCTGGTCACGGGTAGCGCGCGACTTGAGACGTTTCGCCAATCGGGCGACAGCCTCGCGGGCAGATACTTCCTTCATCGACTGTTGCCCGTCTCTCCCGCCGAGGCCACGGCGGTTGGAGTGAACTTCGACCTTGCACATTTCCTTGAGCGTGGGGGATTTCCCGAACCCTTCCTAACCGAAGATCCTGCGGACGCAGGACGTTGGCGCAGACAATACATCGACGGTCTGGTTCGCGAGGACATCCTGACCTTCGAAAACGTGCATGAGCTGCGGGCGATTTCGCTGTTGCTGGAATTGCTACGCGAACGAGTGGCTTCTCCCGCCAGCTATCAAAGTCTGTCCGAGGATTTGGGCATCGCGCCCAACACCGTTAAGCGCTACATCGAAATCCTGGAGGCGCTGTACATCGTCTTCCGTGTCCAGCCGCATGCCCGCTCCATCGCGCGGTCCCTCAATCGACAGCCCAAGTTGTATTTCTATGACACCGGGTTGGTGAAAGGCGACGAGGGACAACGGCTGGAAAACATGGTCGCCGGTTGCCTGCAGAAACACCTATTCTTGCTNNGCGGCCGACCTTGATGATCGAAGTCAAGACCTCGGATCGCGAGCTGGCGCCTGGTCTTGTGTTCTTCCATGATCGCTATGCCATCCCCGGCGTGCAATTGGTGGGCGACCTGCGCGTGGAGAGCGAAAGCAAGGGCCTCGCGACGTTGCGAGCGTTGGACTGGCTGAAGCAACTTGAACGCCCGACACGGAAGTAGCCACTTCCCATCGCCTGTTGGCGACGTCGAGCGGACTTTCTCATCAAAGGCTATCGCGGGGCTGGGGCGCTGGGTTCCGCGGCCATAGCCGCAATGGCGTCGCGCACGCGCTCGATGAGCGCCGGCCGGTCATCGATGGTGAGCCCACTGGTGGGAATGGGGGCGCCGATGGTGACGAAAACCTCGCCGCTCATTACCCGCAGGCTCCCGCGGGGCATGAGCGCGCGCGTGCCGCGCAGAGCGACGGGCACGATGGGCACGCCCGCGTCCATGGCCAGGTGGAAGCCGCCCTTCTTGAAGGGGCCCAACTGTCCGTCGCGCGTGCGCGTTCCCTCGGGAAAAATTAGGACGGAGACGCCGCCCCGGATGCGCCGGCCGGCCTCCTCGATGCTTCGGCGCGCGGCCGCCGCATTCTGCCGGTCGATGAAGATGAAGCGGCCCGCCCACATCACCCAGCCAAACAGCGGGATGCGCGCAAGCTGCTTCTTGGCGATCATGCGAACCCGGCGCGGAATCGCCAGGAAGAGAGCCCAGATGTCAATCGTCGAAGCATGGTTGGCCATGAACACGTAGGGCTGCTGCGGTTCCAGGTTGGCCCGGTTGTCCACAATGATGCGCACGCCTGCGAAATGGGTCACCCACCCTGACCACCAGCGCGCCAGATCGAGAACCCAATCGCCGGTGGGGTCGCGCATCCGCATGAAAAGCCCCATCATGCTGCCGAACGCGGTCACGATCGCCACATGGGGAATTGTCAGTAAGGATCGCAAGAAACGCACGACCACATGGTATCCTTGCTTGGTGGATTTCCGGAAGACCTACTACGTCCTTCCGAACCTTTTTACGCTGTCCTGCATTCTAAGCGGGTTTGCGTCGCTTGCCCTGTCCGCCTCGGGCGACAATGAAGCCAACCTGTATCTCGCGGCCCTGGCCATCTGTTTCGGGTTGCTTTTCGACACCTTCGACGGCCGGGTGGCGCGCCTGACCAAGACCCAGACCGACCTCGGCCGCGACCTCGACTCGCTGGCTGACGTCATCACCTTTGGCGCTGCCCCGGCTCTCCTGATGTACAAGTGGGGCCTGAACCACTTCGGCCTGCTGGGCATCTTCATGGCCGGGATCTACGTGTGCGCCGGGGCCATGCGGCTGGCCCGCTTCAATGTCCTTTCCCGGCGAGACCAGGCCTCCGGCAAGGTCAAGCCTGGCAAGTTCATGCTCGGCCTCCCCATTCCCGCCGCAGCCAGCGTACTTGTCTTCATGGTCATCGTCAGCCACAACGCCGGCGCGTACCAGCTCGTCAGCGAGGGCTCGACCGCGCTCATAGTGCTGGTGCTCTCGGCCCTCATGGTGTCGCGTGTGCGTTTTCGCTCATTCAAAGAGCTGCGCCTCAACCTCAAGACGGTTGGGATTCTCCTGCTGGTGGTTGGCGCCTGCGCGGCCATCGTCATGGCTGGCCTGGAAAAGGCACTTATCTTCCTGTTCCTCGTGCTCGCCTACGTCGTGCTGGGCCTGGCGGAAGAGGTGATTTTCTTTCGCCGGCGGCGTGCCCAGGAACGCAGCGAGCTCCATACCCCGGCACCCGAGGCAGCGCCGACGCAGGAAGAGGAAGTCCTGCGTGAGCTGGGCGCTTTCGACGGCGAGGACGAAGAGTCAGAGCAGGTCAAGGACCCGCTGGCCGGCCCGCACCACGCCTGAGCGTCTGTCCCGAGATCAGCCTTGCTTCTAGGGCTTGGTCTGGCCCTTGCCCGCAGGCGCCGACTTGCCACCGTCGTCCACCTCGACGAACACACCGTACAGGATTCCGATGAGGGGGCCCAGCAAGGCCGGCACCGCCACCAGGGCCTTGCCATCCGCGACGCCCAGTGGTGCAAGGAGTAGCGCCGGCGCCTGCATCTCCCCGAACACCTTGCGAGCAACCCAGAAAAGGCCCATGCACACCGCCAGCCCGACGACACCCTTGACGACGGATGTCCAAATGGTTTCCTGCCGCCACGGTGGCTTGCCGCACACCAGGCCCACTAGGAACCCCACGGCACCGTACACCAGCCACGCCGTGGCGCCCGCGCCGAAGCCGACACGCGAGGCTGCGAACCCAACGACGGCCCCTACAATGCCGCCCTTTATGAGGCCAAGCAGAACACGAACCATTGCCCCAGTATACTCAAGTTCTTGGCGACGGCGGGCGGCAGAACGCGCAAGGCCGCAAGGCGTGGCCGGATGGCCTCCAGATAGGCCGCCCGGTTAGCCACCGGCGGCTCGCGCGAGATGGTGAGCTTGCTGGGATCGACGAACACGCCAGCCTTGACGACGCTGAAGTGCAAGTGCGGGCCGGTGGACAGCCC
>PMKP01000318.1:0-3834 GCA_003157775.1 Myxococcales bacterium | reverse complement strand
GCCCAGGTGGGCTTTCATCCGGTGAAGAATGGGGTGAAAACGGTGCCGGTCGAACTTCGAGCTGATGCGCACGAAGCGCAGAGGGGTCTTGAGCATGCTCTTGGCCAAGGCCTGGCCCTTTTCATCGTAGTAGTGCCCTCGGCCACGCTGGCCTGAAGGATTCCAGTAGAACCCCCGGAAGGTGCCCGCCTTGCCGCCGTACTCCGCGGCCAGCAGGCTGCCGTACTTGTAGAACTGACCGCCCAGATACTGCTTTTCCACCACAACCTTCCAGTGATCGCCAGGGTGGGTGTCGATGTAGAAGTTGATATCCCAGGCAAACAGGTCGACCAACAAGCTCACCAGCGCGGCTGACTCGCCCGCCTTGGACACCGATTCGTAGAGCGACGAATCGATCGTCCCCGAAACATCGGCGGTCTTCACCAAGAGCGGCTTCTCCTCCTTGCGCGCCTGCCAGGTGCTGTCGGGCTTCTGGGCAACGAGGTAGCGGAGAACGGGGGTGGGTGCGTATTCGAATGAGGTGGCCGTTCCTTCGTCATCGCGGGTGACCGCGTAGTGCTCGCCGGGGCGAATCAACTTGGGGTCGACCAGTTTGGAGAGAGCCCGCGTCACCGCGCCCGCCGCTGATCCGAAACTCTCCCTGGCTAGGACGGTGCTAAGTGTGTCCGAGGGTCCGAATTCGCCCTCCACCATGTGCCCGTCGCTGTCTCCGTTGCTGGCACGCAGCGCGGATGCCGGACCCGGTCGATCCGACCCGGCAGCCGCAGCCTGCGTCCCGCCGCTTACCTGGTCTTTCCCCTTCCACGATGCGCCGAGAAGCGATCTTGGAATCGACTCCTTGGCAAGTTCATTCCGGTTCCCACCAAGTGTCTGCTCCGTGGACATGGGCTGCATCAGCTTACGCACCGCCGTGTCGGCGCGGAAAAAGAAGAAGTACACGTTCACCCCAGTGAGGGCGACGAGGAGCGTGCCCAGGCCCAGGGAACTGCGGACATGCGACGACCGCCGCTTTCTTCGTTTGGGAACTAACGGACGAGCCACCCTATAAAGCCACCACACCGTCGGCTAAACGTCAACTTCATCATCGTGGTGGGGACCCTGGGAGGGTCCCCAACCCCCCCCGCGATGGTCCGCGGCGAGCAAAGCTCGCCGGCTCCCCACGCGCTAACCTCTAGCACGTCGCAGCATCTCGTCTGCGTGGGCCGTGGCCTCGGGCGAAGGGCTGGCTCCGCCCAACATGCGGGCAATCTCGACAGCGCGCTCGGCGCCGGTCAAGACCGCCACGCGGATGGTGGTGCGCCCCCTGCTGGCCTCCTTGGTCACTCTGATGTGGTGATCGGCAAAAGCAGCGATCTGCGGCAAATGGGTCACGACCAGGACTTGGCGATGGGCCGCGGTCGACTTGAGCTTACGGCCAATCACCTCCGCCGTGCCACCGCCCACGCCCGCATCGACCTCGTCAAAAACGTAGGTCAGCGCTTCGTCCTCCTTGGCCAGAGCTTGTTTGACCGCCAGCATCACGCGAGAAAGCTCGCCTCCTGAGGCAATCAGGTCAAGCGGCCGGGGTTCCTCGCCCCGGTTGGGCGCGAAGAGAAAGCGCACCCGATCCTTGCCGTGCGGGCCAGGCTCGTCGCGATCCTCGACCACAATGGGCACCCGCGCCCCGGCCAAGCCCAGGTCACGCAGCGTCTCGTCCATGCGCCGGCCCAAGACGCGCGCAGCTTTGCGTCGCTGCTCGGAGAGCTGCTCGCCAAGAGCCGTCATTCGCTTCATCGCGTCCTCCACCGCCGCCTTGCGCGCCGCCAGCCCTTCCTCGAAAGAACCCAGCGCGGCCAGCTCGCGGCTGATTGCCTCACGCCGCTCGATGGCCGCCGCGACTGAACCGCCGTGCTTGCGGATCAAGCGACCGATGAGAAAAAGGCGCTCCTCGATCTCGGTCAACCGTTCTGGGTCGAAGCGGATGCCGCCGGCATAGCGCCCCAGCTCGCCGGCCGAATCCTCCACCTGCGCCTGGGCGGAACGAAGGGTTTCCACCACGGGTGCAAGTGCCGGATCGAGCTGCGCCAAGGCCGCGATCTCGCGCGTAACGCCCGCGATCCGACCCGAGACAGCCTCGTCCGAGGAGTACAGGACTTCCTCGCCACGTGTGCAGGCAGCCAGAAACTTCTCCGCGCCCTTGGTGCGCTCGCGCTCGGCCCGCAGAGCCTCATCCTCCCCGGGCTGCATTTCGGCCTGCTCGAGCTCGGAGAGTTGGAAGCGCAAGAGATCCTCGCGCTCGGCGCGCGCCCGCGTATCCGCATCGAACCNNCGCGCCGTTTCCGGCGAAGGCGTCTAGGATCGCGAGCTGGCTATCGGCATCCGTGAGCAGGTGCTGGTCGTGCTGCGAGGTAATGTCGACCAGCTTGCCCACACTGGATGCCAGATCGGCCGCGCTGGCCAGGCTGCCACCCAGGTGAATGCGGCCCCGGCCAGAGCGTGCGACCGCGCGCCGGACCACGAGCCCGTCCTCCACCGCCCGGCCCTCGGCCAGCAGGCGCTCGCGTACCTCCCATCCGGCCGGCAGTTCGAACACGGCCTCCACCCGAGCTTCCTCGCAACCCGCGCGAATCATTTCGGCACTGGCTCGGCCCCCGCGCAGCAGACCCAGCGCCTCGACCAAGATACTCTTCCCAGCCCCGGTTTCACCGGTGATCACAGTCAATCCCGGTCCCAGAGGAACCTCGACCTCGTCGATGAGGGCGAAGCCAGATACGCGCAAGAGATTCAGCATGACCATAGTTTCGGCAACTGAGCCTCGGCAGTTGCGTGCCTCATGCCTTGCGTTCTCCCCAAGACAGTTTCTGGCGCAAAATGCTGAAGAACGAGCTGCGCGGCCGGAACACGCGCAAGGGCCGCGTCGCCTTGCGCACCTCGACCACGTCCTCGGGCTCCACCTCTCGGCTCCACAATCCATCCACCGTCAGGATCCCGTGGTCGGGGGACACGTTGGTGACCGAAAGCATCCTGTCGGCGCGAACCACCAAGGGTCGGTTGGTCAGCGTGTGAGGGCAGATCGGAGTCAGAACGATGGCCTCAAGATCGGGCGTCAGGATAGGTCCACCGGCTGACAGGTTGTAGGCGGTTGACCCCGTGGGCGTAGAAAGGATTAGCCCGTCGGCCTTGTAGGTCGCGATAGTGTTCCCGTCGAGAGACGCGGCTAGGTCCATCAGACGAGCGATGTTTCGCTGGGTGATGACCGCTTCGTTGAGCGCGCTGTGGCTCTCAGACCGTCCGCCACCGCCTCGCAGGGTCACCTGCAGCCGCATCCTCTCCTCGACACCCAGGCGGCCTTCCACGGCGTCAACCAGTGCAGCACCGGCCTCAGACGTGGCGTAGGGCGTGAGGAACCCCAAACTGCCCAGATTCAGGCCAAGCAGAGGGACGTCGTGTTCCCCAACCAGGTCTGCGCCGTGCAGAAAT
The DNA here is from genome assembly GCA_003157775.1 of Myxococcales bacterium. GTDB lineage: Bacteria > Myxococcota_A > Polyangia > Fen-1088 > Fen-1088 > Fen-1137. Next base: position 375 of record PMKP01000318.1, on the reverse strand, counting down.
GTCCCATCGCCACCCAGCGCGACCAACATGTCCGCTTCACGGGCCACCTCGGCGCCAGGCCCACTCGCGAAGCCCGACGGAGGGTCTTCGCCGTAGTCGTCAACGAAGACGGCATCGATTCCGCGGCCGCGCAGCCCATCCGCCAGTGTGGTGGCCAAGCTCAGCCCGTCGGGATTGCCGCGCCTAACGAGAAAACCAATACGCATTACGCGGATTATTGCACGAACACGGACCACCCGTTGCTGATCGCGTGGGGAGCCGGCGAGATCCCCTGCGGGGACTTCGGGACCAGCCCACCCCGCCCCCCGCCCGCGCGCTTCGCGCGCGCCCTCGCCGGCGGCGCACCATCGCAGGAGGGTTTGGCGAGGCCGAGCG
>PMKP01000114.1 GCA_003157775.1 Myxococcales bacterium | reverse complement strand
CGGCAGGCTGCCGTCGGCCTGGCGCGGGCCCAGCGCGGCTGAAGTTGTCTCTATGGTCGCACCCGTCCCCCCCACGGTCGCATCTGTGATGCTGAGAAAATCCTTGGCTGCTGGGGTGATATTCAAATCCCAGGTGTTGAACTGGGTGTCGACCCCATAAGTGGCAGTGTCCATGTACTCGTTCTTGTTAGGGAAGCTGATGTTGTTCCTCAATATGTGAGCCTTGTCCCCGGTCAGCTTGACGCCGTCCGTTCTTGTGCCGCCGCCGTTGGGTTCACTCCAAGTGCTCGCCAGCATGTTGTATTGGGTTCCGTTTTGGAACGATGTGTTGTTGTACCAAGTATTCCCGCCCGAGGAGTGATTGGCATAAAACCCGCTTGCCTTGCATCCCCAGGCAACGTTGTTCTGGACGAGGTGCCTGATGCCGGTCTTGCTGCTCCCCATCTTGAAGCCGTTGCCATTTCCGTCCGCGGGCTTGCCGGCACCGTAATTGGAGTACCCAGAGCCAAAGGCCCAGGAGTTTTCAATGGTGACTGGAACTTCCTGGTTGATGAAGTCGTAACCATCGTCCGAGTTCCACCATGACCGGCAGCCCCTGATAATCGTGCTAGTCCCGTCCCCGGCTGCTTGGTAGTGGACACCGAAGCCATCGGAATTCTGTCCGTCGCCTTGTGATGAAGTCGGATCGTAGTTGTCGTGCGAATCACAATTGAGGAACAGGTGCCCCCCACTTCCGTGGCTGATGAATATCCCGCTGCCTTGGTTGTTGTGCGTGTTCATCAGTTCCATGATGTCATTGCTCGCGTTGCTTATCACTACGGCATTGATGGCGTTGGTGTCCTCCGAGAGATTGCAGATCTCGATTCCTTTGAAATGCAGCCAGCTACCGGTGACAGTGAACCCGTCAGGATGACCGCTGGCTTTGGAAAAATCGAAGACCGGGACCTCGCCCGTGTAGGCAAAGTAGTTGATTCGGTTGGTATCCGATGTTCCGCTCTTCGAGAACGTGAAGCCACCGCCGGGGTAGTAGGTCCCGCCACGGATGTAGACCGTGTCTCCCGCGCCCGCGGCGCTGGCCCCCTTGGTCAGGGTGGCAAAAGGGCTGGCTTGGGTGCCGGGATTCGAATCGCTGCCCGTGGTGGCCACGTAATACTCCGCGGCAAACGCGTTCTTTGCGGCGAAAAAGCCCAAAACGGTGACCAGCCAGAAAAGCAGGGAGGGTTGCTGACCCGTTTTCGACAGGCGTCTTGCGGACTTCATCGCGGTCTCCTTTTGTGCACCATGGCAGTTTTTCGATAGAGCACTACCGTCTGAAGGGGCAGCGACTTCGGAAGATGGGTCAACCGTGGTGCCCAGAAAAGGAGGGCCCCTCAAGAAATGCCTAGTCAGTGTGAGGCCTGCCGGCCGATGCCAGCCCCGCTTCAATGCGGCCTTGGTCAGCTAACGCCTTTTGCGAAGGCGAAGCGCGAACATGAGAAGCGCGAGCAGAGCGAACCCCGGGTAGCTCGTGGACTGGGCTCCGGCGATGCGGCAGGAGCAGCCGCCGGCGCTTGCCTCCGGCGTGCCGGATGTCGTGCCGCCCGTTGCACCGCCTCCCTGAGTTCCGCCTGTGGCTGCACTACTGCCCCCGCTTTCGCCCGGGCCAGTACTAGATACGCCTCCGCTTGCGGCGAATCCGCCACTTCCAATTGTTCCGCCACTCGTCACACTGCCGCCAGTTTCCACAATGCCCCCGGTTCGGACAGTGGCCCCTGTGTTGACCGCGCCACCCACTCCACTGCCGCCAGTCCTCCCGCCGGTCGCCAGGGCGCCGCCGGTTCCCATTGCTCCGCCGGTCGCCACGCTGCCGCCGCTTGCTGGTGCTCCGCCGCTTGCTGGGGCACCGCCAGCCCCCGTAGCGCCGCCAGTGCCCGGCTTGCCGCCAGTTGGCGTGGCGCCGCCGGTTCCTGTCGCCCCGCCGGTTCCGGTTACACCTCCCGACGCCGTGGCACCGCCGGTTCCCGTCGCCCCGCCGGTTCCTGTAGCACCGCCAGTCCCACTGGCACCGGCGCTTCCAGTAGCTCCATATTCATAGGCGCCCAAGTCTGGGGCCGAACCCACATAAGGAAGACCGACGTCGGTACCCTTGTCGATCATTGCGCTGCCAGCAGCCAGTTTCATGAAGTCCACGTTTGGCAGGCTGCCGTCGGCCTGGCGGGGTCCCAGCGCGGGTGAGGTTGTCTCTATCGTCGCCCCCGTACCCGAAACGGTCGGATCTGTGATGCTGAGAAAGTCAGCGGCTTTGGGGGTGATATTCAGATCCCAAGTGTTGAATTGGGTGTCGACCCCATTCATGCTGACGTTCTTGTCGGGGAAGCCGATGTTGTTCCTCATAATGTGGACTTTGGTCCCGGTCAGGGTAACGCCGTCCGTTCTGTTACCGGCGGCATCCCACGTACTCGCCAGCATGTCGTACTGGGTTCCATTCTGAAACGACGTGTTGTTGTACCAGGTGTTTCCGCCGGAAGAGTGGTTGGCATAGAAACCGTTCGCCTTGTTCCCCCAGGCAACGTTGTTCTGGACAAGGTGCCTGATGCCGGTCTTGCTGNNATCTTGAAGCCGTTGCCATTTCCGTCTGCGGGCCTGCCGGTACCGTAGTTGGAGTACCCACAGCCAAAGGCCCAAGAGTTTTCAACCGTGACCGGAACCTCTTGGTTGATCAGATCGTAGCCATCGTCCGAGTTCCACCACGACCGACAACCCCGGATGATCGTGGTGGCACCGCTGGTCTGGTAGTGGACCCCGAAGCCGTCGGCATTCTGTCCGTCGCCTTGGGTCGTAGTCGGATCGTAGTTGTCGTGTCCATCACAATTGAGGATGAGGTTGCCCCCGCCAGTCTTGGTGCCCATGAAGATCCCGTTGCCCTGGTTGTTGTGCATGTTCAGCAACTCAAAGGTGTCGTTGCTGCCACTCACATCAAAGCCGTTGTTGGCGTACGTGGTCTCC
>PMKP01000053.1:895-3158 GCA_003157775.1 Myxococcales bacterium | reverse complement strand
GGCCCAGTACTTGATGCGGTTGGTGTCCGAGGTTCCGCTCTTCGAGAACGTGAAGCCGCCGCTGGGGTAGTAGGTTCCGCCGCCGATGTAGACCGTGTCTCCAACTCCCGCGGCGCTGACCCCCTTGGTCAGGGTGGCAAAAGGGCTGGCTTGGGTGCCGGGATTCGAATCGCTGCCCGTGGTGGCCACGTAGTACTCGGCGGCAAACCCATTGCTCGCGACGAAAAAGCCGAGGCCGGCGACTAGCCAGAACAGAAAAGATGGCTGCTGACCCGCTTTCGACTGGCGTTTTGCGGATTTCATCGTGGTCTCCTTTTGTGCACCATGGCAGTTCTTCGATGGATCGCCACGTCCCTTATAGGGGCAACGAACTCGGAAGATGGGTCACTGTCATCCCCACAAAAGGGGTGGCTCCAAGATGCCCAGTCAACACAAGGCTGGCACGTGCCAGCTGGTCGGCCACTGCCAGCCCAGTTTCAGTTCGGCCTCGGTCAGCTAGTTCCGCTTGCGAAGGCGGAGCGCGAACATGAGAAGCGCGAGCAGAGCAAACCCCGGGTAACCCGCGGAATGGGCCCCGGCGATCCGGCAGGAGCAGCCGCCGCCGCTTGTCTCGGCCGTGCTCGTCGCACCCGTCGTGCCGCCGCTCGCGCCGCCGCTTGCCTGCGTTCCGCCAGTGGCCGAAGCGCCGCCAGTTCCAGCTGGGACAGATGCGCCGCCGCTTGCGACAACTCCGCCAGTTCCAACTACTCCACCACTCGCCACAATGCCGCCAGTTCCTACACCGCCCCCGGTTCCGACAGTGCCCCCGCTGTTCACCGCCCCACCCGTTCCACTGCCGCCAGTCCGCCCGCCGCTCGCCACAATGCCGCCGGTTTCTGGTGCACCTCCCGTCAGCGCAACGCCACCGGTTCCCAGTGCCCCGCCGCTCATTGTGGCACCGCCGGTTCCCACAGCACCCCCACTTCCCGTTTTGCCGCCGGTTCCCGGGGCACCGCCGCCTGCAGTGGCACCGCCGTTGGCTGTGGCACCGCCTGCTCCAATCCTGCCACCGGTGGCTGGGACACCACCCGCTCCAGTCGCCCCGCCCGCTCCTGTTGCCCCGCCGCTTCCACTGGCACCGGCACTTGCCGTGGCTCCATATTCGTAGGCTCCCAGGTCTGGAGCAGAGCCAACAAATGGCAATCCCACGTCCGTACCCTTGTCGATCATTGCGCTGCCAGCAGCCAGCTTCATGAAGTCCACATTGGGCAAGCTGCCGTCAGCCTCGCGTGGTCCCAGCGCCGGTGAAGTCGTCTCTATGGCCTGCCCCGTTCCTGACACGGTCGGATCCGTGATGCTGAGGAAGTCAGTGGCTTTGGGGGTGATATTCAGATCCCAAGTGTTGAATTGGGTGTCGACCCCGTACCCGGTAATGTATTCGTTCTTGTTGGGATAGCCGAGGTTGTTCCTCATGATGTGGGCCTTCGTCCCTGTCAGGATAACGCCGTCCGTTCTGGTGCCACCGCCGTTGGGTTCACTCCAAGTACTCGCCAGCATGTTGTACTGGGTTCCATTCTGGAACGACGTGTTGTTGTACCAGGTGTTCCCACCCGAGGAATGGTTGGCATAAAATCCGTTTGCCTTATTTTTCCAGGCGACGCAGTTCGTGACGGTGTGCCTGATGCCGGTCTTGCTGCTGCCGACCTTGAAGCCATTGCCATTCCCTCCCGCGGCGGTACCGTAATTAGAGTACCCAGCGCCCATGGCCCAGGAGTTTTCGATGAGGACCGGAGATTCGTCGCTGAGGAAGTCATAACCATCGTCAGAGTTCCACCAAGCGCGGCAACCCCTGATCGTGGTGCCGACGGTCCCGCTCCCGCCGTGGACACCGAAGCCGTCGGCATCCTCTCCGGCGCCGCCTCCGTTTGTTGAACCCGGATCGAAGTTGTCGTGCGAATCACAATTCAGGGCCAAGTTCCCCGGCCCGCTGCCGACCTGAATCCCGCTGCCCTGGTTGTTGTGCGCGTTCAACAACTCGAGGATGTTGTTACTGCCGTTATTCGCAAACCCGTTGTTGGCTTTAGTGTTCATCGGGACGCAGCACTCCTCGATCCCTTTGAGATGCAACCAGTTGCCGCTGATCACGATGCCAAAGGTATAAGCGCCGTTTTGTATCTGCAGGTTGGAGAAGTCGAAAAGCGGAGTCTCGCCCGCATAGGCCCAGTACTTGATTCGATTGGTATCCGATGTTCCGCTCTTCGAGAGCTCGATGCCTGCGCCACTG
>PMKP01000053.1:626-859 GCA_003157775.1 Myxococcales bacterium | reverse complement strand
TCCGTGGCCACCGCATTCTTTGCAGCGAACAGGCTTAGGCCGACAAACAGACAGAGTTGCAGGCAGCGGTGGTAACCGGTCTTCGTCAGGCGTTCTTCGATTTTCATCAGTGTCTCCCTTGCCGCTGTGCCGGCATTATCGAACAGATGGCTTCCCTCGCCTAATCCGGCGAGGGAGCGCCGAAGCTAGTCGCAGGTGCCGGAGCAAGGAGCCCACGTGCCTTCGGTGGCCGT
>PMKP01000053.1:0-483 GCA_003157775.1 Myxococcales bacterium | reverse complement strand
CTTCACGGTGCCCCCCCATATCCCCGACCACGTCACACCGCCACTACGGGGAGTGCCCAGTTCATCCAGCAGCGCCCCGTTACCCCCCATGCTTGGCCAGCCGCCATTCACCTCGCCCAGATAGTCAACGCCCGTCCAAATGAACTCGCCGGTAAGCGCCGCATTACCCATGACGTCGGTGGTCCAAGTGCCTGTGTCGGCGCCCTTCTCAGTGAGCAAACCGGACTTGGTAACCGTGGCTGCTGCGGCCGAAATAGCAACGGCAGTGTTGTAATTGGTGCCCCAGACATCGAGCAGCGTATTCGTTGCTCCCCCGACGTCGCCCGACGTGCCGGGGTCAAGCAGAGCCTGGGTGTCATAGTGCCCCGGGTCGAGCTCGTGACTGATCTTGACCATCTCGGTAAGGATCGGAGTTCGTGAGCTTATCGAATCGTGGATTTCGTTGCCCATGCTGTAAAGAGCTACGCTGGGGTGGTTGCGATC
>PMKP01000475.1 GCA_003157775.1 Myxococcales bacterium | reverse complement strand
TCCATCTGGTAGTGGCCGGTTGTCGGCGGGACAACCATCGTACTCCCACCCGCCTGGGTGGTGGCGCCACCTGGGGCCGGCACGCCGCCAGTGGCGGTCGTGCTTCCACCGGGGCTGGTGGTCTTGCCGCCGGGTGCGGTGGTGGAGCCGCCGGGAGCCGTCTTGCCGCCCGGTCCACCCGAGTTCCCGCCGGGCGCGATCTTGCCGCCGGGCACAGTTGTCGTTCCGCCCGGTTCGGTCGTGTTCCCGCCCAGGTCGACCGTGTTCCCGCCCAGGTCGCTCGTGTTCCCGCCCGGTGCGGTCGTGTTCCCGCCGGTGCTAGGAGGCACGCTCGTGGAACCGCCGTTTTGGGGCGTCCCGCCGGTCGCAGTCGTCGAGCCTCCGTTCGCGTTTCCGGCCGCGCCCGTGGCCCCGCCTGGGCTCGTCGCCCCTGCGCTGGAGCTTGAACCCCCAGTGGCAGAGCTGCAGCCCTGGAGCAAGGGAATGGTTCCCGCTAGGAGCAGAGCCACCGAGCCCCGCACGAGAGCCTGTGTCACTTTCCGGGTTCTAGTTCGCATCGCATCCTCCATGAATGTCGTCAGTCTTGCGCACCCTGGCGGATGCGCGGTCTTCTAATCCATGCAGGCAGTGCCATGTCAGAAACTAATGGCTCAAATAAGATCGCGTGCCACGCCTAGGCAGCCAACAGCCGCGCATTCCCGAGATTCTGTGAGCCACGCGGAGGACATCGCGACACTGCTATGATGAAAGAAGTCTCCTGTGACTGCGGGAATTCGGGCTAAATTACAACTCCGACTCCGAAATGCTGGCTCCGTAGGGTCCGCGTCTGATCGGGTCGTTGACGACGGCGGGTTTGGATCCGTGCCTCTGTCCGCCAGCGAACTGACTCATTTTTTCGGGGGCGGGCGATGAAGAATGTGGTGAATCCGAAAATTGTGGAGGATGTCGCGGCTCTGGCTCGGCAAGGCCTGGGGCAAGTGACTGAGGCCGAGCTCGACCAGGGCTGGCAGCGGCTGGCCAACCGGCTCGAACAAGGACAGCACCTCGAACCCCCGATTTCCCTGCGTCCCCAGTTTGCATGGGGCAAGTGGGCTTTGGCAGGGGCGGCTGCCATGGTACTGGGCATCGCCGCCTATCGCTTGCCGCTGCAGTCGCTGGACACACCCCTGCATTATGTGGTCGAGGGAGCGACCGTGGCAGCCGCTGAAACCATCACCGCCACCTCGGCCGCGCGCGTGCTTTTCTCCGACGAGTCCAGCCTGGGAATCGAACCCTCGGCCAAGATCAAGGTACTGGGCACCGACGCGCACGGCGCCCAGGTGGCCGTCACCGACGGCGCCATCGACGTGATGGTCAATCCCCGCAGGCACTCTTCTTGGCGCTTCGAGGCCGGGCCCTTTTCCATTCTGGTCAAAGGCACCGCCTTCCGTCTCGGGTTCGACGCCGCCAAGGGGCGTCTCGACTTGCACATGAAGACCGGTGTGGTCGAGGTCCGCGGTCCCCGTGCCGATCGCGTCTTGACTCTGCGGGCAGGCGAGTCGCTGGAACTGTTCGCGAACCCGCCGAGCGAAGCCCCTATTGCCGCTCCGGTTCGGGTCACGCAGGAGGCGCCGCACCCGGAAATTCCCACGACGCTGTCGTCTTCCACGCCTGCTGAAACCAGCCGGGGCGCGGCCAAGCACGCTGCTCCTGGCAGCCCAGGTCGGCTCGCCATGCACGAGGGGGCGTTTGCAGGCCATTCGCTTTCCTGGTCAGAGCTGATCGCCAAGGGAGACTTTCCCGCCATCGTGCAAGATGCGGAAAGGCGCGGTCTGGACGTCACCCTGGCTCGCGGCTCGGCCCAAGATCTCATCACCCTGGCGGATGCGGCCCGCTACACCAGGAAGTACGAAACCGCACGCCAGGCCTTGCTGGCCCTGCGGGCGCGCTTCGCAGGAAGTGAGCGCGCCAAGGACGCCGCCTTCTTCCTGGGACGCCTCGCCGAAGTGGGGCCCGCGTCATCAGACGCCGCCCTGAGTTGGTATGACACCTACCTTGCGGAAGCGGGCCGCGGGCCCTACGCCTCAGAGGCGCTCGGGCGCAAGCTGACCTTGCTCGTGCACAGGGACCGCCAACTGGCGCACCAGACGGCACGCACCTACCTGCAACGTTTTCCCGAGGGGAATCAAGCCCAACTCGCCCGCTCCGTTGTACAATTACCGGTCGAGTGACCGCTTGCCGGGACGACGGCAATGCATCCTAGTTGGAGTTCTTGTGGGCCCTATTCTCTTTGGACTTCTTGATCGCCGAATGACGTCCTTTCGGGATCGGTTCCAGCACGACCTTCAATTCTCCGTCTGAAAGCGCCGACACCTCGCGCGTGACAGGAAGGTAGCCGTCCAACTCGAGACGGAGCTGCACCGGCGTGGCGGACTGGAAAATCTCGACGATTTCTGGCGTCCATCCGTGCACGTGGCCATCGGACAGCCGCACAATGCGTGCCCCTGGCGGAGTGGTCTCAGTCCATATTTGCACCAAGAATGTGGGGTCGATGAGCGGCCGTGCTTCTGGGGCAGACGGAGACTTCGTCGCGGTCGGCAGCGGGGGCCGGACGGATTTCTTGCGACGGCACCCAACCGTGGGCCACGCCATCGCGGCCAAAGCCAAAGCACCGAAGAGCACAGTCCAAAATCTGCGTCGGAGACTCGCTGTTGTTCCAAGCATCAATGCAGATTGTATCGCGCCATCAGCGGATGTGCAGCGTCCTTTCCACCTCCCTGCGAAGATGGCAGGCACCGGCAGAACGACGGCAACGGATCCTAGTGCCCCTTGCTCCCCTTGGACCTCTTGGTCGCCGGCAGATCTGTTTTCGGGATCGGTTCCAGCACGACCTTCAATTCGCCGTCTGAAAGCGCCGATACCTCGCGCGTGACAGGAAGGTAGCCTTCCAGCTCGAAACGAATTGCCACGGGCTCGGCCGACTGGTGAAACTCGACAATCTCGGGCGTATATCCGATCACGTGGCCATCGGATACCCGTACCATGCGTGCCTCTGGCGGCGTGGTCTCGGTCCACACCAGCACGAGGAATCCCGGATCGATGGTCCGCCCTGCGTCGGGACGCGGCTGGGACTTGGATGCGGGCGAGATGGGATTTCTGCGATGGCACGCAACCGTGGGCCAGGCAATCGCGGCCAAAGTCAAGGCACCGCCGATCACTGTCCAAGATCTGCGTCTGACCACCACTGTGGTTCCAATCATCGACGTGGATTGTATCGCGCTATCGGCCGACGGGCAGCGTTCTTCCCGCTGCCCGTGAGCCGCCCGGCGAGCTGATAGCAAAAACCCCGACTACCATCAACGGCAAGCCGGGGTTTCTTGCATCGCCCTGCACGCGTGAACGGCGCAAGCACCGTTCACGCGTGGACCAGTTTCACAATCAACCGGGTCTACTTCTTCCCTGCAATAAAGATGTTAGGCACGGGCGGAGCGGGCATGTTGGGGGTGATTTGGAACCCCGCGTGAGGCGGCTGGTTGTAGGTTGACTGCTCNNGTAGATGCGGCGCTTGGTCACATCCGTGGTTGTGTACATACGCAGAGCCCCACCAGCGGTTACGCGCCAGATGACTTCCTCGCGCCAGTCGCCCAGCATGTCCGCGCTGAGCACCGGGGTGTTCTTGGTGCCGTTACACCCCGAGCACTCGGCGCAGGTCAGCAGGGTTCCGCCGCCGGCCTTGGTGATCGAGTTGGCGTTTTCAAGCTCGCGCCATTCGTCGTCATCCCAGTACATCACGAAGTTGCTGCCAGCGCCGAGACCACCATTGACACCAGTGGCGCACAAGACCTGACCCGGACCCGAACACGAGGCGCTGGTTTCGTTGCCCACGCCGACATACTCCGCACGACCGCGATTGGCGTCACCACCCGGCGTGGTCTTGAAATACAACGAGCAGGTAGCAGAGTCATGAGCATCAAAACCACCCAGTTGCTCGTGAATCGAGAACGTGACCATGGGCTTGCCAGGAATGAGCGGCGCGATGTCCATGGCATCGCCATGGCCCATTCC
>PMKP01000450.1 GCA_003157775.1 Myxococcales bacterium | reverse complement strand
CCCACGGAGGACGTCGTGGCCGTATCCAACTCAGCCGAAACGAAGATTCGCCCCGACCCCGAGCGATCCATCGCGATTCCGTAGGGTTGTGCACCGGCAGTCGTGCCAAGCCCTGCCAACCCGGCGGGCTTGGAGGTTCCGTCGATCGCTGCCAAGAACAGCGGCTGTTCGCCACTCCTGGGCAAGGTGGCGCTGCCCCAGGTGAGACTGCTCCAATAGGTGCCCGCTACCAGCGAGTTGCTGCGGGCGTCGGCGACTACTCCCCATGGATAAGTCTCCGAGATCTGAGCACCCGAGATGAGCGTTCCATCGATCGGACTGAAGAGCAGCACAAGTGCCGAGCTAACAGCAGAAAAGCTCGTCGTCCCAATGGTCACGGGTGCCGTGGGATCCAGTGTGTCTTCGACGACAACCAGTCGCCCCGCTGCATCGACCGTCATACCCATTGGATCCCCGGGTTGATCGAAGCGACTCCACACGGGCTTCCCACCCGGGTCGAATCCGACGCGGAACGTGCCAACACCAGTGCCCCAAGCACCGCCGCCACTCAACGCTTGCCCCGCGACGAAGGTGTGGTCTTGCGAATCGACGGTCACAAAGATCCGGCCCGTGTCAAATGTACCACCGGACGCCGCGCCCCACACGACCGAGCCGTCCGCGCTGTTCAGTCGCGCAACGAACGGCTGGTCGTTGTTTCCAGCCGATGTCCAGTTCGTCGAGCCGAGCGTGATGGTTCCATCCGATGTCCCCGCAATCACCGGATCGCCTCCTGGCGCGATCGCAATCGAGTAGATAAAGCCGCCGCCGCCGCCGGCCCATGTCTCGCCGTCCCACCCGAAGCGCTCTGCCCAGATCGTCTGCCCCGTTGGTCCGATCTTGGCCACGAACGCGTCGCTCGTCAGGGCGACGAGCGGCGTCGTCCCTCCACCGAAGTCGAGCGTCTGCCCGAACCCACCACCGAGATAGGCATTGCCCACGTCGTCGACGGCTAGCGCTGGCGACGCGTCGTCGAAGCTCGGGCCGCCGTAGCGGTTCGCATACACGAGTGCGCCGGTCGAGTCGTACTTCGCAAGGAACATGTCCTGGGGACCACTCGAGGTCAGCACCACGGTTCCAAACGACGCTGACACGTCGAAAGACCCTGCCGCATAGACATTGCCTTGGCCGTCCACGGCGATCGCCCATGGCCACGCGCTGATCGTCGTTGGCAACGGCCAAACCGCTTGGAGCGAGAGGATGCCCCCATCGCACGATGGGAGGCCACTTCCAACCGTGCTGCCCCCGGAGCCGGAGTGAAAGAGATCAGCGGATGCATCAGAGTTCGGACTGATTGAACCGCCGACGCCCGGCGCATAGCCACCGCCGCCCGTGTCCCCGGGGCCACCTGACACGTCCGCGGGAAGATCTGGGGAGGCATCGGGGCTCGGGCTGATTGAACCGCCAGCGCTGCTGGCGTCCGTGCTGGTCCCGTCGCTGCCACCGCTGGCGGCCGCGCTGGTTCCGCCGCTGCTGCCGCCACTGGCTGACGTACTGGTCCCGCCACTGCTACCACCCTCGGTTGTCGTCGTGCTGGGTCCACTGCTGTTGGTGCAGCCCGGCAGAACCGCGAAAAGGCCAACAATGACCAAGGCGATTAGTTCTCTCATGTACGTCTCCTTCCCATCAATTGGCCCATGCGGGCGACCCATCCGAAACGGGATTATACGACAGATCTTCCGTTCGGCGTCAGTAGCGTTGTCGTGCCTCACCTGATACACGCGGGTAAAGGCGAGTCCACGGGGCGAGTCAGCACGCAAAACAACTCCTTGAGCGATTTCGCGCTGGCTGCAGTTGCGCCGCCAAAACTCCAGAATGTCTTGGCTAGTAGCTGGGAAAACTACTTTGGCGTCAGCTTTGCCACGGTGTCGCCGTCGTAGTTGGTCCAGTAGACGCTGGTGGCGTCAACCGCGATGCTGTTGGCGCCGCTCTGCCCTGAGGCGAGGGTGGTGGGGGTGCCGCCGCCGATGGGCACGGTCATCACCGTGTCGTCGCCGTAGTTGGTCCAGTAAACGCCGGTGGTGTCAACCGCGATGCCTTGGGGGTAACCCTGGTCCGAGGCGAGAATAGTGGAAGTACCGCCGGCTAGTGGGACCTTCATCACTGTACCGCCGCCCCAGTTGGTCCAGTAGACGCTGGTGGCGTCGACGGCGATGCCTTGGGGGATGTTCTGGCCCGAGGCAAGAGCGATGGGGGTGCCGCCGGCTGTGGGGACCTTCATCACCGTGCCGCCGTTCCAGTTGGTCCAGTAGACGTTGGTGGAGTCAACCGCGATGCCTTGGGGGTCGTTCTGGCCTGAGGCGAGAGTGGTTGGGGTGCCGCCGGCAATGAGCACTTTGGCTACTGTGCCGTCGCCGTAGTTGGTCCAGTAGACACTGGTGGAGTCAACCGCGATGGATTGGGGGCCGCTCTGGCCTGAGGCGAGAGTGGTTGGGGTGCCGCCCCCGACAAGAACCTTCATCACCGTGCCGCCGCTCCAGTTCGTCCAGTAGACGCTGGTTGAGTCAACCGCGATGGATTGGGGGTCGCCCTGGCCTGAGGCGAGAGTAGTGGGGGTGCCGCCGTCAGCGCCTGAATCGACCGCGACCACGCCACCGTCCCCTGCAACGGTGGCCATGTCCAAGGGAGCATCCGGCGTGGCGGGAACATCGGAGCCGGCCAAGTCGAGTGCACCGTCGGCTCCAGCCTCCGCCAGGGCCGGAACCGCAACGTCACTCACCCTGGCTTCAACGCCACTTTCAGCGACGGCCGCATCCACCGCCCCGCCATCCGGGCCTCCGGATTCGCGTGCCAGCATGTCCGTGGGAGCATCCAGCGCCGAGCTGGGCAAGTCGAGAGCGCCATCGGGGCCCGTTGGGATCGACCCCTCCCCACCACCGTCGCCAATCCCAACTTCCACGACAACCGTGTCCCCCAGTCCACTGTCCAGGCTGCTGGCACTGCTGTCGGCACCGCCCGTGTCGCTCACAGCGCCGCCGGAGTCCGCACTGCTGCCACCTGTGCCCGGAGGCCCGACAGAGGTGTCTGGGGGTGGGGTAGAACCCCCTCCGCAACCGAAAAGTGCAATCGCCAAGGTGGAGGCGGACGCCCATCGAATGCTTTTCATGGTGACTCTCCTGTGGGCCGCAACATAACGAGTGATCGGGACACTAGAGGCGTGAGGTCAGCGTGGTCAATAGCAAGTTTGCGCCCTTCTGCGCTGGTTCTGCCAGGCGTTTCTTGAGGTTGGCGCGGCTTTCGGGTGTAATTGTCCGACGATGAAGAGCCAAGCGATTTACATGGGAACCCTCAAAGGGTTCGCTCCGCCCTTCGGCCCCCCACCTACCCCCACCCCACGCTCGCTTCGCTCGGCCTCGCNNCCCGCGATGGTGCGCCGCCGGCAGAGCCGGCGGGCTCCCCACGCGAGTATTCTTCTCGCTTTTGTCTTAGGCCTGCTGAGCTGTGCCCCGACGGTCAACAAGGGCAGGCCTGTGGTTCCACCGGATGGCTGGGTGATCCCGTCCCCGGGCGGGCTGGTGACGGTGCAGGTTCGCTATTTCTCGCTGGCCAGGACGGCCGACTATCCCGCGCAGCCACGTCTGTACTATCGGGTCACCTTTGGAGGCGGCGAGGCTCGTACCGAGATGTTGCGCTGGTCGCCGCTCGGCATCACCCGCAAGGACGTGGACTTCACCGACGACCTGCGTTTTCTTGGCGAAAGCCAGCGTCGGGTGACGGATGACTACACCCTGCCGCGCGGGAAGCGTAGCCACTTCAGCAGCACTGGGGTCGAACAGGTGCTCTCGTTCGAGACGCCGCAGCAGGCGCGTATGGACCTCATCGTGCGTGCCTACGACGACGGATTTGCTTTTCGCTATGCTTTCCCCGAAACGAATTCCGGGCAGGTCACCGTCGCCGGCGAGGCCACTGGCTTTCGTTTCGGGCCCGCCGCGCGCGCGATCCTGCTGCCCCGGTATCAACCCGGCGCAAGCCCGGCAGAAGGCGGCCCGGCCGAATGGTTGACCGATGTGCCCGCGGGCACGGCAGCACCCGCGGGCGCGAGCTGGGCGTTGCCAGCCCTGTTCGCTTCGTCCGACGGTGCGCACTGGGCCTTGCTGGCCGAATCCGGGCTGGCCGCCGGCCATGCGGCCCTCGGGCTTGCCGCCAAGTCCGACGGCGAGATCTATCGCTTCCGTTTCCCTCATCCCGACGAAGAGGCGGGTCGCGGAGATGTGCAGCCGAATTCCACTCTGCCCTGGTCCAGCCCCTGGCGAGTGGTGATCATGTCGGATGGACTGGCCGGCATCGTGGAATCGAGCCTGGTGACCGACCTTGGTGCACCGGCCTCGGCAGGCGCTGGGGACTGGGTCAGGCCGGACAACGTGGCCTGGCACATGGGTGGAGATGGGCTTGAGCCGGTCAGTTCTGGCAAGGGCGCACATGGGGCGGATCTCGCTGCCGCCATGGGCTGGGGTTATGCGGGACTTTCCGCCGGGGGAGCAGCCGGCGGCAAGGGTGCTTGGCACAAGCTCGTCCGGGCCGCGGCCAGCAAGAAGGTCGGGCTGCTCATCGAACAGCGGGACGCGGCCGCGCTGCCGCTCGCCGAGTTGGCCAGCGCGGGAGTGAAGGGCGTGCGGGTCGCGGTTTCGACAAGCGGCAAACCCGAGGTGGTTGGGTCCCTGCTGGCGCTGCTGGAAGAGGCGGGGAAGCGCCATTTACTGGTGGAGTTCGAGGGCCGCATCCCCGGCGCGGGATGGGATCGCACCTATCCTCATCTTCTGTCAGCCACCGTCTGGCACAGCGGCGCGCCTGGTCGCGACTGGGCCAAGCAGGCGCGACAGAACCTGATCGAGCCGTTTGCCCGCAACGCGGTGGGCCCGATGGAACCTATGCCCATCGCATTTGGCGAGCCGGCGCGCCGGTCGCCCATGACCTGGGGCCATGAGCTGGGGATAAGCGTGGTCTTCGAATCTGGGCTGCGCTCTTTTGTCGACAGCGAGGGTGCGATTCCCAAAGACGCAGTGAAGCTGCTCTCCGGCCTGCCCAGCGCCTGGGACGAAACCCACTTGCTCGACGGCGATCCTGGCCACACGATCATCATCGCCCGGCGCAAGGGTCGCACCTGGTACGTGGGCGGATTGAACGGCGATGCGGCCGCCAAGACCCGCGCTGTCCCGATGGAACTCCTCGGCACCGGCCTCTTCAACATGCTCCTTGTGGCAGACGGCGCTAGCGCTACGGAACTGGTGGTCACCAAACGGCAACGCAACGCCACCGACGTACAGGGCATCAAAATGGCGCCCTATGGTGGTTTTCTAATGCGCCTCGTGCCCGAACACTAACTACACAACCGTCCACGGTCGCGGCAGGAAGCACTCTTCATAGGTGCGCAGGGCGTAGCGGTCGGTCATCCCGGTGATGAAATCCGCGACCGCGCGCGAGAGATCCTCAGTGTCAGGCACGCCCTTGGGCCAGTGGCGCGCATGGAACTCATCGGCGTGGAGATGGAAGTAGGCCCATAGTTCGCTCACCACCCGTTCCGCGCGCTCGAACTCGGTGCGGATGTCTGGGCGTTCGTAGACGCGCTCGAAGAGCACATCCCGCAAGGTGACCAGGGCATGCAGCACCTCGGGGCTCAGGCGAATCTGGCGTCGCTCTTCCAGACGCGAGGCCACGACTGCGTCGGTGACCAGCGAGCCGATGCGTTGGCTGTGGGAGTGGCCCAGCACCGCCACGACTTCCGCGGGCAAGTCGTGCTCTGACAGGATCCGCCCGCGAATGGCGTCGTCGAGGTCGTGGTTCACGTAGGCCGCGATGTCCGCGATGCGTGCAATCTGACCCTCCAAAGTCAGGGCGCATAGATCGGGGTTGTCCGACACGATCTCGCCCTTGCCCTTGGAGTGCTTGAGAATTCCGTCGCGCACTTCTACGCTCAGATTCAGCCCCATCCCGTCGTGCTCCAGCACCTCCACCACGCGCACCGATTGGCGGCCGTGATGAAAACCGCCCGGGACCAACTTGGCCAGTGCCCGCTCGCCGGCGTGGCCAAACGGCGTGTGCCCGAGATCGTGACCCATGGCAATCGCCTCGGTCAGCGACTCGTTGAGGCGCAGGGCACGCGCGATGGTGCGTGCGATCTGCGACACCTCCAGGGTGTGGGTCAGGCGGGTGCGGTAGTGATCGCCCGCGGGCGCGAGAAACACCTGGGTTTTGCCTGCCAGTCGGCGGAAGGCTTTCGAGTGCAGGATGCGGTCCCGGTCATGCTGGAAGATGGGTCGTGTGTCATCGGCCGGTTCATGCCGATCGCGGCCACCGGACAGGCGGCTCTTCTGCGCGAAGGGCGAAAGCACCTTGTCTTCGTCGGCTTCCAACTGTTCGCGAATCGTCAAGGCTGTGGTCCTTTCACCATCCAAAGAACTATGGGCCAACCCCATCGTTCATGCGTCTGTTTCGCTGGCGTTTCCATGCAGTTTCTTCGGGGAAAGTTACCAGTTTCTCAGTCGCAAGCAGTCGGTATCCCTGCCGCTAAATCGCATAGGCCCCGCTGGAAGTCCCTTGCCGCGGTTTCGTTACGCTCCTACCTTGCCATGTGAAAGGCAAACTTCCATGAAATCGAGTCGAACTGGACGTGACTTGCTTCTCCCCATGGTCGTGGCGTTGGCCGTCTACGCACTATCGCTGTCGGGGGCGCGCGCCGACGAGCCGGCAGTCGTCCCCGCTGCGGCAGCGGCTGCGGCTGCGGGCCCCGACCTCGCTACCCGCGTCTCCGATCTGGAAGCCTATATCAGCAACACCGCACCCAAGCTGTTGAGCGCACCCGGCCCAGGCCACAACGCTTGGATGATGACCTCGACTGCGCTGGTGCTGTTCATGACATTGCCGGGTTTGGCCCTCTTCTACGGAGGTCTGGTCCGGCGCAAGAACGTGCTGTCGGTGCTGGCGCAGTGTCTGGGAACTGCCGGCGTGGTGACTATCATGTGGTGGGCATTCGGTTACAGCTTCGCCTTTGGCAGCGGGTCGCCCATCCTGGGGTCGCTCAAGTTCGCCTTTCTGAAAGGCGTGGGCAACACCCCCAACCCGGACTACGGGGCGTGGGTTTCGCACAACGTCTTCTGCATGTACCAGATGATGTTCGCCATCATCACGCCTGCGCTCATCGTTGGCGCCATCGCCGAGCGCATGAAGTACTCGGCCATCATGGCCTTCATCGTGGGGTGGATGCTCTTGGTGTACTTCCCGCTGGCCCACATGGTGTGGGGCAGCGACGGTTTCATGAATGGCCTGAGCAATGCCAAGGCAGGCATAAGGGCCATCGACTTTGCTGGCGGCACCGTCGTGCACATGTCATCGGGTTGGTCGGCCCTCTTGCTGGCCATCATTCTTGGCCGCCGCAAGGGCTGGGGCCACCGGCCATTCATGCCCCACAGTATGGTGCTGACCATGGTGGGCACCGGAATGCTTTGGGTGGGCTGGTACGGCTTCAATGCGGGCAGCGCAGTTGCGGCGGACGGGATTGCGGCCAATGCCTTCACCGCGACCACCTTGGCGACGGCCGTGGCTTGCGTGGTGTGGCCGGCCATCGAGTGGGTCACGCGCGGCAAGCCCACGATACTGGGTTTCTGTTCGGGAGCAGTCGCGGGTCTGGTTGTCATTACACCCGCGTCCGGCTTCGTCACCTCCACCGGCGCTGTGCTCATTGGCCTGCTGGCCGGCAGCATTCCTTACCTCGCGTGCACCAAGCTGAAGGCCCTGCTCAAGTACGACGACGCGCTGGACACCTTCGGCGTGCACGGCGTGGGCGGGACCATGGGCGCACTTCTGACCGGCTTCCTTGCCACGCCCGAGGCCAACCCGAACCTCAACACCAACCTGGCGCAGATCGTGGGCAAGACGCTGTGGCTGGAGCAGCTCAAGGCCATAGGCTTGACCATCGTGCTGGCCCTGAGCGGAACGCTCGTCCTCGCCTACCTGGTGAAGGCCGTGATCGGCCTGCGGCCCGCTCCTGATTCGGAAGAGATGGGCCTGGACGACGCCGACCATGGGGAAGCCGGGTATCACTTCGACGAAGCCGGCGGATAGATGTATTAGATAGGGCTGTGTTTGAGCCCAGCCCCACCGACAGCCTCTCGCCTCGCAGTGGCATCTTGCGTGCGGCACGCCGGCCTGCCGGCTGGGTCGCGGCAGGGCCGGCGCCGCAGACGCCGGAGGACCCCGGGGATCTGTGGCCAGGCCCAGGCGAGGACCTGTGCTGGCTGGCAGGCAACTGGCGCATCTTGCAGCGACTCGATGGCCACCGCACTTCGCTCGACGATCTGGTGACGGCACAATTGGCCGCATCGCTTTGCGCCAGCCCGGCGCCCGCGTGCTGGCTTGATCTCGGGACGGGTATCGGCAGCGTCGCATTGTTCCTGGCCTGGCGCTTTCCGCAGGCGCGCGGGTTGGGCGTGGAGGTGCAAGTCCTTTCGGCGGCTATGGCCCGGCGCAGCCTTGCTTGGAACGGTGCCGCCGATCGGGTCGAGATCCGCGACGGCGATTTCCGCGATCCGGCCTTGCTGGCAGGGCAGGGGCCCTTTGATCTGGTGACCGGTACGCCGCCGTATTTCCCCGTCGGGACCGGCCCGCAGTCCGATCGCACGCAGCGGGCCCCCTGTCGCTTCGAGCATCACGGCGGCATCGAGGCGTACTGCGAGACGGCAGCTCGCGTGCTGGCGCCGGGCGCGCCCTTTGTCGCGTGCGAGGCTTGGACTCAACACGAGCGAGTCGAGCCCGCGGGGCGTGCGGCCGGCCTGGCGCTCAGCTACTGGCGGGAGGTGATCCCGCGCGAAGGCAAGGGCCCGCTCTTCGTGGTCTTTGCCATGACTGCGGCCTCACAGGCAGGCGCCCTGGTCAAGCCAGCGCCGCTCGTGGTGCGCGACCGGCAAGGCAGACGCACGCCCGAGTTCATGGCCGTGCGCGAGACCATGGGAATGCCGGCGTAGGCCCCACCCCTTTCAAGGTGATGGCGTCGAGCCATTTCCGAAACCCTGTTCCCGACGGGGAGAGGGACGCGTGGGTGCCGATGCACCCCTCTGACGACGGCAAGGAATTCTAGGGCCTGTGCCTCTTGCTCCCCTTGGACTTCTTGGTCGCCGGAAGATCTACTTTCGGGATCGGTTCCAGCACAACCTTCAATTCGCTGTCCTCGGCCGCCGACACTTCTTGCGTGAGAGGGATGTAGCCTTCCAGCTCGAAGCGAATCTGCACAGGCGTCTTGGAGTAACGAAACTCGATGATTTCGGGTGAGTATCCCAACACATGGCAATCGGATACTCGCACAATGGCTGCACCAGGAGGCGTAGTCTCCATCCACGCCAGGGCCAGACCTTGTTGACGGGGGGCAGGCTGTTCATCGGAAAGCGGCTGGGACTTGCTCGGGGCCGGAGGCGGGATGGGGTTCTTGCGATGGCACGCGGGCCATGCAATCACGACCAAGGCCAAGGCACCGCTAATCACGGTCCAAGACTTGCGCCGGACTCTCCCGGTGGTTCCAAGCATCGATGCGGATTGTATCGCGCTTTCAACCGACGCGCAGCGATCTTCCAGGTAGTTCCGCTGCTCGGGAGATGCCGGGGCTCACACAACAAGAACCCCGACTACTCATCACTGGGAAGTCGGGGCTTCTGCATCGCCCGAAGGGCGTGAACGGCGCAGGCACCGTTCACGCGTCAGACCAAATCGTCTACTTGACGAAGATGTCAGGCACGGGAGGAGCGGGCATGTTGGGGCTGATTTGGAACCCCGTGTGAGGTGGCTGGTTGTAGGTTGACTGCTCGAAGTTCACCTGCGCCCGGTACGTCGGATCGTGCATGAGAGTGTAGATGCGGCGCTTGGTCACGTCAGTGGTTGTGTACAGCCGCAACTCCGTGGTCGCGGGGCTCGTTCCCCCCCCTACGCGCCAGATGACTTCTTCGCGCCAGTCGCCCAGCACATCCCCGCTCAGCACCGGGGTGTTCTTGGTACCATTGCACCCAGCGCAGGTGGCGCAGCTCACCAAGGTTCCACCACCGGCCTTGGTGATCGAGTTGGAGTTTTCAAGCTCACGCCATTCGTCAGCGTCCCAGTACATGACGAAGTTACTCCCGGCACCGGGGCCACCCGAGGCACCGGTGGCGCACAAGACCTGACCCGGCCCCGAACATGATGCGCTGGTTTCATCGCCTGTGCCGACATAATCGGCTCGGCCGCGATTGGCGTCGGTACCGGGGTTCGTGATGGTGAAATAGTGAGTACAGGTAGCGGAATCATGCGCATCCATACCCCCTAGACTCTCGTGAATCGAGAACGTGGCGATTGGCTTGCCAGGAACAAGCTGGGTGACGTCCATGGCATCGCCATGGCCCATCTGCGAGTCGCACATGAATTTTCCGTCGCTGCCAATGGTGATTGCGCCGGGGATGATCTCCTGCGCCCCGTCCCCGTCCACATCCGCTGCCATGCATGAGTGGCAGCCGCAGCCAATGAACGTGGTACCGCTGCCCTTGCAACCAGCGTAGTCGAACACCCAGTTCTTCGCCAACGCCCCATTCCGGTAGGTTAGCGCAGAAACTGTCGTGCGTGCGTAGTACCCACGGCCAGTGATGATGCTGGGAAGACCGTTCGCAACCCCGGCACCGCCGCCAGCGGGGACATCCTTTACGAAGGCAAAACCACCCGTGAAGCGCTGCGACCGGTTCCCATTCGAGTCGCCCCAGTCCCCGCTCCCGTAGAGCACCGGATACTCAATCGTGTCCCGCTCCGCCCCGGTGGTGCCGTCGAACACGGTCAGCCACTCCGGTCCCCCCAAGGTCATGCCGCGAGTACCTCTGAGGTCCTGGGTGTTGTCGACGCCCGCCGCTGGCCCCTTCTTCAAGTAGCTGCCCGTCCCATCCTTGGTGCCTGGCCCAGTCTTGATGGCCAGCTCGGCCTTGCCGTCGCCGTCAAAGTCGTAGACAGACAATTGCGTGTCGTGCGCCCCGGCGCGGATGTTCTGGCCCACATCGATGCGCCACAGCTTGGTTCCATCAAACTTCATCCCGTCGATGATGCAATTGTCTGACTTGCCGCTCGACGCAGAGTCTTTCGAGTTAGACGGATCCCACTTGAGCACGAGGTCTATCTGACCATCGCCATCCAGATCGCCCGGGGTGCCATCACTTGCGGTGTACACGCCACCTAGGGTGCCATTGGGCGGTGCGGAAACCGGGATGCTTATGTACTGCTGCGCCCAGGGCGTGACCGNNGCCGCGTCCAGGTAGTTGGTGCTGTCGGTCACGTTTATGAGCTTGGCGCCGTTCTTGTAGAGGTTGTACGAAGTGTCGCTGTCCGTTCCGGTGTATTCGTAGCCGAACATGCGCCAGCCAACGTAGACGCCGCCGGAGACCACCACGGCCACCACGCCGCGATCCAAGTTCTCCATCTGGTAGTGGCCGCTGCCTCCCCCGGTAACTATCGGCTTGGTTCCCCCACCCGTACCCGTGACGCCGCCTGCGCTCGACGCGCCGCCTGCGCCGGCTGCTCCACCCGCACCCGTGGCGCCACCTGCGCTCGATTTGCCGCCTGCGCCAGTCGTGCCGCCTGCGCCGGGTCCGCCATCCGGGCCGGTTGCGCCGCCCGCGCCGCCTGCGCCGGTTGCGCCGCCTGCGCCGCCTGCGCCGGTTGCGCCACCTGCGCTCGATGTGCCGCCTGCGCCGGTTTCACCACCTGCGCCGGTTTCACCACCTGCGCCGGTTTCACCACCTGCGCCGGTGCTGCCACCGGAGCTGGTCATGCCGCCGGAGGTGGTTGTGCCGCCAGAGCTGGTTTTTCCGCCAGAGGTGGTTGCGCCGCCAGAGCTGGTGACACCACCTGAGCTAGTGATGCCGCCCGAGCTGGTGGTACCGCCTTTGTTGGTGCTGCCTCCAGAGGCGATCGTGCCACCTGATTGTGCACCGCCCGTTGCTGCCGAGCCGCCAGTGCTGCCGCCGGATTGCGAGCTTCCCCCGGATGCGGTGGTGGTTTCGCCATTAGAGTTGCCGCAGGCAGGGAACAGAAGTCCCACGCCGATGGCAAACAAGAATGACGCAGAAATGCGGCCAATTTGACGTTGCGTTGTGTTCTTCATGCGTTTCTCCCTGCAAGCTGACCCATCATAGAAACTCTAGAGACGCAGTGGCGCCTTATCTCCACACGGCTCAGAAGTCTTCTCTACCGAGGGGAGAGAAGTTTGACAAGAACCACGATCGCCCGCGTGCGGCACGGCCCACGGAAAGACGCCGTGCCGCTAGCTGCGACGAGCCCACCGCCGGCTTTTCAAAACTACCCCGCAATGAGTCTATTTCACATACATGTTGGGCACGGGCGGAGCAGGCATGCTGGGGTTGATCTGGAACCCCGGGTGGGGCGGCTGGTTGTAGCTTGNNGATGCGGCGCTTGGTCACGTCTGTCGTGGTGTACACACGCAAGTTCGCGTTGGTCTTTTCGCGCCAGACGACCTCCTCACGCCAATCGCCGAGTAGGTCTGCGGTCAGCGTCGGGGTGGACTTGGTACCATTGGCAGAGGAACAGGCGCTGTCGCTTAGCAATGTCCCGCCGCTGGCCTTGCTGATGGACGTGCCGTTTTCAAGCTCACGCCATTCATCCGCGTCCCAGTACATGACGAAGTTGGTCCCGGGCGAGGCAGTAACTGACGTGGTACCGTCGGCGCACAGGGCTATATGCTCGTTACACGATCCACAGTAACACGTGGCGCTAGTCTCGTCGCCCGGGCCGACATAGTCGGCACGGCCACGGTTGGAGTCGACACCGGATTCCGTAGTCTTGAAGTAGAACGTGCAGGTGTCAGCGTTGTGGGCGTCCATGCCCCCCATACCCTCGTGAATCGAAAACGCGGTCATACCCTTGCCAGGAACTAGCTCGCTCACGTCGAAGGCATCGCCATGGCCCATTCCCGAGCTGCAGTGGAAAGTTCCATCGCTGCTGATGGTTAGCGGGCCGGTGAGGATCTCCTGGGCAAGGTCGCCGTCCACGTCCGCCGCCATGCATGAGTGGTCGCCCTGGCCAGCGGCTGCGCTATTCCCGGTGTTATTGCTGTCGAAGATCCAAGCCTTGGTCAAGGCCCCAGCCCGCCAGTTGTACGCCGACACCGTCAGACGGGTGTAGTAGCCGCGCTGCTGGATGATGCTCGGCTGACCGGACGCGGTCTTGCCAGTGCCAGCATCGCTCACGAACGCCATTCCACCGTTGAAGCGGTCCACCCGGTTGCCGTAGCCGTCGCCCCAAGAGGTCACAACCCCGCGGGGCACTGGGTAGTCCACCGTCGCCAGTTCCTTGCCCGTGTCTCCGGCGAACACGGTCAGGTACTCCGGCCCGGTCAGAATGTAGCCACTGCCGTTGCGGTACACAGCGCTGTTGTCCGCGCTCGCGGCAGAGCCCGTGCTCAGATACGCGCCGGTTCCGTCTTTGGTCCCCGGTGCGGTCTTGCAAGCAAATTCCGCCTTGCCGTCGCCGTCGAAGTCGCCCACCGACATCTGCGTGTAGTGCGCCCCAGCGCGAATGTTCGGTCCCAGGTCGATGCGCCAAAGCCTCGCGCCAGCCAATGTGTAGCCGTCGATGTACACGTCATCTGTGTTGCCCGAATTGGAATTGTCCTGCGCGTTCGACGGATCCCACTTCACCACGATGTCGAGTTTGCCGTCGCCATCAAGATCCCCTGGGGCCCCATCGCTCGCGCCGCCGGTCGTTGTGTTGTACGTACCTCCATTGGGGCCCGTGGCAGGTGGGGTCATAGGAATGCTTGTGTACTGTTGCGCCCAGGGCGTGACCGCATCAGACTGCGGCCCCTCGGTCCCTTTGAGCACGCAGCTCACCGAGTATTTATTGCTGGAGGTACCGGCCGCGTCCAGGTAGTTGG
>PMKP01000221.1 GCA_003157775.1 Myxococcales bacterium | reverse complement strand
CAGCGGCGGGATGAGCGGGACCGGAGGCGCGCGCAGCGGCGGTACGACCGCTTCCGGCGGCACGCCCGGCGGCGGTGGCGCTGCCTCAGGCGGCGCGGGGGGAACCGGCGGTGCGGCGACAAGCTCTGCGTCGGCATCAGGGGGCTCGGCGACGACAGGCGGAACCAGCGCGGGAGCCGGGACAGGCGGCAGCGGCGGAAGCGAGGGTTCGACGGCTGGCGGCGGGAATTCGGGGAGCGGTTGTGATGTCGTCGGGGTCGACCGCAGGGTCACCCGCTGGGGCGCGATGCTGGCATTTGGCGCCGTGGTGGCCGAAAAGCTTCGGCGGCTCGCAAGCGGCAGCGAGCGGTCGTCGTGATCCCTGGGTAGCCATCACGTAAACTTTTCTAAACTCCCGTCATGTCAAGTTGACATGACGGTCGGGTTCGGGAATGCTGCCCGCATGGATACCCCGGTGCGCACCGCCGTCAAGGCCATAAGGCAGCGGCTGGAGATGCAGCAGCGGGATCTGGCAAAGGCCATCGGTGTGAGTCGGCAGACGCTTAGCTCGATCGAGGCGGGCGAGACCGTCCCTTCCACCCAGATTGCCTTGGCGTTGGCGCGGGAGTTGCAGTGCCGGGTGGAGGACCTCTTCAGCCTCCGCAGCAACAGACAGGTCATCGACGCCGAGTTCGTGCGCGAGGTGGATCGGAATGCGAGGGACGCGCGCAGGGCGCGTGTGTCGCTGGGTTGGGTTGGTGAGCGATGGGTAGCTCGTTTGCTCGAAACCGACGAGGCCTTGGCACTTGGCACTCCCGCCGACGGAATCGCATCCCTGGTGAAAGAGAAGGGCAGGGTCAGGGCGCGGATTCGTCCTTTGCGTGATCTGGAATCGCTCCATCGCAATCTTCTGGTCGCGGGCTGTGATCCCGCGCTGGGTCTGCTTGGGCGTCATCTGGAAGAGCGTTTTCGCGGTCCCCGCTTGCACTGGATCGAAAAGGCGAGTCGGCCTGCACTGGAGGAACTGGGGTTGGGTCGTGTGCACATGGCGGGAATGCACCTCCTGGGTGAGGGCGGTGTCGCCGAGAACGCGGTGGCCGTCCGCGCGAGGTTTGGCACCGAACCGATGGTGCTGGTGACCTTGGCTTCCTGGGAGCAGGGGTTCGTCAGTCGGCCCGGGAAAAGGTACAGGAGCGCAGCGGATGTGGAACGAAGAGGCACGCGCGTGGTCGCGCGAGAAACGGGCGCGGGCGCGCAAGAGTTGCTCGAAAGCCTGTTTCGCAAAGCGGGCCGCGCGTTCGGAAATGTGGCGCCAGCGGCAGTGGCACGCGGGCATCGCGCGGTGGCGCAGATGGTGGCGATGGGCGTGGGCGATGTGGGCGTGGCCACCCGCTCGGCTGCAGCCAGCTTCGGCCTGCACTTTGAGCCGCTTGCGGAAGCTCGCTTCGACTTGGTCTTCCCCGCGACTCTTGCCTCGGACAGCCGCGTACAGGCGTTGCTCGATTGCCTGTCGAATGCGCGCTTCCGCCAGGACCTGGGTGGCATGACCGGCTATCGAACCGCGCGCACGGGCGAGGCTTTCACCGGGCCGCAAGCATGAATCTCCGCAAGGTCGTTTTCGTCGCTTTGGTTGCCACGGGGGCAATTGCGCCGCTATTTGCAATGCGGGCGAGAGGCGGCGAAGCGCAAGAACTCGTGGTGTTTGCGGCTGCGTCGCTACGTGAGGTTTTCGAGGGCGTGGCGCTGAAATTCGAGAAGCAGCACCCAAACTCGAAAATCCGCTTCAACTTCGCGGGCAGCCAGGATCTACGCGTGCAGATCGAGCAAGGTGCCAAGGTTGACGTGTTTGCCTCGGCCGACTGGAAGCAGATGAATGGCCGGGCAACCCAGGGCACGTTTGTCAAACCCACAATTTTCGCACGCAATCTGCCGGTCGTGGTGGTGCCGAAGAACAACCCGGCCCAGGTACGCAGCTTTGCGGATCTGCCCAAGGTCAAGCATCTGGTGGTGGGCGCCAGCGAGGTTCCGATCGGCGCCTACACCGACGCCATTTTTGCGTCGGCCGAGAAACTCTATGGCAAGGCCTTCCGCGAACAGCTCCTCGCGCGGGTACGCTCGCGCGAGCTGAACGTGCGCCAGGTGCTAACCAAGGTCGCACTGGGCGAGGCCGACGCTGGCATTGTCTACCGAACCGACGCGTTGACCATGCCCGACAAGGTCCAGAGCATCGAGATTCCAGGTGAAATCAACATCGTGGCCGAGTATCCAATCGCAGTTCTGAGCGCCGCGCCTCATCCTGATCTGGCGCGCGCGTTTGTGAAACTCGTCTTGTCCAAGGAAGGGCAAAAGACGTTGGCCGCGGCTGGCTTCAGTAGAGCCGAGCCACAAGGAGCAAAGTGACGCAAGCGGCTCTGTCTCGTGCGAGAAGTCGTCGTCTGTACAGCGCGGCCATGGTGGGGCTGGGCGGCTGCTTGCTGCTCTTTATCGTGCTGCCCTTTGTGGCCCTGGTCCTCGACGGTGGGCCGGCAGCCATCCTGCGCGGACTTGGCTGTGCTTTGACCTGGCCAGCGCTGCGACTTAGCCTGGGGACGACTCTGGTCTCGGTCGTACTGGTGGTCGTGGGGGGAACGCCTCTCGCTTGGTGGCTGGCGCGCTCGCGTTGGCGGTCGGCGCGCTGGTTGGAGATCTTGTTGCAGCTTCCCGTGGTGATCCCTCCCGCGGTGGGTGGCATTGCCCTGCTTCTTGCCTTTGGTCGCCGCGGGCTTTTCGGCGGCACCTTGGAGCGGCTGGGCTGGACGCCCGCCTTCAGCGTGGTCGCAGTCATCATGGCGCAGGTCTTCGTCTCAGCCCCGTTCTATTTGCAGGCCGCGGTGCAGGCGTTTGGCCGGCTGGATCCCAATTTGCTGGCAGTGGCGCGCAGCCTGGGTGCTTCCCCGCCGCGGCTGCTTTTTCGGGTTGCCCTGCCGCTCGCTCGTCCCTGGCTGATCGGTGGGGCGGCCATGAGTTGGGCCCGTGCGCTAGGGGAATTTGGCGCCACCTTGATGTTCGCGGGGAACATGACGGGAAAGACGCAGACCCTGCCGCTTGCGATCTACACCGCTTTGGAACTCGACATCCATACCGCGCAGGCCCTGTCGCTCTTGTTGGTTGTGTTCGCCTTTGCTCTCTTGCTCTCTTTGCGGCGCTTCAATCGCGGGGTTGAACTAACGCGCCAGCCGGCGACGCCATGACGGACAATTGCGTACCTCGACTCTCGATCGCGGTGCAGACCGCGCTGGGGCCGTTCTGCCTGCAAGCCTCACTGGAGGTTGGTGCTGAGCCGGTCGCCCTGGTTGGTCCCAACGGATCGGGCAAGACCAGCTTGCTGCTGAGTATTCTGGGTCTGCGGCAGTTGCAGCGGGGCCGCATCGTGCTTTCCGACGAGGTTCTCTTCGACGCAGCCTTGGCCATTGACCGTCCCACGGAAGAGCGCCATCTCGCGTACCTGCCGCAGGACTTTGGACTGTTCCCCCATCTTTCGGCCATCGACAACGTGGCCTTCGCACTGGCGTGCAGGTCGGAACGGGTGAACCCAAGGCAGCGTCGCGACCAAGCCATGACATGGCTCGATCGTTTTGGCATCGGCAATCTGGCCGAGCGAAACCCATCGCGGCTTTCCGGCGGTGAACGGCAACGGGTCGCACTCGCGCGGGCCCTGGCCTCGTCTCCCAAGGCGCTTCTGCTCGACGAGCCAACGGCATCTTTGGACGTCGAAGCCCGTGTCGAGGTACGCGCGTTCTTGGCCGAATCCATTCGCTCGCTCGGCTTGCCCACCATCCTGGTCACCCACGACGCGATGGATGTCGAGGCGCTTGCCAGCCGCGTAGCTGTGCTTGAGAAAGGTCAGGTGGTGGCCTGCGCCTTGCTGCGCGACATCTGTAGCGCTCCGCCCACTTCGTTCGCCAGCAGGATGTTTTGCTCGTCAAGAGTCTCGGGCTCGGTGGGGATTGCCGGCCCATTCTGCAATGAAGATGTTCGTCACAACTGAAATAGGAGGTTCCCGCCATGCCATTGGTCCCTAGAATCCGACCCGCTTTTGCCTGTTTGGTTTCCTTGGTCTTCGCGGCTGCGCTCTCCGGATGCGGCAGCTCATCGGCATCCAAGCCTGCTGACGCCGCCGGCCCCGGCCTGGACGCCGCCCAACCCGACGAGGCAGTCGCCATCGATACCCCCAACCCCAATGTGGAATTGGACGCGGCGCAACCCGACACCACAGTCGACATGCCGGTTCTTGGCGATGCCGCCCCCAATGCAGGGCTGGACGCACCCCGGACGGACGCGGCAGTCGACACTGCGGTGGCTGTCGACGGCGCCGGCCCCGGTGTGGGTTCGGACGGCCCCCAACCCGACGTCGTGGCCGACACCGCGATAGCGAGTGATGTTGGTCCGGCAGGGGATGGCGCAGTTGGCGATGGCGCTCCTCTGACCGCCTGCTCGTCGCTGGTGAATCCACTCTACGTCATGAGCGGCGACACACAGGTGCCGGTGCTGAAGACCCTGGGAAAGGCCCTCCGGCAAAGTGCGAATCCCATAACCTTGGTATGGTACGCAACCGGATCCTGCACCATCATCGACGCCCTTTACCACGGCACCCCGCTGACCCAGATCCCGTCCTACATTCCCGGTGATGCCACCTGGGATCCCACCACGGGAGCCGTGCCGAGCTGTGCGCTGGAAAGTGGTGGGCGCAATGTGGACATCGGAATCCCGATCGTGTTTCCCGCAGCCTGCTCAAGCGACACGCCGCCGGCCGATCTCGCTGCTTTCAAGGGTCCGGTACAGTCGATGCTTTTCGTGGTACCGCACGCTGCTTCGTCCGTGGCCATCAGTTCAGAACAAGCCTTGAAGGTTTTTGGCCAAGGCGCCGCTGCCAACATTGCACCTTGGACCGACGAAAACTTCTACTTCATTCGCACTCCCACCAAGGGCGTGGAAGTGAGCCTTGGCAAGTTGATCGGCCTGGACCCGACCAAGTGGCTCGGGAAACAGATCAGCGCATCAAACGATGTTGCCACCGACGTGGCCACGTCGACACAACCTGAAGAGACTATCGGCATTCTTGGCAGTGAAACCTACGACAGCGCAACTAACCGGGCGAATCTGAAGGCGCTGGCTTTCCAAGCCGTGAACCAGACCAACGGCTATCTCCCCGATTCCACGGCAACCGCCTTTGACAAGCGGAGTCTTCGTGAGGGCCACTATGTCGCATGGGCGCATGTGTTCTACCTGACCAAGGTGTCGTCTACCGACGGAGGAGCGCCCGACGGAGGAGTGCCAATGCCGGTCAATGCAAACGCCAAGCTGTTTATCGATATTCTCACCAACACGGCCAATCCCGGCGTTCCGTCCGGGTTGGATCTGGTCGCCTTAGTTGCGCAGAAGGGAATCGTTCCTTTGTGCGCCATGACGGTGACACGCTCGACCGAGGGTGGCGATCTCTCGCTATTTGCACCCCCTGATCCTTGCGGCTGCTACTACGAAAGCAAGCTTGGCACCGGCACGGTTCCTGCGGCCTGCGTGACCTGTGCTGCAAGCGGGTCTTGCACCGGAGGCACTACCTGTCACCATGGCTACTGCGAAGCCGACGATGGCCGCACGTCCCTGAGCGATTGCAGCCCTCTCCCGAGTGGAGCGCTCCCTACGCAGATCATCAACAATAGCTGCACTGCTGGGGCGCGTTTCCAGAGTGATCCCATTCCCACTCCGTGAAGACGCGCATCAACCGGTTGAGTTTGAGCGGACTCCTTCTGGTCGGGGCGGTGCGGACCGCCCTGGCCGAGGAGGCGCCTGCGCCACCGGCGGCTCCCGAGGCGACCAATTCTGCAGGGCACCTGGCAGTGGGGGAGACGACTTTGGCAGTTGGAGGGTTTCTGCAAGCGGACGCCGTGTTGGTGGATCAGTCTGCGCAGGATCAGCTCTCTCCAACCGGGGCAGAGCCACTCAATACGGAGCGGTTTCTCATTCGACGTGCGCACCTTTTTGTCGAAGCCAGCCGAACCTTCCTGCGGGCCGCAATCGAGTTGGATGCAAACACGGTCAAGGGCATGGCGCTGGGTTTGGCCCGGGCCGAGCTCGCGCTGGGCAGGACACGGCCGCGGTGGAATTGGGAGATTGGGCTCGGTCTTCTGCGCATTCCATTTGGCCTTGAAGTCCAGGAATGGGATCCAGACCGGTTTCTTCTTGAGCGGAGCAACGTCAGCCGGGCGCTGTTTCCCGGCACCTTTGACCTGGGTGGGCGTGCACAGGCTTCCTGGCGCTTTGTTCGCGCGCAACTGGCCGTGATGAATGGCAACCCGCTGGGAGATGCGTCTTTCCCTGCTCGCGATCCGAACGCGGCCAAGGATTTCGTCGGGAGGCTGGGAATGGACTTTACCATCGCGGCCAAGGTCCATGTCAGCGCCGGGGTTTCCTCGCTTGCAGGGACCGGTTTTCATCCCGGCACACCCGCGACCAAGGACGTTTTGGTTTGGCGCGACCAGAACGAGGACGGCATCGTCCAGCTCAGTGAGATCCAGGTCATCCCTGGCCGTGCGGCCACGCCTTCACAGAACTTCTCGCGCTTTGCCGTGGGAGCGGATGGCCGCGTGGGCTTCGCAGTTCCCCATCTGGGGAAATCTACGCTCTTTGGTGAAGTGGTTTGGGCCGCCAATCTGGATCGGGGGCTTGTGCCCGCCGATCCTGTTGCGTCTGGCCGCGATCTGCGGGAGTTCGGCTGGGTGCTAGGCGGCAGCCAAGAATTCACAGCGCGGGCCGGGTTTGGTGTTCGCTACGACTTCTACAACCCGGACGTGGATGCCTATCGTCAGACCCCCACGGTTCTCGTGCCCAAGGACATGTCCTTTCGCACCTGGACGTTCACGCTTTCCTGGGGCGGGTTTGCTCACAATCGTTTGGTTCTCGAATACCAGCACAATCGCAATGCGCTGGCCGTGGCCGCTGATGGCTCGCCCACAACCCTGGCTTCGGACACGCTGACCCTGCGCGGACAGATGGTCTTCTGATGCGATGCAGACTTGCCATCTGCTTTCTGCTCTGGGCCTTCGCCACGGCCACCTGCGGTGGCGCAGCACCCTGTGACACGGGGCTAGAAGCTCTCGTACGCGTTGTCGGAGGCCAGTTCTATCGCGGCTCGATCGACAAGCTGGCCAGCGCGGATGCTCCTGGCGTGGTGGATGTGCTGAACAGCCAGAACGTGATCACACCTGGTCTGCAAGACAAGCAGCTCTCTGGCCGCCTGAATCCAGGGAGCACGGCTGTGGCCATCGGTTTTGCTGGCGATATCGGCTACTGGATACTTGCGGCCGACGTGCCCGATGCAGATAGCCCCACCCAGCCGACCTTTCATTCCAGCCTGTCCTTTTCGGATTCGCTGCCACAAACCTCCTACGATCTGCTCGTCCGTGCTGTGTCCACGCCCAATGACTTTGGGCCTGCGGCGCATGTGTCTTTGGACGTCGAGCCCAGTCTGCCTCCGACCGGGGCATTGGTTGTCTCGCTGTGGTGGGACACGGAAGCCGATCTTGATCTGCATGTGGTCGACCCTTATGGGGTCGAGATCTGGGCTGGCAATATCAATTCCTACGATCGATATGCGACTACTCCGGCGCCCGATGCTGGCGTCTTGGACGAAGATGGCATTCTCGACTTCGATTCCAACAGTGGCTGCGTCATCGATGGTCGGTGCAACGAGAATGTGGTTTGGTCGCTGGCCGCGCCAGTCGGCGACTATGTGGCCCGCGTCGACACCTTTTCGCTCTGTGGAAATTCCGCCGCGCGCTGGACGGTGGAGGCGCTGCTTAACGGGATTTCGCTAGACAAGGCCGAGGGCGAGGCGCTTCCTTCCAGTCAGCGCTTCAGCAAAGGCAAAGGCAGTGGGGTCACTGCTTTGTCATTCACCGTTGCATCCCCATGAGAGCGCGGGCGAGCGTCTTCGCGCTGGCGATACTTGCGGCTCTGCCCGAAACTGCGGTTTTGGCAACCGACGGCTACGAGACAGTCGTGATTGCTTCGCCTGCGAGGGAAGTTGGGGAAGCTGGCCTTTCCACGCCTGAGTTGCGCCAGATTCCCGGCGCGCAGGGCGATGCCGGCAAGGCACTGGAAAACCTGCCGGGAGTGGCTCGGCCAGGACTGGGCGGCGGCGAACTGGTGGTGTGGGGCGCGGCACCCGAGGAGACGCGGGTGGTGGTTGACGGGATGGAGATACCGGCGTTGTACCATTTGGGTGGGCTGCGCTCGGTGGTTCACAGTGGCTTCTTGCGCACAGTGACCCTTGTGCCTGGCGGCTATGGCGCGGAGTACGGCCGGGGACTGGGAGGCCTGGTTCGCCTGGCCAGTCGGGCGCCGCCAGTCTACGCATCCCAAAGCTATCAAGGAGAGCTGGATGTGGATGTTCTTGATGCCTCGTTTGAAGCCGGCACAGCGGTGGGGAACGGTGGAGGCGTTCTTGCCGCAGGCCGCGTCGGCTATCTCGATCGCATACTGAACGGCGCCCTATCATCGGACACGCGTCGTCTGTTTCCTTTTCCACGCTATCGCGACTTTCAAGGCAAGGTGGTCTTTGCTTTGCGCGATGATGAGAAGGTCGAGGTGATCTTCCTTACCTCGTCCGATGCCAGCTCGATCGCTGGCAACACCACGACGCCTTCTTCGTCCGCCGAGCAAGACCGGAATCAATCCTTCTCCCGGCTCGGGGTCAGGTACCTGCGCAGGTTTTCCGAGGGTTCAAGCGCGTCGCTGATTCCCTTCGTTGGCTGGGAGCAAACCCGACGGCAAGAAATCGCAGGGCAGGGCAGGGCGGACGAGTCGATAACCTCCACGGTGCTGGGTCTGCGCGGAGAGTATGGCGCTCCGCTTTCGCCGAGGCTGACTCTGCTTCTGGGGTTTGACGGACTGCTCACGCTGTCGGGTGTGCAGCGCTCGGGATCAGCGACCCTGCCACCAAGGGAGGGTGACATTGTGGCTTTTGGCCAGCCGATTTCAGGGGGAGCCAGCACGGATACGTGGAGCGCTTCGATTGGAAATCTGGCCCCCTACGCCGCTTCGGAGAGCACCCTGGGGCATTGGCGCCTGACTCCGTCCTTGCGGTTGGACGGCTACTGGATTTCACCCAGTCGCAGCACTCCCGAGAATGGCGTCACGCCAAGGGCGGGGTCTTCGCGCCTGTCGTGGTCGCCAGCTCCGCGCCTTGCCATCACTCACCAAACCGGTTCCTGGCTGCGCGCAAATCTTGCGCTTGGACTGTACCATCAAGCCCCTTCGCCAGGCGACCTGAGTGCTGTCTTTGGCTCGCCGACACTAGGGGTTGCCCACGCCGTGCATGTTGTGGCAGGGACAGACATGGACGTTGGCCGGCACTTCACTGTGCGACCAACCTTGTTCTACCGGCACATGTGGGAGTTGGTAATGCGCAATCCAGAGCAAAATCCGCCCCTCGCCCAGGCTCTTGTACAGGATGGGGTAGGGCGTGCCTTTGGCGTGCAAATTGTCTTGCAATTCTCGCCTCACCCGGCGCTCTCCGGCTGGCTGGCCTACACGCTAAGCCGCAGCGAGCGTCGGCATGCCTCCGAGTCCTCCTACCGACTGTTCGACCAGGACCAGACGCAAGTTCTTACCTTTGTTGGAAATGCGTCCTTTAGGGGCTTCGTGGTAGGCACGCGATTCCGCTTGGCCACTGGGATGCCACGAACGCCGGTAGTTGGCAGCTATCTGGATACGACCACTGGACAGTACCAGCCAATCTTCGGGCAACAGAACAGCATTCGCCTGCCAATCTTCTATGCGCTCGATCTGCGCGTCGAAAAGCACTTTCGCCGACGCTGGGTGGACGTCGCTCCCTACCTGGAAATCCTCAACCTCACCAACCGTGCCAACGTCGAGGAATTTGCCTACGATGAACAGTTCGCGTCGCGTTCAAACATAACCGGCCTGCCGATCTTGGCCGTGGCCGGACTGTCAGTGAGGTTCTGATGTGTCGATCTCGTCTTTTCGCTTTCTTGTTGCTGGCTGGCTGCGTGCCGAAGATGGGCAATCCGGCCTCGCTGATCACGCAGGAACGGATCATCGGTGCGCGTGGCAATCCTGGCGAAGCGGCGCCCGGGGACTTGGTTCACTACGCGAGTCTGGTCGCTTCTCCCTCGGGCACCGTGGACGCACAAGACTTGTCGTGGAGCCTATGCAAGCTGCGCAAGCCTGTGGCGGAGAACACTCCGGTGAGCCAAGCCTGCTTGACTGACGATCTGGCGCAGTCGGCACAGGGCGGGTCGGTTGCGATTCAAACACCCAGCGCCGCGTGCGCGAATTTCGGGCCATTTGCGCCGCCCTCAAGTAGTGGAACTTTGCGACCCTCTGACCCGGATGCTACCGGGGGTTACTACCAACCACTTCGACTTGATCTGGGCGTGGAGCAGGCGATCTTCCGCGAGCGGCTGAGCTGTGGTCTGGCAGGCGCTTCGCTCGCCATGTCCCAGGAATTCCGCGGAAGCTATGCCGCAAACCAGAACCCAACCCTGGTGTCGTTGTCGGCCCTGGTGGGCGAGACGCCGGCTTCACTTGATGCGCTTCCTGCGAGTCAACCGATACGCCTGGTTGCGACGTGGTCTCCCGATTCGGCAGAGTCCTATCCAGTCTTCGATTCTTCGTCGCAAACGCTGGTAGATCATCGTGAGGCCCTTTGGCTTTCCTGGTTCGTCACTGCCGGCGCATTTGACGACTCCGTGACCGGGCGCGAAGAAGACGATACTGCGGTCTGGACCGAAAACGCATGGCAGTCGCCCGCAACCGCGGGAGTCGTATTCTTGTGGCTGGTATTGCGCGACAGTCGCGGTGGCGTGGATTTCGCCTCCTACGCACTGACCGTCGTGCCTTAGCAAGCGACAGACCGCGCGAAGGTGGTGCCGCGCGTGCGGTGTCCGAGATTTCGGAGTGCATGTGTGACGGGCATCACATCCGAATCTGCGGGCAAATTGCGTTCGCGCACGCGGACCCGCACAATGATGGGGCGGGCTACCGGGCGATAGGCGGATCGATCTGAGACGGGCAGGGAACCGCAAGATGTGATCGGGAGATATGTGATGACAAGAGTCTTGAGCGCTATCGCACTTTTCGTAGGCGCCGTGATCGCTGGGACATCGTTAGGCGGGTGTGGGAATAACAAGTCGGGTGGGCTCACTGGAACCGGCGGTAGCGCGGGCAGAAGCACGGGGACCGGGTCCACGGCATCTGGAGGTAGCAGCGCAAGTGGCGGCATCATTGGGGCAGGTACCGGCGGAAGTGTTTCCGGCGGGATTGGCACTGGTGGGGTCGCGTCCGGCGGAATTGGCTCTGGCGGAATTGGCGGAAAGGCGTCCGGCGGAGCGGGTACCGGCGGAATCGCTTCTGGCGGACTTGGCGCTGGCGGAATCGTTTCTGGCGGTGCTGGCTCTGGTGGAGTCGCCTCTGGTGGAATCGGCGCTGGCGGAATCTCATTCGGCGGTGCCCGCGGCACCGGTGGAATGGGCTCAGGCGGCTGCCCGGCTGGGCAGATATGGTGTCCAGGGTGCACGCCCGGGACGGGTTCGTGCGGACCAACATGCCCCGGTATGGTTTGCCCAGGAGCGGACGCGGGCTGTGCGGACGGCGCCTGTTCGCGGGATGGGGGGCCGAACGATGGTTTGGCAAGCTGCAGCCAGGTCACGACCCAGACCGAGTGTGACGCCCGTAGCGACTGCCACTCAGTCTTCGTGTCTGCCAATAATTGCGGATGTTCCACCGCGGGTTGTTGCACGCACTATCAGCGCTGCGCTGACGGCGTTCACGCCAATTGCAGCGGAACGGCTGCGTGTGCAGTTGCGACGCCCTACTGTGAAACACCCTATGTTCTGTCGTACACAAACAACTGCTACGAGGGCTGCGTTTTGCAGAGCGAGTGCGCGCCTGCTACCTGTCCGCAAACCCCGCTAGCAAACGCATCAGCTTGCGGCGGCGGCAGCCTCACGTGTTTCTACGAAGACTGCGCTAGCACCGGGCGCACGCTGGCTACCTGTTCAGGTCGCACCTGGACGGTTCAAACTGCAGCTTGTGGCCCGGTGACTTGCTCCTCGCTGTTGGGGCAGACAACGACCTGCCTTGCCGGACAGGCATGCGTCATAACAACCAGTATCGGCGGTGCCTACCAGGTCACGCCGGGATGCTACAGCAGTTGCGGCCCGGGGCTCTTCAATCCCCAATGCGTGAACGGCGCGGGTGACAATTGCTCTGGGAGCTACTCGCTCACCTCGGGTGTGTCAATCTCATGCTATCACAATTCTTCGTCCTGCGGTCAGGGACAAGGCGGCTGCGCCTAGCATCACTCTTCCCGGGCGAACAAGCCCAAGTACATGGCGAGCAGCGAATCGCGTGGGGTCTCGCCCACCGGGACCCGGGGCACAGTGAACACCGGGCGTGGGGCAGCGAACTTTCGGACTGCCTCCACTACTTCTGCGTGGAGCGCGGCGGCTGACTCCTGTTGGCGGCGCAGTTTTTCCAGGCGATCCATGAACGCGCGCGTCGGTTCGCGCTCTTCCAACCCGCCGAGAAGCGCGGCAGCGCGCTCCACCGCGCGCTCGATTTCGTCGGGACCGGGCCAGAAGGCTTCTTCCACCCGGTTGACGATGAAGGCGCGTGGCACGCAGCCTTCATCGGCCAAATGCTCACTGATCACCTGGGCCTCAATGATGCGGGCCGGATCCGGCGCGCACACCACCAGAAACACGGTGCGCGGGTCGCGCAGCAAACGGCCGACTTGTTCGCCGCGCGAGCGGAAGTGACCGAGCAGGTCGGAGAAGGCCGCGAAAAACCCGACGGTTTCGTCCAGGAACGAGGGGCCCGCCACCCGGGCAATGAGCGACGTCGCCGCGCTACCGGCCCGAGTCCACAGACGTGAGGTCCACGACGACGCGGCCGCGGGCATGAACCAGCGGGTGATCCTGTCGCTGAAAAAGGTGGCCACCCGATCAGGCGCCTCCAGAAAATCCAGGGCACTGCCAGTGGGCGGGGTATCCAGCACGACGCGGTCGAAGCGGCCGGTGCGGAACAACTCGTGCACGCGCTCGACCGCCATGTATTCCAGGGTCCCCGACAAACTGCGCGAGATGTGCTGGTAGACCCGGTTCGACAGCAGCTCCTCCCGCCGTGCCGGATCGGGCACCAGCAACGCGATCATGTGGTCGAACGTGGCAGTGGGGTCGAGCATGAGCGCGCTCAAGGTGCCCGCAGGGTGCATCTTGCGGAAACCCGTCAACTCCATGGGATCGTTGGTCAGCTCGACCAGCCCGAGCGCGTCGGCCAGCCGGCGCGCGGGATCGATGGTCAGCACCAGAGATCGCTGCCCCGCCGCAGCCTGGCGCAGGGCCAGCAGCGCCGAAAGGGTGGTCTTGCCCACACCGCCGGGTCCTACGCACACCACCAACGGCGCATCGGCGATGAGCGTCGCCAGATCCGCCGCGCTGCTAACCGAGGGCTCGACCGCGCGCGAGGAACGCCCGTTGTCAGGCGTTTGCTTCGGAGGCCGGGCCGGGAACTCGACCACATTGGCGTTCTCCAGACCGCGCAGCCGGTCGATCTGTTTTCTCGCATGGTCCAGCCCATCGAGCTGGCCTTTCGCCGCGACTGCCAGCCGCGCCAATGCCTCTTCGCTCTCCCGTTCCAGGACTTCGAGCAGGGGACGGTCGCTGGCGTGCAGAAGCATGGCCGGGACCTGGTTGACCACGACCATTCGGGCCGCGATGCCCATCTGACGCGCCTTGCGCAGAAGCTCGAGGGTTTCATTGACCGGCAATTCCTCGGGCAAGGTGATGGTCACCATCTCGCAGCGCTTGCCGTCGAGCAGCAGGCGCTGAACCCGCTCCGCCGCGTGGGCGATGGGCCCGATGCGGAACATGCGGTGCACGGCGCGCGGCGTATCGAGAAATGACAGCGCATGGCCGGTGGCCGGCAGATCGACGATCACCGGCACTCGCCGGGCGGTGCTCTCGTCGACCAGAGCGCGCAGTTCATCGAGCACGATCATCTCGCGCATGGCCGGCGAGGTGCGGATGAACTGGCGCAGTACGCGGTTGCGCAGAATCGCCTGGGTCAACATGGGGATGTTGATCAGCCGCCGCAGGGCCGGCTCCAAAGCGGTGTCGAGGTCGATCTTGACCACCCTGACGCCGCTCTCCGGCGCGATCAGGTCAGGCAGGCGCCGGTATGCGGAAAACTCGACGGCAACGGCGCCTCCGCGGCGTTGAGCCGCCAGGGCGGCCAAGGCTGCCACCAGGGTGCTCTTGCCCGTGCCGCCCTTGCCCGTGACCAGGATCACGTCGCGCTGATCAACCAGCGGCCCAAGTGAGGCGACGTCGAGCATGCGATTTGCCATCCATCGTGGCCGTTCCCTGTGCCGCTGACAACTGAGAATTGCGACGGCGGCGACGAACCGGCGACCACCCGTTGGGGGCGACGATAGGGCGACCGCAGGTCGCCCCTACGGGCGGTCGCCCGATCGTCCCTCACAAATGTCCGCCCAGAGCCGTCAGTCCTTGCTGGAACGACACGCTCGGGTGAAAGCCCAACTCGCGCTCGGCCTTGCGGTTGTCGTAGCGACAGTCGCTGGCTAGCAGGCGCACGCCGTAGCGGGTGAAGGACGGGGGCGAGCGCCAGCGCAGAAGGCGCGCCACACCTTCCATCGCGGCTGCGGCGGCGTAGATGAGAAAAAACGGGACAGACAGCCGTGGTCGCGCCGTGCCCAGAAGCGCGGCCAGGCCATCGACAACCTCGCGCGCGGTCACGGTCTCACCGTCAGTCAGGTGATACACCTGGCCGGCCGCTGCCGGGGTTTCGGCGGCAAGCCGCAGCCCAAGGGTGAGGTTGTCGACATGGGAAAGCGCAAGGCGGTTGGACGCGCGGCCGATGTAGACCGCGCGTCCTCGGCGCAGCAGGGCTGCGATGCGCGGGGTGATGCTGGGATCGCCCGGTCCCCAGATCGCCCCGGGCCGGATCGCGACGGTCTGCAAGCCGCGCTGGCCGTTTGCCGCAAGCACAATCTTTTCCGCCTGGATCTTGCTGGCCGTGTACGCATCGTGCGGCGACGAATCGTAGGGGCTCTGCTCGTCCACTGCGTCGCCCTGGCGTGGCAGACCCAGCACGGTCAGCGAGCTGACGTGCACCAGGCGCTCGACGCCGGCATCCTGGCAGGCCGCCACCAGGTTGCGCGTGCCATCCAGGTTGACTCGGAAGAATTCGCGCCGCGGGCCCCAGTCAGGCACCTTGGCTGCAGTGTGAAACACCACCTGCTGGCCGCGGGCAGCTTCGCGCAGCGAGGCCGAGTCGCACACATCCCCGCGCACGATCTCTACGCCCAGCCCCGCCAAGCGGCGCAAGTCGCTGAAGGGCCGAACCAATGCACGCACCTTGACCCCGCGTCCGCAAAGGGATGCCACCAAACTGCTGCCGAGGAAGCCCGACGCCCCGGTAACCAGCGCGGCTTTCATGTCACGACCCGGAAGCTGATGGTCGTCGTCGGGCTTTTCCATGCGGCGTTCTTGCGAGTATCTCACGCTCCCTGGTCGCGAAACTTGACGAAGCGCACTTTGTGGGTTCTTATCCTACATAAACCCACTTTACCTACCATCTCGAAAGGAGAGGTTGCCATGAACTTGGACCGTCGGTTCGATGATCGTCTGCCTCTGGAGACCCTGCTTTGCGCCTACGTCCTGGACCGGCCTCAGCGCGGCCTTGCCGTCGACATCAGCGAGCGAGGGTTGTTCCTCAACACCTTGCTGCAGGATCCGAATCCGCCCCGCACGCCGGTTGGTTTGGAATTCAAGCTGCCCGGCATGCCTGAAACCATTTGGGCCGCAGGCGAGACCTGCCGTGACACCATGGATGACTACTTCTACGGCATGGGCGTGCGGTTCACGGCCATGGCGTCTTTGCACCAACGCATGTTGCACGCCTACTGCCGCCGCGTGCGCCGTCAGCGCAGCGGCCTTTGGGCCTAGAGCCCCGGCGCCGGCCAGAAAGCCAAAGGGCTGCAAGGGCTCCCAGGCATAGCTGGGAACGGAAATGGATGAAGACGGAAAACCGGATCAGGCCCAGGATCAGCGCAAGACGGTTCTGTGGTTGACCTACGGCCTACCTTGGCCCACTGACCGCGGCGGTGCCATCCGCTACTTCAATCTCATTCGCCAGGTGGCGACCCGATACCGCGTCTTGCTCTTCGCCGTGCTTGAGTCGGCTGAGGAAGCCCGCCATGTGCCCAAGCTGGCGCCATTCTGCGAGCGGGTCGAGTGGGCCGTCATGCGTTCCGGCTCCGCGATCGCGCGCACGCGGGACTTCTGGGAGCACCTTCAGCGTGGTCAACCGCTGGTCAACTGGCCCTATTGTTCGCGCTCCCTGGAAAGCAAGCTGCGCGACCTGGTCAGCACCGGCACCATCAACATTCTTCAGATTGAGCATTCCTTTCTCGCGCATTTCCGCGATGCCGTGCCCGACGGCTCACCCTGTCGGACGATCCTATCGTTCCACAACTTCTGCGAGACCCAGTCCCGCAGCATGCTGAGCATGCACGTGGGGGCAATGGAGAAGCTGGGCTTGCTGGCAAAGGCGTTCCTCATGCGCGGCTGGGAGGCCCGCCATGCCGCGCGTTTCGACCGTTGCCTGGTGGTCTCTGAAATCGAGGCCCAGCGCCTGCGCGCGGTGGCCGCCGGCAGCGCGGTGTCGCTGGTCCCCAACGGTGTAGACACGGCGGCTTTGCGCCCGCTTCCCGAGGCCGCAGCCGGCAAGCGGCTGATCTTCGTCGGGCATTTGCGCTACCCGCCCAACCTAGACGCGGTCCGTTTTCTCGCGCGCCACATCCTGCCCGCTCTGCGCAGCCGCATCCCCGAAGCCCGCCTGACTGTGGTGGGCGAAGGCACGCCTCGCGCGCTCCGCGAGTTTGCTGGGCGCGACGACATCGAGTTGGTCGGCCGCGCCAGCTCGCCCATTCCTTACTATGGAAATGCGCATATCGCGGTTGTGCCGCTGCGCGCCGGTGGGGGAACCCGCCTGAAGATTCTCGAGGCCATGGCGTTGGGGCGGCCGGTGGTTTCCACTTCGCTTGGCTGCGAAGGCCTTGCAGTCGAGGACGGCAAGCACCTGCTCATCGCAAACGACGCCGAAGCTTTCGCCGCAGCGGTGGCGCGCCTGCTGACCGACCGCGCGCTCGCGGCCCGCCTGACTCAGCAGGCGCGGGCGCTGGTGGAAAGGGACTACGACTGGACAGGCATCGCCGAGCAGCTTTTCCGCGTCTACGACGAGTTGTTGGCAGTCTGACCTTTGGGCTTCGCAGCTACACCCAGCGTGCCCGCCGCCCGACTCACCGGCACCCCGAATGGGTTGAGCAAATGGGTTGAGCACACTGCACCGACTCGCGCAGACGGCATAGGCTGGCCGAAGGAAGGCCAGCGCGTGGCCGGTTAGCCCGCATTATTCATGGATGGCGAATGCGGGGCCGTCATTTTTGCGGCAAACAGGCAGCGCTCCAGGTTGTTTGGCGCCTGCGCGGCGGGCCGCAGAACGCCGCCCGGTCAATGGAAGAGGGTGCTCATACCGGCGCAAACTGGTGCGCCGAACTGCCCTGTCGCCTTGGGGGTCCCGCAGCTCGCAGTGGCGCTGCCCACATTGGTCCCGGTGAAGTCGACCTCGAACGAGCCGGTCATCCAGCGGGTTGAGTCTGCGCCGGCAAAGTTGGGAAGGGTCACAGTGCCCTGCCCTAGGGTGAACCAACAACCGCTCGCGCTGTCGTCGGAATACGTGGCAGAGCTCACGGCGTTGGCCCCGATCTGCGGATGATCGACCGTGGCCGAGAACAGCCCCGTGTCGCCGTAGTAGGAAATCTGGAGCTGGTCTTCGGTCCACGAGTACTCAGCGGATGTAAGCGAGTTACTGCCGGCCATGGGCACGCCGTCCACGGAAACTTCCACTGCCCCGGTAGAGAATCCCGCCGTGGTCAGTGACATCAGACTGAACAGACTGCATTCCCAGGCCTTGAAAGCCGGGGCATTGGGGTCGAGCACGGTCGGCATGAGTCCCATGGCGTCTTGGAGAACGGTGTCGATGGTCGCTTGCACGGTCAGCGACGCGCTTGGAGCCGCGCAGTTGGCGCCGAAGGTCAACGTCAGCGATCCCTTGACCGGATCGCCGGGGTTGGCAAAGCCCGTGCTGAACGCGATCTGTCCCGAGCCGAGCACGGGTGACGACGAGGTATCGATCTTGTACGACTCGCTTCCCATTCCGACCGGCGCGCCGCTCGACGAAGTCGCGTCGCCAGAGATCTGGTACGAGTCGTCCGACACGGCCTGGACGGCGTACACCGCACCTGCCTTCGGCGGGGCGGCCAGGTCAAGCTCGAAGGTCGCTTGCGGTGCGAAAGAAATCCCGCCGGCCTTGCTGGAAACGAGAACGCCGGAGATGACGTAGGATTGAATCCCGCTCGACGAGTCTCCCTTCGAGGCAAGAATCCAGCCAGAATCGAGAGCAGCCAACGCCGGATCGGTGCCATTGGCCTGAAGCCTGTTGATGATAATCCCGCCAACGCTGGTGGGACACTGGCTGAAGTCGATTCCCGAGCTGGTGCCGGTGGTCTGACTCTGGGTGATCACGATGTCGGGAGCCTGGTTGCAGTTCGGGCACGCACCCGGCGTTGTGGGCGTCGTCGTGACGGTGCCAGCACCGCCCTCGGCGTTGGCGGCGATGGTCGTGAGTATGTTGAGCGCGGCCGACGAGCAATAGTGGCCGGAAGAGTCGGTCACGGCGGTCAAGGTGTTGATGCCGGTCTTGACCTTCAGCATGGCCGCCACGGGATTGCCCGAATCGTCAACCACCCGGCCTTGGATGCAAGATTTGCATCCGCTGAAATAGTCGTCACCACAATCGACGTCATTGTCCGCGGGCGTGCAAGGCAGGACGATGTCTTGGACGGTGCACGGCCCTGGGCACGCGGAGGTTGCGCTGCCGCTCGACACCTGGACCGCACTCACGACACGATTGGCCCCGTATCCCGATGAAACCGTAAGCATGACAGTCGATCCCGTCTTGACCGCGACACAGTACTGGCCGCTGGCGCTGGCGAATCCAGTGCTACTTCCGTCGTAGGAAATCCCGCCGGCGCGGACATCAGCCACGATGGCACTGCCGTCGCAGGCCGAGGTGACGGTGCCGCTCACGCAGGTCGTGTCATAGGGTTGGTCGCAGTTCCAGTTGGAGAAATGGCCGACATTCAACTTGTAGGAGAGACGAGCCGGGTCGAGGGACGACACGCCGACCGTACCGCTCCCCTCTTCGACCCAGCGCCCGGACTGGTCGTCGAAATGCCAGGCAGGGACGGTCTGGCCAGCCACCAGCTTGGTACCCGCAGGAAGCAGCATCTCGACCCCCACGCTGGCTCCGCTCTTTACCTGCAGAGGGTTGCCTGCACTGTCGGCCAGCTCGTACGCGCCCATGCCGAAGGTTTCAAGCTGCACTGTCGCGCCAGCGGCGGAGGTCGCACTGAAATCACCGGGTGCGGCCTGAATTCCGATACCCTTGATGGTCACCGGCGTGACGTGCACCATGACGCTGCCTGAGTAGTTGTTGCCCGAGGAATCGGTAACCGTACCGGGTGGAAGTGTCACCACGCCACTGGCAAAGGTGACGGTGCCGCCGTCTGCGCTGTTGACCGGCTGACCCGCGCC
Source organism: Myxococcales bacterium (assembly GCA_003157775.1). Lineage (GTDB taxonomy): Bacteria > Myxococcota_A > Polyangia > Fen-1088 > Fen-1088 > Fen-1137. The sequence goes on along the minus strand of PMKP01000221.1, from coordinate 22,678 downwards.
ACGCTGGAGCATGACCGCGTTGACGGTGACATTGCCACCCGCGACCATGGTGCCGATGCCCGTGGTGGTGACATAGCCGTCGGCCTGGAAGGTCAGGACAATGCGATCGGCCGGGGCGACATCGGCGATGTAGTAAAACCCATCGTAGTTCGCCGTGCCGGTTCCGCCGCCGACATAGGTCACGGTGGCGCCAGCGACTCCCTTCCCGTTTGAGTCGACCACACGCCCGATAATGACGTTCTGATCTGGCGGCGAAAAGGCCGGAAGGCTGAGAGGAGTTACGCTACCGGTTGGTGCTCCGCCGTCGCGACCGAGATGGGCACTGGCCGCGTCTCCTGCGTTGCTGCTGCTGCTGCTGCCGGAGCATGCTTGCAAGGACAACAACGCGATGACAGCGAAAATCCAGGAGCCTGTTCGGAAAAAGTTGGGCATATGTCAATCCTCCGGTCCAGTAGACAAATTCGCGAGAAGGACCAATTCTACGTGAAAAGCCGAAGAGTACCAGCCTGCGCGTAGGACTGGGGCGGGGAACAGCTTCAGCGCGGTAGGCCGCTGGTCAATTGGCCCTATTGCTCGCGTTCCCTGGAAACGAAGCTGCGCGACCTGGTCAGCACCGTCACCATCAAGAGCCACGAAAAACTATCAGCAAAATTTTGCCGTCGTAAGGTTTTTCGTGGATCATGTCGACAAGCAGAGAAGTAGAGGTTCAAGACATGAGCGCTAGTCTCCGGCTCAGTGCAATTTGGACTCGTCTTCGACAGGAAGTCATTCAAGATGTTCCTCCGAGTCTTGAAGCTTGCGAGTCCTGTCGAGAAACCGACTGCGTGACGGAACGGTGGATGACCTGCGCGAAGCGGCTAGCGGGCGAAGCCGAGCGCATGGACGAGCTTGGGCTCGCGGTTGGCGCCACCGCCAGCAGGGGCGAAATGCCCGGTGGGTCGTCCCACGAGATTCCCGCAGCTGCGGCGGGCGATGAACGGCGAGCGGCCGCGGACTCGCCGAGGTCGGCTTCGTCGAGCTAGGAGGATCTCATCGATGGCCGGTCAACGACCGGTCAGTTGCTCCGGCTTCTCGGGGTACCGAGCCCCTTGCTCAGATTGCGATCTCCTGGAGGTTGAGCTTCTGGAAGTCGGCGCGCCCGACTCCTGCCGCGGCGGCCTTGGCGAGCATCACCACCTCTTGCGGCTTGCGGCTGTGCAGGGTCACGCAGTACGCGTCGACTGCGACCGGATCCATGCCGGCCACGATCTTCTGCGGCTGCAGTAGATCGCCGGGGCCCGCGGGGCCGTTGGTTCCGAGCACGACGGTGGCGTCAGCGACACACAGGTTCGGCCTGCGCAACGTATTCAGGTCGGCGATGCACTGTGAGAGGAAGTCCACATCCTCATAACCGGTCTTGCCGGAGCCGTTGTGGAAGAACGCGTTTGTCTCGTGATCGAGGCCGCCCATCATGTTCTTGAGATTGCCGCTGAACATGGTTCCGACGTGGTGCTTGGCGATCGGGATGTTCACCAGGACATCCACGTCGAGCAGCTCGGGCCGAACCTTCCCCGACTTGAGCAGGACACCTTTGGGGATCTTCGTCTCCACCGTCCTTCCCGAGCACTGCTTGAGCGACTTGATCACTTTGGCATGAGTCTCGCCGAGCGGCGAGCCGGTCCAGAACTTGGGCCCCAGCACCGGTAGGGTGATGATCTCCTTGGCTCCGGCATCGAGGCACATCTTGGCCACAGCGAGTGCAACTTCCATCCGGGTGTGGCTTCCCTCGAGTTTCCAGTGCGGCGGGGCATTGATGAGCAGTCCCACGCGGCGGCCCTGGGTGTCAAATCGCTTCATTCCGCCCAGCGCCTCCAGCGCCTTGGTGGTGCTGGCAAAGGCGTCTGCCCCCTTGACCGCGACGATGTCGGGTCTGGCCGCAGCGGCCGCGAAAGCGCGCCCGATTCCCATGGACTCGACCAAGCCGACCGCGCCGATGGCGAGGCCAGCCTTCATGAACGCGCGGCGATCGTTTTTGTGCATGTCGCCTCTCCTGTCGATTTGTGAACAACAAAGCGTAGCGGGTCGCGGAGTAGACGCAAATGGCAATCCAGGCCCAGCGCCTACGCGACGTGGCCGTCGGCACCGCGGTGTCGCTGGTCCCCACCAGGCGACGTCGGCGGGGACGCGATGGGATAGACTACGCCTCGTGGTCGAGGCACGCCTCTGCAGATCCTCCGCCGGCACTGACCCGGCAACAGACAGTATCGTCAACCACGTACACGTGGCTCGATGCCAAGACATACTGTGCAGGTGTGGGCAGGAGCCTGGGAGGCATGGGCTGGCGCCTCCCGACGATTGAGGAACTAGAAACTATGGTCGACAAATTGCAGGCTGACCCATCGATAGATTCGATAGCCTTACCGTCGACACCGGCGACTCGCTTCTGGTCTTCGTCTCCGTTGGCTGGCTCGCCGTCCCACGCGTGGGCCGTCTATCTCGATTCCGGCCAGGCGTACAGCTTCGACGTGTCCAACGTGAGCAGTGTTCATTGTGTGCGCTGATCGCGGCGCTATCCGCTACTTCAATCTCATTCGTCAGGTGGCTGCCCGGCCACAGCCACCCCCTTCGGGGGCTGACGGACAGCCCAGCCCGCCTCCCCCGCGCGTTTCGCGCGCGCCCGTCGCGACCACGGCCACGGCGTCCATCTCGATTGGCGAAACTGATCTGTGGGGGTTGGCTCCGGCGCGATCCACGGGTAAAGATGCAGGCATGGCGTTTGACGGGCCGCGCCTGCGGCGCGATTTAGTTTCGACCATCTTGCAGGAAGATGGCGTCAGATGCGTCGACGTCCACGATCCCAGGCGTGGTTCGAGCTTCCGTCTCTTCGACTACGAGTATTCGGTCGCCCTCGCGTTTGATGGCCGGCCTCTGGGCAAGGTCATCCCTTGGGTGCGGCTTTCGACCGGGCTTGAGCTGACGGAAGAGCAACTCATGGCTTTCGCCGAACGTCTCAAGCAGCTTGGCTTTCTTGCGTCAGACAAGGAGAGTACACCGGAGGTCGCGCCGGAAAAAACGCCGGCGCTCTCTACCCGCCCGGTTGTCGAGGTCCCGCAGACGCCCTCGCCGGTCCCGCCGCAACCGGTGACTTTGCAGACGCCGTTGCCGGTCCCGTTGCCGACCGTGCCAGTCGAGGCGCCCTTGCCGGTTCCCGAACCACCCGCGGCCGTTGAGAACGACGCGCCGACGCCGCCCTCTACGCTCCCGGAGGCGCCTCCTGCGACGGAATCACGCCCGGCTACGGAGGAGCTAGCAGCCGAGCCAGCTCTTCCCGAGGCGGAGACGGCATCGACCGAGACGGCCTCATTGGAAGCGCTGCCTGGGGCCGAGCCGCCCGCAGCCGCAGTAAGCACGTCGCCAGATCGTCCGTCGCAGGACCAGACGTCTCTGCCATCCGCAGACGCGACGCCCCTGCCGGTCGAGACTCCTCCTGCGGCCAGCCCACCCGAGCCGTCGCCGGTTCCGTCCGAGCCGCAGCCCCTTGCCGTGCCGGACACGGAGCTGGCGCCGGTTCCGCCCGAGACGCAGCCCCTTGCCGTGCCGGACAAGGCGCCGTCGCCTTCGGCAAAGACGCCACCCCCACTTGCGGAGCCACGGTCTGCAAACCGCGTGTCCGACGGAGAGGCTATCGACAGCACCAGCCGGCCTTATTCCATCCAGGGTGGGGCTCGCATGTCGACGCCTGGGCCCCGCCGGATAGTGACTCCGCCGCCGATTCCGACGCCCCCTCCCCTGGTCACGCCGGCACCTGCGCGCTCCGCGACGGTGCACAGCGGCCCATGGATTCTCTACGCTCTGCTGGGCATTCTGACGGCCTTGGTTGTTGGCGTGCTGGTGGTGCCTGTGGCGCTAAGCCCGCACGCACCCCCAGCCGTGCGCGCACGCGTTCTTGTCGCCAAACCTGCCGCAGTTGTGCGCTGGTTCGACGGCAGCGCGCCGGTGGAGGCACTGCCCAGTCAGGTCCTGAGCTTCCCCGCAGGCGGCAAGGTGATTCGTCTCGCATCCCCGGGGATCTCGCTGCGGCCCGGTGACGTGGTGGCCGCGACCGACGCGGCCCGGGGGGTACTGGCCGACCTGGCCCGGCAGCAAGAACGGCTCGCGTACTTTGAGCAACTTGCACAAGGCGTGCGAGACACGGGCGACGACAAGCGGTCGAATGCGGCCCAGGCCAAGGTGCAGATCAGCGCTGGCTTGGTCGGGCAGACGCAGGCGGCGTTGTCACGCGTGGCAGTTGTGGCCCAGGCAGCCGGCCAAATCGAGGCAACCTTGGCTATCCTGGGTCGGACCGTGCAGGCGGGCGCGCCGGCGGTGCGCATGCGCCTGGCAGGATGGCGCGCCAGTTTCGAGCTGCCGCGCGCGCCGGCCGCAGGTTTCCGCAAGCAGGGTTGGTGCGGGGCCGAGATTGAAGGGCGGCCGGTCGCGTGCGGCCTTGCTCCCGATGGTGGCGACGAAAACCACGTGGTCATCGAACTGGCGCCCGAAGCGGCAACGGTGGCCGGCCAGCCGGTGCGTCTGGTGCGCGCGCGTTTTGCCGAGGCGTTCCTCGTGCCGGCTTCGGCTTTGTCGCGCGTGGGTAGCACTGACCGGGTTCTGGTGGTGGCGCCCACGGGCCGGGCCGAGGCACGCAGCGTGACGGTAGCGGATCGAACCGCGGCCGATGCCGTCATCACCCAGGGCCTGGACGCCGGCGACGCCGTCATCGTCGAGACTTCCCAGCCCGTCGTGGCAGGGGCACGGGTACGGATCACCGAGGCAACGCGCGAGTAGCTAGTCCAGCGCGACTCACCTCAATGGCCAAGACGTGCTAGGTTCCGGCGTATGTTCAAGGGAGTCATCACGGCCCTGGTCACACCATTTCGCGGCGACGCCGTCGACGAGGAGGCATTGCGCCGCCTGGTCAACGAGCAGATCCGCGCGGGCATCGACGGATTCGTGCCGGTGGGAACCACTGGCGAATCGCCCACGGTCTCGGTGGAGGAGCACATCCGCATCATCAAGATCGTGGTGGAAGAAACCCGCAAGCGCGTGCCGGTGATCGCTGGCACGGGCGCCAACTCGACCCGCGAGGCCATCGAGCTGACGCTCGAGGCGCGGGCGGTGGGTGCCGACGGCACCCTGCAAGTCACGCCCTACTACAACCGGCCCACCCAGGATGGGCTCTTTCGTCACTTCAAGGCCGTGGCCGACGCAGCCGGGCTGCCCATCGTGGTGTACAACGTGCCCGGGCGCACGGGGTGCGACCTTCTGCCCGAGACGATGGAGCGCCTGTGCGAGGTGCCGCTGGTGAAGGGCATCAAGGAGGCCACGGGTTCGGCCCAGCGGGCAGCGCAGATCATCTCGCGGGTGGGCGACCGTATGGTGGTCCTGTCGGGCGATGATGCGACGGCCTTTCCCCTGTACGCACTGGGCGCGCAGGGCTGCATTTCCGTCGTGTCCAATGTGGCGCCGGCTGAGATGGCGGCCATGTGGGACGCGGCGGCCGCGGGCGACTGGAAAAAGGCGCGCGAGCTGCACTACCGTGTCTTTCCACTTTCGGAAGGACTGTTCATCGAGGCCAATCCCATTCCAGTGAAGGCCGCGTTGGCCATGATGGGCAAGATCACCGACGAGATCCGGGCGCCGCTCTACCCGATGGCTGGGGCCAATCGCGAGAAGGTGCGCAAGATTCTCGCTGACCTCAAGCTCATCTGACGGGAAAGTCATGGCCGAGCCCGTGCGTATTGCTGTATTCGGCGCTGCCGGCAAGATGGGGGGCGCCATTGCGCGCGCGATTGCCGAGACGCCAGGCGCCTGCCTGGTGGCCGCGATCGAGCGCCCCGATTTCCCGGAGCTGGGTGCGGATGCGAGCCGTTTGGCGGGATTGCCCGAAAGCGGCGTGCGCCTGCAGGCGAACCGGCCCGGCCGGGGCGCGGCCGAGGTATGGATCGACTTTTCCACGCCCGGCGCTGCCGTGGCCAATTCCAGCGCCGCGGCCCAGGCAGGCGCTGCCCTGGTGATCGGCACCACCGGGCTTTCGACCCAGGATAGGGAAGCGATAGCTTCCGTGGCGAAGAAGATCCCCATCGTGCTGGCGCCCAACATGTCAGTGGGGGTGAACGTGATGCTGCGTTTGGTGGCGGACGCGGCCCGCGCGCTGGGCTCGGCCTACGACATTGAGATCGTGGAGACGCACCACCGAGCCAAGCGCGACGCCCCGTCGGGCACGGCCTTGCGTCTGGCCGAGGCAGTGGCCGAGGCCACCGGCCGCGACCTCGGCAAGAGCGCGCGCTACGAGCGGCATGGCGAGATTGGGCCGCGCACCGCCGACGAGATTGGCATCCAAACCATCCGTGGCGGCGACGTGGTGGGCGACCACACCGTGTTCTTCCTCGGGCAAGGCGACCGCATCGAGATTACCCACCGGGCCTCGTCGCGCGAATGCCTAGCCCGCGGCGCAGTCCGCGCTGCGCTCTGGCTGCACGGCCGCGGCCCCGGTCTGAACGACATGCGCGACGTGCTGGGACTGAAGTAGGCATTGAGTGGTGGTAGTGCGCTTCAGTGCTTTGCTGTCCCTTTTTGGTGTGCCGTTGCCGTGCTGGCTGATGGTGGCGGCCGCCATAAGCGCCGGGATTTTCTGCGAGGGCCGTCTGCGGCAGGCCAGGGCGAACGATAGCGGGTCCAACGCCTGAGTTCTGTTGAGAATCAGCCAGGCGCGGGACAAGTCTGTCAGCTTCTCAACACCCGCAGCGCGCTGGCCCGCATCTGGCCAGGCCATAGGCGCTGGTCTCCTGCTTGCATAGTCCAGGGTTGTGATGCGTTCAATTGCGGAAGGCTCCAGCAGGCGATCTCGCGGCACGGGCTGGCTGAGCGCGGCTCTGCTGGCAGCGGGCCTGGCGGCTCTGGTCGTCCTGCTACGGCGGGTCGGCGCGGAGACGGTTTGGCGGAGCATCGAGCGCATCGGTCCGAATCTCATCTTGGTTCTGCTCGCGCCCTTTGTCGCAATGGTCCTGCATTGTTGGGGCTGGCTCGTGCTCTTGCCCAAATCGTTGCGTCCTCGCCCAGGGATCGCGCTTGCGGCCTATGTGGCGTCGCAGGCCGGTGACGAACTGGGCGCTGGTGTGGCGGGGGAGCCGCTCAAGGCGTTGGTGTTTCACCCGAGCGTGAGGAGCCGCACCATCGTCGCCTTGGCGCTCGACAACGGTACCCACATCGCGGCCACGGCGCTGTGCCTGGCCGGGGCGGCGTTCCTTCCTTGGGCCTCCACGTCGCTGGTGAGCGGGCGCACCTGCGCCTGGGCGGGCGCGACCAGCTTTGCCATCGTGCTCGTCGCCGTGCTTCTCATCCTCGCGGCACCCCTGCGCCGGTGGGGCACGGGATCCGGTCGGGCGGCCCGATTGGTGCGCGGGTTGGATGCCGCCCGCACCGCCTTGCTCTCGCGGCCGCGGCTCGTGTTGGGCAGCGTGTTGCTACATCTAGCTGGCAAGCTGTGGATTGTTGCCGAGATGGCCCTGCTCCTGGCGTTGCTGGGGTCGAGCCCGGCACTTGCTTTGTGGTTGGGAGCTGCATCAGTGGTGGCATCGGTGCTGGGCGCTGCGATCCCCGGGCAGATGGGTGTGGTCGAAGCTGCCGTCTTCGCCGCCTGCGTCGCATTGGGCGTAGATGCTCCCATTGCCATGGCGTTGGTGTTGTTGCGCCGGTTGCGAAGCGGAGTCTGGATTGCCCTCGGCCTTGGGCTGACCAGAATGGTCCTCGCCCACGGAAAGGTCTGCACCGTCCACGTCAGCGGGCAGGTGCGCAAGCCCATGACGTCCGGCCCGCGGTCTACTGGCCTTGCCGGCTTGTCGACAAGATCCGCTCCCTCCACTCTGCGAGTCCGGCCGGCCCTGAATACTCCCTGGGCGTGACATTCCATCTTTCCATTCGCCCGCTCCTGGGTGACAATTGTGGCCAATGGCGCGATCCGGTTCCAAGCCCAATGAAAGTTCACTGCACGACGCAGAGAACCCGCGCGCGGCCATGCTGGACTCGCTTCCCCCCGAGGAGGTAGTCAAGCTGCTGCTGGAGGACGAAAGCAACGCCGTGAAGGCGGTGCGCGCGCGCGCCGCGGCGCTGGCTGCAGCGGCAGAGTTGATGTCTGACAAGCTCGCGGCAGGTGGACGCCTGGTCTACGTGGGCGTGGGCACGGCCGGCCGGCTGGGCGCGCTGGAGGCGGCCGAGTGCGTCCCGGCTTTTGGGCTGCCGCAGTCGCTGGTGGTGTCGATCATCGCCGGTGGCCCGCATGCCCTGGCCCGGGTGGCCGAGGCGGCGCAGGACAACCCGCGGGAAGCTGACCAGCGCATGCGGCGGGCGGCGGTGGGGCCGCAGGATGTGGTTTTTGGGATCGCCGACACCGAGATCTCGCCGTTTCTGCAAGCCGCGCTCGACTATGCGCGTTTCCGGCGCGCGGCCATCATCTTGCTTACCTGCGCGGGGCCGAGCCCTTCAGCCGAGCCCCTGGCTGACGTGGTGATCGATTTGGACCCAGGGCCCGAGATGATCGCCGGCTGCACACGGCTGAAAGCCGCGACCGCCCTCAAGCTGGTGCTGGAGGCGGTTTCCAGCACCGCCTTCGTTCGTCTGGGTAAGACCTACGGTGGCTTGATGGTGGATGTGCGGCCCACCACCTCGCGTGGCTGGCAGCGCGCCACCCGGGTGGTGGCCCGACTGACCAACCTGCCGGCCGAGGAGGCGGTCAAGCTGATCAAGAAGGCGGGCGGTCGGGCCAAGGTTGCCTTGGTCATGCATCATGCGCGGGTGAACGCCGCGCGCGCCAAGGAACTACTCATCCAACACAAGGGCCTGCTGCGCGCTATTATTGGTGATCTCGATCTTGTGGGCTAGCCCGCATTATTCACGAGTTGCACCAAGTCGATGTCTGTGCGGGCTAGGCAAACGCGTGCGGAGCCTGCCGGCTTTGCCGGCAGCGTAGCGTCGCGGGAGGGTTTGGGAACCCTCCCAGGGTTCCCATTACGATCGACCTAGCCCGCCACCCTTCCGCGCGTCCAAACCAGTCTGCTACGGTGTGATCGTCGGCAGTCCGATTGTGGTGAATAATGCGGGCTAGGGGCAGCGAGGGACCAAGAACCCACGGACCGTCACTCTTGTACCCGATTTTGCATCCCTAGCGAAGCTGCGGAACACCACTGACAGTAGTCGGTCGCGCCCACAGCCCAGAAGCGGCACTGGTCACCGAACACGGTAACGCCCTGGCAGCGCTTCTTGTGGATCTCCTTGATGCTTGCGGCACGAGCTGCTTCACCGGTGGGTTTGGGCAATGGGTAGCGGGGACGCCCGGCCTGCTCGCACCAGTAGCAGAACTCGCCGTTGGGCAACGCCCAGAACCGGCATGGATCGCCGTAGCGGGTCGCGCCCCTGCAACGCAACTTGCAGGGTTCGCTCGCCGCAGGAGCCTGTGTCAGCGTGGCAGGTGACGGTTCTCTCGCCGCAGGTTTGGTCAAGCGGGCGGGCACCCGCGGCGCATTTGTAGACCATGGCTGCTCTGCACCCAAACTCTGGCGCCGCGATTCCACCTTCTTGGGCATGGGCGGCACTCTAGCTCTCTGTGGTGAAAAAGCTAACCCGTCCGTCGTGCCTGGCGCCGCTCCAGCCACAACATTATGCCAGGCAGGGCCAAGATCGCCGCGGTGATGCAAGCCAACTCGCCCAAAATGGCCATAGCGCCAAAACCCCGCAGAGCCCGGTTGCGCGCGGCGAGCAGCGAGCCGTAGCCCACGATGGTGGTCCACGAGCAAACCGCTACGGCCGCGCCGGTCGACATCACCGCGCGGATCATGTCGCGATCCTGCCGGTAGCGTACCGCCACGTTGAGGCCATACTCGGCACCGATTCCGAAGGTGATGGGCAGGGCGATGAAATTCAGAAAGGTAATTCTCACGCCAAACAGTCCCGCCACGCCCATCATCCAGGTCACGCCCACCAGAAGTGTGGCGATCGCTGCGCGCGCGGATGACATCGGCCGCATGATGAGCAAAATGAGGACCAGCACCGCGAGTAGTGATGCGGCCGTGGCCCGGGGGCCATCGTGCAGCACCGAGCGAATCATGGCGGCGAAAACCACCGCGCTGCCCGCGGTGTCGATGGTCTTGCCTTCATCGAGATGGATGACCTGCAGAACACGGGCAATCCGCAGAAGGTCTTTGCCGTTCCACACCGAGAGGCCTTTGTCGATCGGATAAACCAACACCACGCGGCCCACCGTCCCGTTCGCCTCGGTGAACGGTCGTCGTGCCAGCGCGGGCAACTCCTCAGGGACTAGGACGTGCAGGTGCGTGGGTGGGTCGAGAGCGTCGATTTTCTTGCGCTCGTCGGCCGTCAGCACGTCGAGAGCGGGGTCGTGGACCAGCTTGCGGATGTTGGCCAGCAGGGCGAGCTTGCGCGTCTGCACCTCGGGAGTGCCCGGCAGAAGGTCATACACGGTAGCGATCTGACCGATGACCTGCCTGTCGCCGGTGGCCCGATCCTGTTTGCGGATCGCCCGGCGGATGGACTCAGTCTCTGCGCGTGAATCGGCCAAGACGATGGTTGGAGAGGGCCAACGACCGAAGAGCGAGTCGACGCTGTGGGCGAACGCCTCGTCATCCTCGGTGGAGGCGAGTTGCGCGTTGAGCTTGCGGAAGTCGTACTCGAAGGGTGCGTCTACGAAGTGCAGGAGGCCGTAGCCACAAAGGGCGGTGAGCAGTCCGGCTGCCAGGGCAACGCGGCCGGGGTGCTTGCTCAGCAGCGGCCGCAGAAAGGAAAAACTGGCCGGGGCCCGATCGGGCGCGCCACTCGCACGGGTCCGACGGTCGATGACCAGGAACAGGGCGGGCAAGACGCTGAAGGTGAGCAGCCAGCAGAAGATCTGACCGAAGGCCGCCATCACGCCGAACTGGTAGAAACCCCGGAAGCTGGTCAGCATCAGCGTGGCATAGGCGGCCGACGCGCACACGGCTGCCACTCCGGTTCCGCGCATCACGCCGGCCAGGGCTTTTGCCAGAGCATCTTCAGTGGGCAGACCCCCGGCGCGCAGCTCCTGGTAGCGTGAAATGAGAATGATTCCGTAGTTGATGCCGTTGCCCAGGATGATCGAGCCCAAGAACGCAGTCGACGAGTTGACGTAGCCAAAGAGCAGGTCGGCCATGGCAAAAGCCATGACCGTGCCGATCATCGCCGAAACACCCACCAGGGGCACGGCGCGGAAGCGACGGAAGTAGGCCCACAGCGACGCGGCCACGATGAGCAGGCAGGTCAACGTGACCCACAGGATGTCGCGCTCCACCGCCGAGCGCGATGCAATCAGGGTGGCCACCGGGCCGCCCAAATGCGCCACCATCTGCTCGTGAAACTTCTTCGGGTCGTTGTCCCTGACCAGTTGCTGGGCCGCCTGGAAGATGGCCTCGCCCGCCCGCTCACCCAGAAGGCCCCCGGGCGGCAAGGCCGCCACCCAGACGTAGGTGCCGTCCTGGCTGCTGAACACACCGTCGGGGAAGCGGTCATCTACCCAGTCCCGCTTGATCATGCGGTCCTTCATCTGCTCGACCGATTCCTCGTCGTCGAGATCGACCAGCAGGGGATTCTTGCGCTTGCTGATCTCGCGGCGTACACGGTCGCGGATCTCGATCAGATCGTCCTCGCCGGCGAAGAGCCACTTGTTCGCCTCGAAGAACGCGCGCAGATCGCGCACGTTGTAGGCGGCGAACTCCACCACACTCTTGGGCAAGTCGCGCAGCTTGCCCGTCAACATTTCGGCGTAGCGAATATTGGCGTCGCGGTCAGGCGAGCGCACGCCGATGAAAAGCAGGGTCATGTCGCCCATGCGCTTCTGCGTCTCGTTCAGTGCCACCACGCCTGGATCGTCGCTGGGCAGCAGCTCGGCAAAGGAGGTGCGCAACTCCAGGCGCGCGGCCAGTGCCGCGGCGACGATGAACAAGGCGGTCGCCGCAGCCAAGATTGTGCGGGCGTGGCGGGAGACGAAACGACAGTAGCGGGCCGGGAACGACTCTTGGGGAACCATCGGCGGAAGTAAGCTACTCGGCAACCGCGATGGGCACAACTCCGAGCGTGGGATTTCGTACGGCGGAAGCAAAGGAACGGCTCGGACGGTGATAAGATGGCGGCCGCATGCGCTTCCTAGTTTGTCTCGCCGCGCTTGCGGTCAGCCTGACCGCCGCGCAGGCGTGGGCAATGGACGAGGTCATCACCGACGTTCGGGTTCAGAACGCGGTTCGCACCAACGAGGAAACCATCCGCTCCATTGCCGGCATCTCCATCGGCCAACTCTTGCAGCCGGATACGCTGGACATGGTACGCGAGCGGCTGCACACCTCCGGGTTGTTTGCGGACGTGAATGTCTATTGGGAGCCGCACCAGGACGGCGTGCGCGTCAACATCGTGGTCAAGGAGAAATTCCCCTGGGCGCCGCTGCCCACCTTCTCCTATTCGCCGGGCAATATTTCGGGCGGGGCGGTCGTCGGCCACGGCAACCTCTTTGGCAGAGGCAAGCGCGGGGTCATCGGGGGGCGCCATCTCCAATGTCGATTCAGGCGCTTTGGTGGCCTACGAGGACCCGGCGGTGTGGGGATCGTGGATCTTTTTCACCGTCAAGGGGAAGTTCCAACTGCAGATCATTCCCGAATACAGCAACCAGCCCGACATGCCCCTGGCGGCTCTGCGCAACACCAAGCTGCGCACCTACGGCGGTGAGATCAACGTGGGTGTGGCCTGGTTCCGCAGGGTCCGTACCTCGGTGGGATGGATGCTTGATCAGAACGACGTGATGTGGTCAGGCGCCAATACCGACGACAGTTATGTGCAAGACACCGGCATCATTCTGCCGAAAGCCGCGGAAAGCGCACGGCGGGGCGCCGCCACCGCCAACGTGACCTTCGATTTTCGCGCCCGCCAGCAAGCGGTCATGTACGGCAATGCGCTGGGCTTTTCCCTGGAGGTTGGGGGTACCCGGTGGGGTAGCGACGACAAGACCAACTACTGGAAGGCCGGTGTTGGGTACGAGCATGGGATTCGCTTCTTTCGCCGCCACAACTTGATCATGCGCGCAGGCGCCAATGCGGGCGACAATTTGCCGCTGTGGGCGGAGAATTCGGCCGGCGGCACCAATCTGCGCGGCTATCTCTATCGACAGTTCCAAGGCGACACGCACCTGCGTACCCAGGTCGAGTACCACTTCCCCCTCTTTTCGCTGTGGGGTGTTGACGTTCGCGGCTTGGTCTTCAACGACGCCGCGGCCATCTGGTATCGCAAACTTCCAGCCAAGACCGGCGACACCTACGACCTCCGATCCGATGGCCGCCAGTTTCTGCCACCCAGTTTGCTCCACCAGGGGTTCCAGGTGGGGCAAGATTTGCATAGCTCGGCCGGCGCGGGTCTGCGCTTCTTTTTGCGGACCGTGGCCATACCTCTGGTGGGCCTGGACGTGGGCAACGGCCTGGGCACTAAGGACGTGCGCCTGATCCTGATTCTGGGCGTGTAACTTGCTGGAGAAAAGCACCTCCAAGCAGCCGCCCGGGCTCTTCCTACTTTTCGGGGTCGAGATGTGGGAGAGATTCTCCTACTACGGGATGCGGGCATTCTTGGTGTTGTTCCTGGTCAGCACGGCGGGCGGATTCGGTTGGTCCAAGCAAGAGGCCGCCAATCTCTACGGCTGGTACACGGGGCTGGTTTACCTGACCCCTCTCTTCGGCGGCTACCTGGCGGATCGGTTCTTGGGCACCCACCGTGCCCTCATCATTGGCGGCATCGTGATCGCCTCGGGCCACTTCTGCCTGGCGGTGCCCGCCCGGCCGACGTTCTTTCTCGGGCTGGCGCTCATCATTCTCGGAACTGGATTCTTCAAGTCCAACATCTCGACCATGGTGGGGCAGCTCTACCGACCCGGCGACCGCCGTCGCGATTCGGCCTTCACCATCTTCTACATGGGGATCAACACCGGAGCCGCGCTGGGGCCCATCATTTGCGGTTACTTGGCCAAGAGCGAACGCTTCGGCTGGCACTGGGGCTTTGGCGCGGCCGGGGTGGGCATGGTGGCGGGCCTAGTGACCTACCTCGTCTTCAAGAAGCGCTACCTGCCCGGCATTGGCGACGTACCCGCCGGTCGAGCCCCTGCGCGGGACGGGCCGGCCCGTCAGCCGCTTTCGTCTGACGACCGGCGCGGCATTGCCACCATCGCCATCCTGGCCTTCTTCAATATTTTCTTCTGGATCGCCTTCGAGCAGGCGGGCTCGTCCATGAATTTCTTCGCCGAGGAGCGCACCGGGCGGCACTTTCTCGGCATTGACTTCCTTGCCCCCTACTTCCAGTCAGTGAATCCGGTTGCCATCATCGTGTTGGCGCCGGTGTTTGCCTGGATGTGGGGCCGGCTGGCAGCGCGCGGTCGCGAGCCGAGCACGCCGGTCAAGTTCGCCACCGGTTTGTTCCTGGTCAGCGCAGGCTTCGCCATCATGGTGGTGGCTGCGCGCCTTTCCGACGCCGGGGTTCGCGTGAGCCCGCTGTGGTTGATTGCGACTTACGTGTTGCAGACCTGCGGCGAGCTGTGCCTTTCGCCGGTCGGGCTTTCCATGGTGACCAAGCTGGCGCCAGCGCGCTTCGCCTCACTCATGATGGGCATTTGGTTCTTGGCCTTCTTCGTCTCCGATCGCTGCGCCGGCATCCTGGCCGGACAGGTGGAAAAGGTCGAGCGCGGCGAGGTGTTTCGCATTCTGGGCGGCCAGGCAGACTTTTTCCTGATGTTCGTGGTAGTCACACTGATTGCCGGCGCGGCGCTGTTTGCGCTTTCGGGCACGGTCAAACGGCTGATGCGCGGAAGGGCGTAGAGGTCGTGCTGGCGTTCTTGCTGAGCACTCTCATGGCGACAAGCATTTCCACCCGCAAAGAGCCTGGCAACGAAACCATCCATGGAGTCGAGGTTGCCGACCCCTATCGCTGGCTGGAGAAGGGTGATAGCGAGGAGGTCCGGTCGTGGACCGCGCAGCAGAACCGGCTGCTGCGCCAGACCCTGGACGCGCTGCCGAGCCGCAAGGGATTGGTTGACCGGCTGTGGGCCCTACACGAGATTGGCGCACTGGACGCGCCGGTCTGTAGGGGCAAGGGCAGGGCTACTCGCTATTTCTACACCCGGCGGCAGGGCCAGCAGAATCAGCCGGTGCTCTACCTGCGGCAGGGGCTCGCCGGGGCTGATCGCGTTCTGGTCGATGTGAATGCCCTGGCGGCTGACGGCACCCAGTCGCTCGACTGGTGGTACCCGTCGGAAGACGGGCGCCTGCTGGCCTACGGGATTTCGGCGGGCGGCAGCGAGGAATCCACCCTGCGCGTGCGCGAGGTGGACACGGGACGAGATCGGCCGGAGGTCATTCCTTGGACGCGGGCCTGCTCGCTGGCCTGGCTGCCCTCGGGGCGTGGGTTCTATTACACGCGCTACCCGGCGCCGGGCTCGGTGCCGGCGGGCCAGGAGCAGTACCAACGTCGGGTCTTCTTGCACCGCTTGGGCACCGTCGCCAGTCAGGATCGCATGATCTTCGGCGAAGGTCTGGGTGCCTCCGCCTGGGCCTCGGTGTTGCTCTCGCCTGACGGCCGATGGCTGGGCATCGAGGTCTCCGATGGCTCGGCCAAGAGCGAGCTTTTCCTCATCGACACCAAGAAGCGTGGCGCGCCCTCACCGTTACCTTTGGTCACCGGCCGGCCGGCGATCTTCAGCCTGGTCGATATGCTCGACGATCGCCTGTACGTGGTCAGCAATGAAGACGCGCCTCGCTACCGGCTGTGGCAAATCGATCCGCGCAAGCCCCAGCGCGAGAAGTGGAAGCAAATCATCGCCGAGGGCAAGGACACGCTCGAGTGGGTCGCGGCTGTGGGGGGAAAGCTGGCCGCGCTCTACCTGAAAGACGCTTCCTCGCGCGTGCGCGTGTTCTCGCGCGCAGGCAAGCTGGAACGCGAGATCCGGCTGCCGGGCTTGGGCACGGTGACGGTCCTGCACGGCCAGCACCAGGCGCGTGAGCTTTTCTTTGGTTTCACCTCGTTTCTCACGCCCACGACAGTCATGCGCCATGACCTCGGCGCGGGTCGCGGCTGGCGTAGGGGCGACCGGCGGTCGCCCGTGGTCTGGCAGAAATTGGCTTCGCCCATCGATCCCGAGGCCTTCTCGGTCGAGCAGGTGCGCTATCCGTCGGAGGACGGCACCCTGATTCCCATGTTCCTGGTGGCGCGCAAGGGACTGGTGCGCGACGGTCGCGCGCCCGCCCTGCTTTACGGCTACGGCGGTTTCAACGTCAGCATCACGCCGGGTTTTGTCGCAGGAATAGGGCCGTTTGTCGAACGAGGCGGCGTCTATGCCGTGGCCAACCTGCGCGGCGGCGGCGAGTACGGCGAGACCTGGCATCGCGCGGGCATGCTGGGGCAGAAGCAGAATGTATTTGACGATTTCATCGCGGCGGCCGAGTTCCTGATCCGGGAAAGGATCACCTCGCGCGACCGCCTGGCCATCTCGGGGCGGTCGAACGGTGGCCTGCTGGTGGCTGCGGCGATTACCCAGCGGCCTGACCTGTATCGCGCGGCCATTTGCGGCGTCCCGCTGACCGACATGGTCCGCTATCACCGCTTCCGCATCGCCAGACTTTGGATTCCAGAATACGGCACCGCCGAAGATCCCGAGCAGTTCAAGTTTCTCTACGCCTACTCGCCCTATCACCACGTCAAGGACGGGGTGGCCTATCCCGCCACCCTGGTCTTCACCGCCGAGTCGGACACGCGCGTCGATCCTCTGCACGCGCGCAAGTTCGTGGCGCGGCTGCAGGCAGCGCAGAGTGGCCCAGGGCCGATCCTGCTGCGCACGGAGGACCAGGCCGGCCACGGTGCCGGCAAGCCGCTAGCAAAGCTGATCGAGCAGCGTGCGGACGAGATGACGTTTCTCTTTGGCCAACTGGGAATCGAAAGTCTGTGAATCTGGCGGCGAACGGCGACGGGTAGTAGGGTCAGGCCGTGAACAAGACCCGCGTCATCATTCTCTTTGGTGGCCGATCGGCGGAGCACGAGGTGTCGCTGCTGTCGGCCCGCAACGTCTTCGTCGCACTCGACCGCGAACGTTTCGAACCGGTTCTGATCGGCATCGACAAGCAGGGCCGCTGGCGGCCTGAGGCTGAACAGACCCTGCTGGGCGCCACAGGTGATCCGCGCACCCTCAGCCTGAAGGCAGTAGGGCGCGCGTTGCAAGTGCCGGTTTATCCCGACAGCGGCGGGGCGGTGACCACGCCGCGTGCCTTGCTTCGCCACGACGACGTGGTGTTCCCGGTCTTGCACGGAACCTACGGCGAGGATGGAACCGTGCAAGGTCTGCTGGAGTTGGCCGACATCGCCTACGTCGGGCCGGGGACGCTCGGCTCGGCCATCGGCATGGACAAGGACGTGGCCAAGCGCCTCTTGGCGCAGGCCGGGATCCTGGTCGTGCCCTGGCGACTAGTCAGCGCGCGCGAATTCTCCCGAAACCGCGCGGCTGCGCTGGCGTACGCCTCGGAGCTGGGTTTTCCAGTGTTCGTGAAGCCGGCCAACGCCGGATCGTCGGTCGGTGTCAGCAAGGTCAAGTCCGCCGCCGAGCTGGAACCGGCGCTGCGAGCCGCGCTGGGGTTCGACAGCAAGGTCCTGGTGGAGGCGGCGGTCAATGCCCGCGAGATCGAGTGCGCGGTGCTGGGCAACGACGAGCCCCAGGCCTCCGTGCCGGCGGAGATCATAGTTCATCACAGAGATGGCTTCTATTCTTACAACGCCAAGTACGTGGACGCGGACGGCGCGGACGCCAAGATCGCGGCCGACCTTCCACCTGAACTGACCCTACGGGTACGCAAACTGGCGGTGGAGACCTTCCGCTGCTTGGAGCTGGCAGGTATGGCGCGGGTAGATTTTTTCCTCGACCGGCAGTCGAGCACGCTCTACGTAAACGAGGTCAACACCATCCCAGGCTTCACCGCCATTAGCATGTACCCCAAGATGTGGGAGGCATCGGGCGTGTCGCAGAAAGAGCTGATCGCGCGCCTCATCGACCTGGCCATCGAGCGGCGTGCGGAGCGACGCAAATTGAAGACGCAGATCTGATCGCTGCTTATCGCCACAACGCTAGTACGCGAACCGTCGCACCGACACGTTCATCACCAAGCCCAGCGCCAACATGACGGTGAGTGCGCTCGATCCGCCGTAGCTCAGCAGGGGCAGGGTGACGCCGACCACCGGCAGAAGGCCGGTCACCATGCCGATGTTGACGACCACCTGCCACGAGAGCATGGCCGCCACGCCCACGCAGACCGTGATGCCGAATCGATCGCGGGCCTCGCGCCCAATCTTGATCACCCAAAGGGCGAGCAGGGCATAGGCGAGCAAGACGACCATGCAACCGAGAAAGCCCCATTCCTCGGCCCACACGGCAAACGGGAAGTCGGTCCACAGCGCCGGCAGTGAGCGCAGCCGAATCTGCGTCCCCTGCAAGAATCCCTTGCCGATGAGCCGTCCCGAACCCACGGCATTCATGGCTTGGCGTGGTTGCCACGCCGTGGCAGGGTCGACCGCTGGGTTGATGAAGGCCAGGATGCGGTTGCGCTGATAGTCGTGCAGGGCGTATTCCCACAAGGGCGTGGCGGCCAGCGCCGCCACCAGGACGATCCCGGCCATGGTCTTGAGGCGGAGGCGCGCGGTCAGCATGACAGTGGCGAAGATCAGCACGACGATGAGGGCGGTGCCCAGATCTGGTTCCGCAGCGATGAGGAGGAAGGGTAGGCCGGCGAGAAAGATGGGCACCAAGATGTGGCGCAGGGTCCGCCCGTCGAGCGCAGGGGTCTCGTGCACGTACTTGGCCAGAGCGATGATGGTAAGAACTTTCATGAGCTCGGATGGCTGCAGGTGAAAGGCGCCCAGATCGAACCAGCGCCGCGAACCGCCCACCATCTTTCCGTGAATGAGCACGGTCCCCAGCAACGCGATGCCGATGCCGTAGAGCACGTAGCCCATTCGCGCAATGACCCGGTAGTCGAAACTGGCCACCGCCAGAAACAGCAGACCGCCAACCGCGGCCCAAGAGAGCTGCTGCGCGAACAGGTGAAACTGGCGCTCGAGCACGGCGCTCCACAAGTTGAGCAGCCCGAGCGAGATGCACACCAGGGTGGCCACGGTGAGCATCCAGTCGAAGCGGAAGCGCAGTTTGCGCCAGGAGACGACTCGCGGCACTAGCGATTCTCCTTGCGGACTGAGTCCGGTGGTAGAGCAGGGTCATTTCTCGCAGGCGGCTTCGGCGAGCCCGGGACAGGCAGAGGATCGGGCCGCGACTCGCCGACGGTGGAGGGCAGGCGAGAGTCTCCCTTGGCCGGGCCGTACCCCGCGTGGCGCGCCAGACGGGGCGGTGACCGATCTTCTGGCGGTGCGACGCTTTCGAAGTAATTGTCGACAATCTCCATGGCCACCGGCGCCGCCACTGCGCCGCCGTGTCCGCCGTGTTCGACGAACACGGCGAAGGCGATGCGGGGCTTGGCGGCTGGGGCATAGCCCACGAACCAGGCATGGTCGACGCGCTCGTAGGGCAGGGGAGGATCGTCCTTGCCGACCCGCCCGCCTCGGTAGACCTGCGCGGTCCCGGTCTTGCCGGCGACCTCGATGTGGTGTGATCGCGCCTTGTAGGCCGTCCCCTTGGAATCGTTGACGACACCGTACAGCCCGCTGCGGATGATGGCCAGCGATTCGGCTGACACGGCCAGGTCCCGGCGGACGCGCGGGGGAAACTCCTCGACCACCTTACCATCCGGCGATTCCACCCGTTCCACGATTTGTGGCAACCACAGCTTGCCGCCGTTGGCGATGGCGGCGTAGGCGAGCGCCATCTGGAGCGCGGTGACGCGCGTGGCGCCCTCGCCAATGGCGGTATTGAGCGCGTGCCCAATCATGAAGCCTTCGCTCTTGCCGCCGCGGCTGTCCTGGGCTCGGTGCCAGTCCTCCGTGGGCACAAAGCCGGCCTGCTCGTTGTTGAGTCCTAGGCCCGAGGGTGCGCCGAGCCCGAACTCGTTGGCAAACTTGGCCATGCGATTCATCATGCCCGGCCGCGCGCCCAGGTCGTAGAAGAAGACGTTGCAGCTTTGCACGATGGCATCGTGCAGGTTGACCGTCTTGTGCACCTTGGAGCAGCGGAAGCGGCGCCGGCCCACCTGGATGTAGCCAGCACAGCGCACTTTGTCCTCGGGAGTGATGAGCTTTTCTTCCAGAGCGGTGGAGGCGGTGACGGCTTTGAAGGTCGAGCCGGGGTTGTAGGTGTCAGCCAGAGCCTTGTCTCGGAAAGGGCGCAATCGATCGCTCAGGATGCGCGATACCGCTTCCGGGGAGAGGCCACGCGACATCAAGTTTGGGTCTAGACTGGGCTTGGACGCTAGCGCCAGGATGCGGCCGGTTTCCACGTCGAGAACCACGGCGGCCGCGGCCGGCGAGCCGCGCAACGCGCGTTCGACGATGCGCTGCAGGTCCATATCCAAGCTCAGCACCAGGTTGTTGCCGGGCACCGGTGTCTGACTGATGGGTCCATCCACCAAATCGGCGATGCGCACGTCGGTGCGGCGCAGACCGCGCCGGTTGACCACCATCCGTTCAAAGCCCTTCTGGCCGCGCAAATAGGGCTCCCACTGGCGTTCGACACCGGTGCGGCCCACGGAATCACCCGAGCTGTACCCATCGTCCTTGCGCGTGCGCAGCTCCTCGGCCGAAACCTCGTTCATGTAGCCGATGGCGTGGCTGGCCAGCGTGCCGAAGGGGTAGTGGCGTCGGAGCACTGCCACCACCTTGATGCCGGGCTTGTCGAGCGCGGTTTCGAGTTGGGCCATCACCTCGCGCTTGATGTCCTCGGCCGCTACCATGGTGCGATCTTTGCCTTTTTGCGCCTCTTCGGAAATGGCTTCCCAGGTCGGCACGCCTTCCACATCGGGGCCGAGGATCTCGCGCAAGCGCAGGTAGGCTTCGTGGGTGAGCTGGGAGGGCAGCACCTGAACATCGTAGGAGGGAACCATGGTGGCTAGCACGCGGCCCTTGTGGTCGCGGATCTGGCCGCGGACCGCAGGGAGGACCGCGGTGCGCACGATGCTATCAGCCGTCATGCGGTAGTAACTGTCGCCTTCAACGATCTGAAGGTAGAAAAGTCGCGCGGCCAGGCCTAAGAACAACAGGCCCACCAAGGCGGACAGGTAGCGCGCCCGGTGCCGGATCTCAGGAAGTTCTGCATCTTGGCCGGCGATATCCATGACTGGGGATTACCGCGGTGGCAGTCCTGACCCCAGCGCGCGCGCACGTCGGCGCGACAGCCCGACCCGCAGCAGCGCCGGGTCCAGGCGGCCGTCGAGACGTCCTAGCAACCACAGCACGGGCGGTCCAAAAACTGCCGTGAGCAGGGCTTCCAGTGGTGCCAGGCGGAGACCGCCGTAGCCGGTTTCTGGGCTGACCTGGGCGCGCACCACGACGATAAGCACGGCGGAGAGCAGGCTGGCCACGAAGGCCGCCGCCGCCTTGAGTACCACGCCTCGCACCGCGAGGCGCGAAGCCAGGACGCGAGCAAAGAGTGCCATCACCAGAAAGACGAAGGCGTGGACTCCGCGTGGCGCCCCTGACACCAGGTCGAAGAGATAGCCCAGCGACAGCCCAACCAGCGCGGCCGCGCCCGGCGCCCACTTGAGCGGCGACAGGCCGATATAGAGCACGGTGAGCAGGCCCAGGGTCGGCGTTACCAAGTGCACGGGAGCGAATTCCATCACCGTTGACTGCAGCAGTAGCAGCAGCAGGCCGACGATCAGGGTGGCGAGAGAGCGCATTAGCGATACACCCCCAATCCGTGGCTGGGGACCAGGGGTTTGTGCGTGCTCGCTTCAGGGTCAGCGGGCGGCGCGGGCGCCACCACGACCAGCACCTCGGAGAGGCGCGCGAAGTCCACGTCGGGCGAAACCTCCAGTTCCTGCGACAGCCCGGCCGAGTTGCGGGTGACTCGGCTGACCTTGCCCACCGGAAGATCGCGCGGAAAACCGGCCAGGCCGCTGGTGACTACCAGGTCGCCCTCCCTGGCCTGCTCGCCCTGCATCAGGTATTCGATGGCGCAGCGGTAGCCATTCTCGCCGGGCTTGCCGCGCAGAATGCCGCGACCGCCGGTGCGCGGCAGCACCACGTCGATGGCCGAGCGCGGATCCACCGAAAGCAGGATGTCCGAGGTGTCGCCTGCGACGCGGTTGATCCGACCCACCACACCGTCGGGCGTGATGACCGGCATGCCTCGGCTGACCAGGCCTTCCCCGCGGTCGAGCTGGATGCGCGCCACGCGGAAGTAGGGCGAGACGTCGATGGCGATGACCCGCGCCACCAGGGTCTCCGCGGTAACCGCGTTGCGCAGGCCGAGCAGTCTCTGGAAGCGCACGCTCTCAGCGGCGCCGCGCTTGGCCTCGAGCAGCTCGGCGCGCAGGCGGCCGTTTTCGTCGCGCAAGGCCTCGTTCTCGGCGCGCACGTGCACGAGATCGACGTACTGGCCGGCGGCGTGACCGATGCTGCGGGCCAGCCGAGCCATGCGTGACTGCAAGGGCGTGACCAGCGCCAGAATGCCGCGATCCACGGGCGACAG
>PMKP01000016.1 GCA_003157775.1 Myxococcales bacterium | reverse complement strand
CACCGACTAGCCTCCTGTAGAACCAGGCGCGGGACAGGCGAGGGCAAGGATGGACCAAGATGGCTCAGAAGAAGACGCAACCCGACCCCACCAACCCCTCAATGGGGCCTCTGAGAACACCGGACGAAAAGGCGGACGACGGTAGCGCTGATACTTCCGCGTGGGTCGATGAGATCCTTGCCCGGGCAAGCGCGGTCCTTCACCAAACCGATCCGCACGTCCAACGCGAGGAGCTTCTCGATCTCTTGCGCCAGATTCTGTCGCACCCGTCACAGCGACCAGTCTCTCTGGCAAAGGATGCCGCTTCCGATGGTCCGGACGGTCACACTGCCCGAATCCTGGTCGAGCTGGCTCTGGTACTCAGCCGCAGAGGCAAGAAGGGCGGCGCGCACTTCCTAGCGGAGCTTATGGTGAGTCTCTCGTACTCCCTGGAGACGAATCTCGTAGAGAAGATCATCTGTGCCGTGAAACTGGCCATCGCTGACGAAAAGGAACTCGACCGGCGCTCTCTGCCGATCCGAGCGCTCAAGAGTGCTTCGCGGCAACCAACCTCCCGGCTTGAGACTCTCCTCAACAGGCTGTTTGAAGGATACGAACCCGGTTGGGAGGCGGCACTGAGACAGCTCCGACATACAGGCCTCCCTTCGTCGATTAGCCACGTGGTTGCGAAGCGAATGTCGTCGTGGAAGTCGTCGGATGTCGGTCTTCAGCTTTCCGAAGAGTTCGCCAAACTCCTCCATCCGCTGCAGATATCCGAAGAGCGAAAGCGCGCATTGCTGACGTATGTCCAACTTGCCCTGGTTGCGTACATAGGGGGCTCGCTCAGCTCTGCACAAGCATCGGTGGGCTATCATGCCGCCAAGAGCTCCGTGCAGGCAGCGACGCGAGGGGTAGGAGTCAAGGTCGGCGTGGCACTGTGTGTGTCGGTGGTCGCGGCGGCAGGTGCTGTTCTTTTTCTGCATGGACGCCCCGTCACTCAGGGCGGATTGACAAATCCGGCTCAGGAGCGGGGTATCGCTCCGGCCATCAGCCAAGAGAGAGTATCTCCCGTCGCCCAGGCGAAACAGGATTCCCCTGTTCCTGCTCCGGAAGAGGCTAGGGACGGACTTGCCCTGTATGATGAACGAGACCGTTTGATTGAGACGGGCGACCGTGCGTTCGACGCCCAACGCTTTTCGGAGTCTCTCTCGTACTACGTGCGCGCGCTAGCCATCAAGATCAGCGCCGACGCTTTGAATGGTAGGGAGAAGATAGTCATGAATCGCCAGGTTCCGGCGATCCTTTGTGGATTCGTCCCCCGTAATAGCAGATGTTTTGGTCCCTATGAAGGATCGACCAGTCGCGAGATCGTTGCCGGACAAGACAGATATGTCGAGCAACGCATTGCCCTTGCGAATCTCGGCGAGGACGCGCTGAGCGGCAACCCGGACAGAGTCGCCCATCTGAGGCATGAGTGTGAGTTCGTCCAAGGACGAAAATCACCAAACGGGGACGGGCACGGTGAACCTTGGAACCCCTTCTACCTTTCGCTAGCTGTTGCCGTCGGTGACCAAGAGACGATTGTCAGTTGCATTCGTGCCGAGATCGCGCGAATACACAAGTCTCCGTTGTCTCAGTACCTAAGAGCATCCTGGGAAGAGATGGCCGATAGTACCATCATGCAGACGGCCCTTGAACGGGCATCGTTCACGGGCGATGGTCGCTCTGTCCTGGCGGAAATATGCACACGCGATCCATTGAGCGTTCTGGGGTCGGATTTGGATCGCAATGTGGTTCCTGAAACACTCGCCTCGATGACCAAGATTCGGGAACGGGCTTGCCAACTTGCTCGTCAGTAACCAGGTCAAAGAGACAGATGGAAGAGGGCGGCGTCGATACGGCGGTCCTTGCGGTCGACTTGGACGCGCTGTAGCATGACCGTAGAGTGTAATCAATTGAATTGAAATATGATGTCCAATCTTCCCCAGACCAACGAGCCGGGCGACAAGAACGGTTCGCCCCGGTACGACGTTGAGCGGTCGGCGAGACTGGTCGTGAAGTTCTTCGATGAGTTGTTCGGTGAACCATCACGCTATATGGATTCGCAAAATGCCTACACTGATCGTGTTGCCGTCCAGCGTGCCGCAATAGAATGGCGAAATTCTATTCTGACAAGACTCCTTGGCTTGACCGAGGAAGAAGTGGCTAGCCTGGTTCGGTCCAGCTTCGAGAAGCGCTGACCATGGGCGAAAGCTAAGCTGACACCGCCCGCACTCGGTGGATGCCATCGATTGTGTCAGCGACTGGGTAGACCAAGGTGCGAGAGCGGCCGACCGCGGCCAATTGAGTACGCCGGGTGCTGTGCGGAGCATTTTGACAGACCTCGGCCTGCAGCTGCCGCGCGCCGGCAAGAGATCAGTTGACGGGCCTTCAGCGGCTCGATTGGCGATTGCCGGAATCACATCACGGAACTTGCGACCGCTCAACGCCGCGGTACAACCCGCTCTTGTCGCACCCAATATCTCCGATCACTGAAGACTTCATGGACACTGCGGCCCCGCACTCGTCGCGGAAGAGCCATTCCGCGCCACTTTTGTAATTGGTCGATTTCTCCACGCGCGGTGGTGGTCATGAAGCCGAAACGGCGCCGTCTGGCTCTGCTGGTCTGAGCCACCAACGATCCCTTTGCCCGCGAACGGTGCGGAACTCCGCGCACATCACGTCGCACCTTGAAGGCCATCGGGACTGCGCCCATCATCAACCGCACAACCACGCGGAGGAAGCCATGGATTCGCGCAACGAATACTCGTCAGACAAGCCGCCTTGTGCGCGCTCGAACGGGAAATGATGGGCGCGGCGCTTGACCAAAGTCAAGCGTATTGAGTTTGAAAAATGCAGCTTCCTTGCCGCCCGGGGCGGTCCCCGCCAGATCGCCAGATCAACATGAGTGGTCACGCTCCGGCGGAATGGAAGTAAGCTGGGAGCGTGGCAGCTGTCTTCGTCTATCCGGCACCGACGGGAATCGAGCCGAGCGCTCTACCAAAGGTGCTGCTTTCGTGGAGCAGTGGCAAGGACAGCGCCTGGGCGTTGCATCTTCTCCGCAAACGAAAGGATATCCAGGTCGTCGGCCTGCTCACCACGGTCAACGAGGTTTTTGAACGGGTCGCCATGCACGCGGTGCGTACCGAACTCTTGCGCGCGCAGGCAGAGGCGGTGGGACTGCCGCTCTGGCAGGTTCAGCTTCCATGTCCATGCAGCAACGAGGAATACGAGCGGATCATGAGCCAGGCGATGGACCGTGCCGGCCGTGAAGGCATTGCTGGGGTTGCGTTCGGCGACCTGTTTCTTGAAGACGTCCGTCGCTATCGGGAAGAGCGGATGCGCGGTACTGGACTCGAACCCCTCTTTCCACTCTGGGGCCTGCCTACGGCCGAACTCAGCCGCACCATGGTCGCGGCCGGTCTGAAGGCCCATCTGACATGCGTGGATCCCAATCAAATTGGCGCAGCCTTCGCCGGGCGTTTGTATGACGACGATCTTCTCAACGAGCTACCGCCCTCGGCCGATCCCTGCGGCGAGCGCGGCGAATTTCACACCTTCGCGCACGACGGCCCCATGTTTTCGCGGCCGCTGTGCGTGCGCGCAGGTGAGATCGTCGAGCGTGACGGCTTCATTTTCGCCGACATGCTTCCGGCGTAGAGTGCTGAAGCACGCCCCGATCACTGTGTGGCTTGCCGTCGAGGAGGCTGGGCGAGCGAGGCGACGGCGGCATGCACCTGCTCCCCCACAAGATGGACATAGTGCCTGGTGGTGTCTAGCGAGGAATGCCCGAGCACGTCAGCCACGACTGCTATGCCATTGCCAGCGCGGATCAACGCCGTCGCTGTCGAGTGTCTGAGCACGTGGGGCGTGACGTGTTTTTCGATGCCAGCGAGCTTCGCGTATTTGCCTACGAGATCTTCCACGGCGCGCGAAGAGAGGCGTCGACCGCGGTCGCTCAAGAACAAAGCGGGACTGGTGGCGGCGTTCGGGTATTCCTTGCGCTGCCATAGCCACCGACGGAGCGCGATGACGACGTCGACATTGAAGTAGACTGGCATAACCTTGCCGCCTTTGCGGCGCACGGCGCGGAAGACCTCGGCCTCGAAGTCGACCACTGCCAAATCCAAGGAAAGCAGCTCCGCCAGCCGCAGGCCGGTGTTCCAGAGGGTGACCAAGATCGCCAAGTCGCGCCGAAGGTAGAACTCGGCAGCGCTGCTCTCCACCACGCGCCGGAGCTTGGTGAATTCTTCGGCGGTTAGAAAGGTCGGGGCTCGTTCTGGCAGCGTCGCCGAGTGGAGGCCGGCTGTCGGATCGCGGGCGAGGCGTTCTTCCGCCACTAGGTAGCGAAAAAACGCTCGGATGGCCGCGAGTCGGCTGTTTCTAGTCGCTGCCGACGCTTGAGCACTGGTCACCCCGCCTTCCCGGACGAACAAGACAACCAGAGCTTTGTCGATCTGGCTGGGCATGACCGCGTCTTGGTGAAGCTCGGCGCATGCGAATCGTGCAAACCGACGGAGTAGGTCGGTGTAGCGGGCGACCGTGAGCAGGGAGCGGTTCCGGTCTCGCAATTGGGTGGCGAAGTCGGCGATGGATTGGTCCATATCCCGTGCTTCCACGGTACCGGCCAGGCCCGTTTCGGTCGAGCTACTCCGCGTACAAGGCGGCTTGTCCGCGGAGTGCGCGTGAGTTTCAGCGCAGATAGATGCTCGCAATAGCAGGTTCAAGAAAGGAGTTCGTC
>PMKP01000054.1 GCA_003157775.1 Myxococcales bacterium | reverse complement strand
CTTGTTCTGACATCGGGTGCGTTCGCCATCGCGGCTAGCGATCCCACGATGACTATCGAAAAGCGCTTTGCCGTCAATTCCGCCAGTAACGTCGTCACCATCACATATGCCTTTGTCAACCAAGGAAGCACTTCAGTCTCGGTGGCGCCGTGGGAGATCACCCGAGTCGCCCCAGGAGGCGTGACATTCTTCCCCAACCCAGACAGCGGGCCGACACCCAGGACGTGCAGCGGGGCTTTCAGTGTGGCGACAACCTCCAATTTCGAAGGCTACACATTCTTTGCCAACCTCCCCACCACGGGTCAGACCAAGCTCTGTGCCGACGGAGGCACGAAGGGCTACGAAGCATTCCTCTTGGGGGATTTGCTATTGGTGCAAGCGTGGACGGACGTTCCCGCATCAGAAAATGCGGTTGGGGAAGGCGAAGACGAATTCTATACGGACCCGAACTTCACCTACGAGGAGGTCGAGAATCAGGGACCGTACGCGCCCATCGGCGCTGGCAGTCGGGCCGAATGGACCGTGCGCTGGACGATCACTGCACTTGCCCCCATGGATGGTGGGATGGGCCCATCGGACATTCTCGCGTCTTCCTCGCTCCGGCAAGAGATCGAGCAAGTCGCCGATTCAGAAGCGGCCCAGCAGTAGTGCTCGCTGCGTCGGTTCGCTGCCCAGCGGTGCGTGAAGACATTCCGTACAAATACGTACGCGTACGCAACAGCGGCCGTGCTGTAATCATGGAGAAATTTGCGATGCGGGAAGGCTGGCTTGTCAGCAACCAATTCTTCTGGGTTCCTGATCCTCGACGGGACTGAACGGATACGTCCTTGCTAGAGCAGGACTGCAAAGTAGAGGGTCACATTGATGGCGTCACCCAATGTCTTTTGGAATTCCGGATTGACGGTGCTGATTGGCATCGCCGCCTTGTCCTGGGTTACCGATTGGAGCCGATAGGTCACTGGGTAGTACCCGACGCTGAGCCCAAACATTACACCAAGTCTTTCGGCAGATCTCGGCATTCCAACCTCTATGCCGACGGTTCCGTACCACGAGGTTGCCGACGAGTACTTCAAGACCGTATCGCTGCCGCCTGGAGCTGCCGACAAGTCGGCTTCCAAGGACGGGATAAGGTGCCAGCTCGGACCACCGGAGAGCGTGAGCCGCACCACGCTGTCGCCAAATCCACCCACGAAATGGTGTAGGGGAATGTTGAACTGCGGTCCTGCGAGGAAAATGAGGTTGCTGAACCCTCCGGACACGCCACTGACATCTCCCGTGTCGAGGCCCGGCCACTGTCCGCCAAAGCTTCCAGTGAGCTCGAGGAAGTCGAAGAGCGCGAAGCCATAGGTGAACAGCACGCCCCAGCCTCCGCCCAGCGAAGCGCGAATGTCCTGGGTTCCCGAACCTATCGTCACGCCCCCCACCGAGCTGGTATATTGCACCGTCGCAACCTGATGGGTCTTCAGAGCCCAACCGCCGATAGCAGAAAGCTGTAATCGGTGGCGGTGAAGCCGGAACTCCGGACCGGCAGCGACCGTCGGCATGATTGGCGCCTCGCTTCGGGGGCCTATCTGCCGGCGGGATCGCGCGGGCGCTGGCAGCACACCGGGCACTGCACTCGGTGCAGGTGGCACACTGGCGGCGGGTCCGGCACTTGGCGGTGCTGGGCTGTTTGCCTCGGCATTGAACGTCGGCGATGTTTGCGCCTGCAGGATCGCCCCGCGCACGCAACGAATACAGCTCTTGAGTGACACGTCGAAGCTATAGGCTTGGCCGGAGTCGAAGAAGACGGCCCACGCGTTGGACGGCGAGCGGGCCACCGGAGACGAAGACCAGAAGCGATCTGCCGGTGTCGAGGGAAAGATCGTCGAATCTATTGATGGGCTTCCCTGCGTAGGGTCGACAATGGTTCTTAGTTCTTGAACCGTCGGAACGCGCCAGCCCGTGCCTCCCAGGCTCGCGCCCACGCCGGCACAGTACGACTTGGCGTCATCCCAAGTATACGTGGTCGCCGGGGCGGTCTGTTGCCAGGTCAGTTTGCTTTTGGTGTCGTAGACCGTTCCGTTGCCGGTTCCGTTGCCAGTCGTGACGACGTAATGCCCGGCTGGGGCGTTGGCGTCAGCCGATCTTGGCGATGCAACCATGCACATTGTGATCGCGCCGAGAAGGCAGCGAATAGGGCCGCTCATTGGGGCTTCTCCTGTTCACATTCACTGGCCAAGGGATCTTCGGAACGATACACGATAGCTCGGGTATAGGGATAGGCAGCCCCACGGCCAGATTCCGCCCTCCACTCTGAGCACCTCCGCCGGTGCCTAGTCGTTTCGAACAGGTTTTTTCTGCGTCAGAGAACCCTCCAACCGTGGGCCAGCACGCCCACCGACGTGCCACCCCGGGTTCCGCGAGGGGGATCTGACCGCCAGCAGAGGGTCGACAGAGGCGCGTCCCGAGCATGCGGCACAGTCTACCGCATCTGCACCCCGCCGAGGCGCCAGTCAGTTCAGCCAGTTCTCGCTGGCCCGCTCCTCGCCACTCTCCAGCCCCGATAGGCCGGGCGGCGGGCGCGCGGGGTGAAGCTTGGCGACGGGCGTGGCGAAGCCGCGTGGCGCAGGGGTTGGGTGGGCAGGCCCCACCTCGCTGGGCAGATGCATGGCATCCAGTATCTTCCTTGCGGTGGCCTCGCTCTTGATGAGCGCGATCAGACGCAGCGGAGCCTTGCACTTCTTGCACAGAATCTCGATCCCGAAAACCCTTCGCAAAAGCTCAGACCACCGGATGTATCTCGATCGGCGCTTGGTCTTCTCCTGCTCGGCTGATGGAGGCGTGGCAGGCGCAGGCACGATTTCGCTGTGCGAAATTGCGTGCGATGAAAGGACCCCCAAATATCGGGTGGTATGCCGCCGCGGAGGGGAGCGCCTTTCATAATGCGAGCCTCCTATTGCGACGTGGTGGGTTTGTTCTGTGCGGCCCGGCTCCGGCGACTCAATCGTCGGCGCGAGTTCTCGGCAAGGTCGCGTAGATGTAGCTCGGCCGCGTCGTCGATGACAAGCCAGAGCGGGCTGTGCGCGCGTCCTGGATCGCGGGAGCAGCGCACGAGACCTCGCGCGATCCAGAGGCGGATCACGTCTCGGGTCACCCCGAAACGACGTGCAGCGCCCAGCACGGAGTAGAGGCCGTCATCCCGGCGATCGGGTAGCGGCTTGGCGGTCGGCAGCGAGGGCGCCGTGCGTGGGATTGCATGGTGGCTGCGCATATTGCGGACGGCAATCATGGTCCAGCGCTTACCCATGCCGGTGACAAACCCCTCGGCTGCGAGCTGCTCGGCGATCTGCCGGTCGTGCACGCCGGCGGCTGCCAGCTCCCGGAGGCGTGCGAGCGCTTGTGTTGTGGTGCTGACAAGCTGGCTCACCGTGGGCCTTGCTACGTGCAGCTCGGTGACGGCGCCGCTCTTCCAGGCGACGCGCACCAGCGTCTCGCGCTGTGGAATCTCGACGGCGCGCAACGATACCGCCTCGATCACCAAGCGTAGCATCGCCTTGCGGTCCGCCTGGCGTGTCGTCCGCGAGTGCCAGACCCGGGCTAGATCGCGGGCCAGCGCCCGGATGCGTTCGCGATCCGACTCGGTGAGCTCGACATGTCGTTCGCGCTTGGCATTCTCGTAGTCCCCGCGCACCTCCTCGAGCTCGCGCAGTCGCTGTTCCCAGTCGTTTTCCAAGGTTCGAGCTACCACCCGATTATCCGGGTCCACTGCTTTGTACCGCCGCTCGGCACGC
>PMKP01000437.1:871-9415 GCA_003157775.1 Myxococcales bacterium | reverse complement strand
GTCGGTGTCGTCGAGTTCGTCGGCAACCTACACGAACACCGGGTCGGCGTCGTCGAGTTCGTCGGCCACGTACACGAACACCGGGTCGGCGTCGTCCACTTCGTCGGCCACGTACACCAACACGTCGTCGTCGTCGCTGAGCGCGACGGCAACCATGACAAACACGGCAAGCTCATCGTCGAGCGCGTCGGCAACCTACACCAACACAGCGTTGTCGTCTGGAAGCTCGAGCCTGACCTATACCAATACCGCCAGTACCTCGGTGAGCTCGACGGCAACGGCGACCAGTACGGCGACGTCCTCGGTGACATCGTCTAACTCATACACGCAGACGGGCTCTTTGTCGGTGACCGGGACCACTACGCTTACCAGCACGGCAAGTTCCTCGGTGAGCGCATCGGTGTCGAACACCAGCACGGCGACTTCATCGATGAGCTCCAGCGGGACGTACAGCACCAGCGGGACGTCGTCGGGGAGTTCATCGGGCACCTACACAAACACGGGCTCGGTTTCTGCGACTTCCACCGCCACGGTGAGCGTGACCGGGACGTCGTCGGTGAGTTCGAGCGGGACGTATACCTACACGGGGACGTCGTCGGGGAGCTCGAGCGTTACGTACACAAATACGGGGACGTCATCGTTGAGTTCGAGCGGGACGTACACGTATACGGGGACGTCATCGGGGAGTTCGAGCGTAACGCGCACCACTACGGGGACCTCATCGGTGAGCGCATCGGTGACGATGACGATGACCGGGACTTCATCGGGAAGCGCGTCAATGACCGTGACCAACAGCGCGACTGATTCCGGCGGGACTGGCACCGGCACGACTACCCTCACCCAGATGTTCAGCACAAGCGGGACGGTCACCCAAACGGACACGGCGTCCTCGACTGTGAGCCAGGCGAGCCCAGTTTCCGGCACCCAGACCGTAACCGGGACACAGACCGTGACGGGCACGGCCACCACGAGCATGGTTCTCCGCCCGATACCGGACGATGATTGTACGTCGAACGCGGATTGCAATCCGCCCGGTCCTTTCGCTTCCTACTGCTACCTGAGTGGTGCTCAGTGCACCAATGATAGTTCATGCAATTCGGGTATCAAGCAAGGCGACTTCTGCCGCTTCCTCAACAGCAGCGATGGGGCCGGTCACTTCCACGGCGATGTCTGTTCAGACGACGCCACCACCATGACGTGTCGTTACCAGGCTAAGAGCTGCACGAGCGTTGCCGACACCAGTTGCGGGGTGGGGGACTACTGTGTGTATGGGACGCCGGCCAAGATGTGCCAGAGCAGCGGCCTGTGGTGCGGCGACAAGGTCCCCCTCCGATCATGTGACAGCGACAGCAACGATGCCTGTGTTCCCGCCACCTCGCGCTTGATGATGGTCAAGAACGCTGTTCGGCGGGTGGTACTGGAGCACGCCTACGACGACTCGGCGGTTGTGAAGATAGGGCAGATGCACACCTTCCAGGCTGGTGTGGCCACGTCCTCCACTACTGCTACGTCAACCAGCACCGATTATCTGTTCCCGTATGTGAGGTTGGACACATCGGTTGGCACCTCCACGCGCACCGAGGAAAAGTTCCTGCCCAGGAGCGAGCTGTTGAAGGGCGTTGACTCGAATGGGAAGCCTTGCTTCTCGGAAAGCGGCGGACCGGGCCCGAGCATCGGCACCTGCACCATCGACTATAGCGGCGGGGGCGCGGTGGTGGGTACGCCGGCTGTCCAGTATACCTTGCAGAGTGGCAGCAAGAGCCGCTATGCGGTGCCCACGGGTGATGGTAAGACCTACGCTCGGCAAGATGCCGCTTGGTGTGGAATGCTGTGCCCATTCTCCAGCGGCAGCACGGCAGGTAACGGTCTGTACGAGGGTAGCTACTATACGTTCAGTTACACTTGGGGCAAGCCGGCGGCGTCTGGGCTAGGGAGCGTTGGGCAGCCGCACTACGAGACCTATTACCGGGGCAAGTCATACTCAGACAGCAACGGCATCTGGTATCTGATGGACGCCGAGCGCAGCGAGAAAGTCAACGAGAATAGATACGGCGCCAACGAGTTCACCGGTTCCCAGTGGAGTAAGAGCGTGGAGTACCCACTCCCGCTCTTCGGCATCAGCGATCCCAGCTTCGCGACTGCCGCTTGTAGCACCTCGAATGGAGCCCAGTGGGACTCCAACGTGGTGCCGATGGTAAATAGCACGAGTTTCCGGAGCAACAGCAGCTTGACGCCCACCCAGAAGGCGTTGCTGAACGCGGCGCGCTTGGACAAGGCTTCCTGGGGTGGGTTCTACGCGACTGGCAACATCGAGCCTGTGTCCTGCGCTCTCGATGGTCCGCAGAGCGTGGCTGGCTACATGTCGACGGTACAGACCAACGATTTCAAGGCCGATGGCAATGCCAATCCATGCTGGGGGAACCACGTCCTGCTCGTGGTGGACGGCTTGCCCCGCGGTCCAGGCGACCTGGCCGGCTTGCCGCCGGACCCAGACCACCTGAGCCAGTATGTCGACTGCTCGGCAGACGCGTGCATGTACTCCGCGTCCAACACCAGCCTTTCAGGCTGCGTCTGCCCGGCTGTGACCAAGGCCCGGGCGCTCGCGGCATCCGGGGTCAACGTGCACGTGATCGCGGCCACCACAGATCTGACCTCACTCAACAACTACGCCGCCAAGACGCTGAACAACATCGCTCGGGCCGGCAGCACCAGTACCAGCTTCATCAATATTCCACGCTACGCCGCCAGCGAGGACGAACTCTACTACTGGCTGAACTATGAGATGAAGGAAGCCCTGCGGGTCACGCTGGCTACCACCCCGGCCTCGGCTGCCAGTGGGTCGCAGACCATGCAGGGTATCACGGTCGGGAACATGCTTTTCCAGACGACGGTTGAGCTGCCTGAATGGAGGGGCAACCTGGTCGCCTTTGGCATAGGGACGGCGACCACCACCACCACGGGAACCGCCACCGCCACCACATACGCGACTCAGCTAGCCTGGGACGCCGCGACCGTGAACACCTTCACGGTGCGGCCCGGTTTCCCGCCCAGCCAAGACCAGCAGCAGGCGTGGACGCAGCGCAATGTCTTCTTCTCGGACGCCTCGGGGAATGTCAAACAGATTCACGTGGACAGCGGCAGCAATGGGACCGTGACGATACGTTCCGACGCCATCGATGCCCTCTATGACCTGAAAATGGGTGGAACCAAGGAGGAGACCGCGCTAATCGTGCAGTGGATGCTGGGCAAGATCGATCCGAACGACACCATCGATTACAAGCCGCTCAACCCGGCGGTGATGGGCAGTGTGCTGAACTCGATGCCCATCGATGTCGGCCCGCCTGGGCCAAGTGGCATGCCTGGCGGCAACCACTTCTGGCACGTCTATGCCAGCCGGCCCGAGCTGGTCTACCTGGGCGCCGACGATGGCATGCTGCACGCCTTCTATGCAGCGAATGGCCAGGAGGCATTTGCCTTTATCCCGGCTGACATGGTTCCGGTCATCGCCAAGCTCTACGCCCAGGGCGGCCAGCGCTACAGCCCGAACGACCACGTCTACGGTCTGGCCGGATCGCCGAAAGTGAAGAACGTGTGTGTGGCCAACTGCTCGGTAAAGACCTGCAGCGACGATCCGAGCGCCGACTATCCGGACACTTGTCCGCAGTGGAAGACGATCCTGATCATGGGGACAGGTATGGGCGGCAACCGTCCCTTTGCTCTTGATATAACCGATCCAGTCGAGTCCAGTACGGCCACGCTGGACAACGATTCCTTGCTGTGGCACGCGGGCTACAAGAATGCGAGCGGCATCTCCACCTCCGCTTTGGGCGAAACCATTTCCGTGCCCGCCTTCGCGTACAACCGGACGACCGGCGACTACCGTGTGCTCATGGCCTCGGGCAATCCCGCGTCGGGTGGCCCCACGCTGATCGAAACCAACCTGTTGAGCGGCGCTTCGGCGGGGGGAGCGACGATCAACGAAATAGGTGGCTGCGCGCAGACATTCGAGGTGGCCGCCGATGTGGCGACCGCGCGTGACAACTACGGGGCCACCCCCGACCAGAACCTGGTGGCCACCTATGTGGCGGACACCTGGGGCACGATGCATCAGTACTATGGCGCGTCTCTGACCAGCGCGACGCCATTCGCCCTCGGGTGCACGCAACCGCTGCACTTCTCGCCTGCGGTCGTGCAGCTCAACCGCAACAACCCGAACAGCAACGACAACACAGTCTACCTCGCGCAGGTGACGAACTCCATTCTCGACCCGAACACCGTCCGCTCTGGAACCGCTTCCGAACTGGTGGTGGCAAGGCTGCTATCGGTCGGCAACACACCTCCCGCGCCCATCCTAGACACGAAGTTTGGCACCGGCGGGTTGTTCACGCTTAGGGCGGGTCAGGAACTGTGTGGTGTCACCACTGGCAGGGCGAGCACCGACGCGAGCTGCAGTGCGAACGGAGGAGTCGCTCTGCCCACGACGGCGCGGCCCACGGGCACGCCGGTGGCGGTTCTGCTCTCCGACGGAACTGGCTTCCAGCTCTACACCACCTGGTACACGCCGCCCGCGGACAGCTGGGATAACTGTGCGGCAAGCTCGACCAACGGCAACAGCTACATCACGGTGCACCAGTTCCTGGCCCCCGGAAGCGGAGGCTGGAAGCAGCTCTACGGCGTCAAGATTTCGCAGCAGTATGTGACCGGGGTTCAGTTCGCGGGCACCACGCTGTTCATCACGTACGGCGACGGCACCGCTCCGGGGACGCCAACGGGCTTGGGCAACTTCAACCAGTCCTTCATCTCGGCGAGCCACTCAATGGGGAGATTGGCGGGCGACCGATTTGTCAGGACGGCCTGGACCGAACGGCTCGACTCCGAGTAGCGATCCGCTTTGATGTGGGAATGGCGTCCGGGTAGGGAAGTCACCCGTGGCGTGGGGCAACGTCGGTGGATGGGCGCACGCGCGCGGCAGACAGCCGCTCTTGGTCGTTGACACCCGCGGGTCAGGACTCGTAGTCTCATGCCTCAGCCCAGCGGCGAGAAGAAGGAAAGACGATGACCAAGGCGGAACTGATTGGGCGCGTAGCCTCGAAGAAGGATCTTCACCGTCACCTGACCAAGAAGACCATCGCACGAATCATCGACGTGGTTTTCACCGAGATTGGCGACTACTTCATCAGGGCGCGGCCCACCCGAACGGCCTCCCGGACCGCGCCACCACGCTTTTCCTATCCGGGTTTTGGTACCTTTACCAAACGGCGTCGGGGTGCGCGCATCGTGCGTAACCCGCGCAACGGCGAGCCGATTCAACTCCAACCGCAGTCCACCATAGTTTTTTCGCCTGGCCAGGAGCTGAAGGGCCTGCTCAACCGCGACGTGCGCGCTACTGCGACCCACGCCGCTTTCTCGAACGGCTAGTCTTGCCGCCGGCGCTCTTCGAAGCGCAGCAGCTTGGCGCGCAGCTCGTCGAGCTGGGTTCGCTGGGCGGGCTGGTCAGCCAGGTTCTTCTGCTGTCGCGGATCGTTGGCCAGATCGAAAAGCTCCCAGCGTCGTTCGCTGATTTTGTGGGTGAGCTTCTTGCCGCCTTCGATGACGGTAACCTCGTGTGAGGGAGTCGCGGTGGAGGGCAGCAGCTCGGCGAAGATCGGTCGGCTGGACAACGGTTTGCCCTCGATATAGGGCAGCAGGCTGCGGCCGTGGAAGCTGGGCAGGGGTGTGGCGCCCACCAGGTCAACCAGGGTCGGTCCCAAGTCGATGAGCCCGACTTCGTCGTCGATCACCGAGGCTTTCTGCCCGGGCACGGCGACCAGCAGGGGCACGCGTAGTTGCTCTTCGGTGAGATCCTGGCCGTGGAAGTAGCGTTTGTGCTCGCCCCACGCCTCGCCGTGATCGCCGAACACGACCACCGCCGTGTTGCGGTCCAGCTTGGTCTCTTCCAGGGTGGCGATGATCTTGCCCGCCCATAGGTCGGCGAATGCGATCTCGTAGTCGTACTTCTCCTCCAGTCCCTGCACGCCCGACAGCGAGGTGGGGAACTCAGGATGCTCCATGTAGCTGGAATGCGGCTCGAAGAGGTGCGTCCAAAGGACAAAACGTTCGCCGGTTTGTGCGGCCTGGCGCAGGCGCGCGATCACCCGCGGGACGATGCGGGGCGAGGGGATGTCTTTGTTCGAATCGGCGATGCTCTTGGCACCGTCGTTGGACCATTCGGCAAAGCCCTTGGCGAGGCCCCGATCCGCGGTGAAGAAGAAGTGCGAAAAGATGCCGATGGGGCGCAGACCCGCGGCGGCCAGCGGCTCGAAAAAGGTGTGGTTGCTGGGCAGCAGATTCGAGTAGTTGAGCGATTGCTTTTGCCAGGCGATCTCAGAGGGATAGCGCGAGGTCACCACCGACGGAAACGAGCGCGGGGTATTGGGCGCCTGGGCCCACACATGGGAAAAGCGCGTGCCCCGCTGGGCGAGCGCGTCCAGAGTGGGGGTGAGCGAGCGGCCCGGCGGCCGGCGGTAGCCCGCCACGCCTAGGCGGTCGGCGCGCAAGGCATCGATCGCGATGATCAGGATGTTTCCGGAAAACGCGCCCGGCCGGGCTGGCGCAGCCTGCGCGCTGGCTGCGGCTGGATCGCGGTTGGCCGTGGCCGGCTTGGCGTCGCCGCCTTGACAGTCTTGGTCGATCCCGTCGCCGGGAATGTCCTCGGCGCCGGGAAAGACGTCGGCGCGCGAATCGTCGCAGTCGCCGCCGCCGAAAAGCGCCGAATAGCCGTCGTGGTCGCGATCGGTCAGGTGGCGCGCCAGCTTGAGGGCAAAACGCAGGCCCCAGCTCGCATCGGTGATGGCGGCGTAGCTGGGTGAGCTATCCGGGATTTGGCTACCAAGCGCGAGCAGCGCGAGCACCGCGACCGCCACGCCGACGCGCAAGCCGCGGCTGGGCAGGCGCGCACGCAGCCGCTGGCCCGGGGCTAACCCGTACCAGAAGACGCCGTGGCCAGCGGCCAGCAGCAGGGCGACCAGGGCAGAGTGCAGGGGCCCGAGATCGAGCACGCGCCAGTCGGCACGCGACAGGGCCGCGACAAAGGCGAGCACGCCTGCCGCCGCAAAGGCGATCAGCAACAGGCCCGTGGCCCCCAGACCACGGGGCGCGGGAAGATAGCGCGTGCGTCGGGCGACGAGGCGCGCGCAGGTCAAGCCGGACAGCGCTGCCACCGGACAGAAGGCCAGGGTCAGCCCCGCGGTGGCAATCACGGCCAGCTTGCGGCTGGCCATCTCGGCCACGAAAAGTCCGTGAGCCGCCCCGGCGCCTGCCGCCATGACCAAAGCCGCGGCGGCACAGCCCAGCACGGCCGCTGCCGCGCGGCCATCCAATTCGCGATTTTCGTGCAGTGCGCGCCAGCCACCGGGTATAGCGGCTGCAGCGGTGGCCACAGCCCATCCGACAAAGGCGCCCAAGCACAACCCCGCGGTTCCGTAGAGCCCCGCAGCAAGAGCCAGGACTTCGAACGGCCGACTGCCGCTGCTGCGCGCGAAGACCAAGCATGCGTCCAGGATTCCAGCGCCGAGAGTCCCCGCGAAGGCAGACGCACCGCTCGGCCAGTGAAAGCGTGATGAGGGCTGCTCGACCATTCAGTCCCGGAGAGTAGCACTACCGGAATCGGTTGCTATCTACCGCGCGCTCTTGACCTTTGACCCAAGTACGCGGTACCTCGATGTCCGTGTTTCACCGAGTTCGTCTGACAGCGACATCCGCCCTGTGCTGGGCGGCGTGTCTCATGCTCGACAGTGGCTGCGGCCGGAGTGGACGGCCGGGGGCGCAAGCAGCCTCGGCGCTGCCCGAGAATCGATCGTCGTCGCCTGCCCCGGCCCGGCCAGCGGTCGACCTTGCGGGCTATCGACTTTCGTACGATCTGGTGGCCAACCGTGTTCATGCGGTGGAACATCGAGCTGGTCGCCTGGTGATCGCGGCTGGTGGCGCCGGGTTTCTCAAGTTCATCGACGGTGGCTGGAAAGGATCGTGGCTTGCACTGCAGAAGGACGGCGCAACACCGGTGGCCTATGTGGCCGGGACTTCGGCTGCCTTTTCCTTCCCAGCGGACGCAGACGGCGATGGTGTGCTGGCCGCAGGCAGGTCCGAGTTGCAGTTGACCCTGAGCATGCGTTCTCTGGTCCCCAAGCAGCGCTTGTCTGTGTTCATCAATGAGCATCCGGTGGCAACCCTGGACGTGGAACAGGCCTTCCGGTCGTACGACGTCGCTGTCCCGGCCGCGACCCTCACCCTGGGCGACAACCGGATTCGGCTCACCTTCCGCTCGGCGGGTGCCATCGCAGGGGGCAAGCGCGCTGCCGCGGCTATCGCCGCCATCGAAATAGGAGCGCCGAGGCCGGCGAGTCCCACCAGTGCCGCCGATCGTGTGGGGAGCCCGTCGGCTCTGCCAGCCGCGCCTTCGGAGATCGGTGTGACTGAAGCTGAACTGGGCGGCACCCGACACCCTGCGCTGGTCGAGCCCGGGGCATCGCGGCTGTCTTTCTATTTGCAGGTGCCCGCGCAGGCCAA
>PMKP01000437.1:0-770 GCA_003157775.1 Myxococcales bacterium | reverse complement strand
CAGCGCCGGCAGCGGCAAGACCACACAAGTTCAACCACATCTACGTCTGGATGATCGACACCTTTCGCGCCGACAAGATGCACGCATACAACCCCAAGACCAACGTGCTGACGCCCAACTACGATG
The DNA here is from genome assembly GCA_003157775.1 of Myxococcales bacterium. Classification (GTDB taxonomy): domain Bacteria; phylum Myxococcota_A; class Polyangia; order Fen-1088; family Fen-1088; genus Fen-1137. Next base: position 644 of record PMKP01000437.1, on the reverse strand, counting down.
CCTTTGCCGCCGATGCCACGCGTTTCGCCTGGGCTCAGGTGCCAGGCACCTGGTCGCTGCCATCACAGGCGTCGATGCTCACCGGGGTCTACCCGCGCGTGCACAAAGCCACCGTGCACGAGTCCAAGATCTCGCGCGAGGTGCCCTTTGTGGCCGAGCAATTCAAGAAAGCCGGTTTTCGCACGGCCATGTTTTCCGCCAACGGCTACGTCTCGCCCAAGTGGGGATTTGACCGTGGCTGGGACGAGAATCGCAACCTCATCCGCGAGAATCTGCCCAACAACGCCGAGACCCTGTGGGGCATAGCCAAGAAGTGGATCGTGCCCGGCAAGGCCAAGCCACAATTCGTGTACCTAGCCGTGATCGAGCCGCATGTCATCTACAACCCGCGCAAGGAGTTTCTCCTCAAGTACTGGGACAAGCCGTACAACGGCCCCATCAAGCCGGTGCTCACCGGCATCCAGCTCGGCAAGATCAAACAAGGAACCCTCAAGGTCAATGCTACTGACAAGGCGTACCTCGAGGCGCTGCACAACGCCGAGATCACCCAGAGCGACTCGGCCTTCGCGGCCTTCATCCAAGACCTCAAGACCGCGGGGCTCTATGACACGTCCGCGGTGATCGTGATTTCGGATCACGGCGAC
>PMKP01000394.1 GCA_003157775.1 Myxococcales bacterium | reverse complement strand
GTCAGCGCTCGCATCAGCATGTTTACCTCCCGTCGTGGGGCCGTCCTGCGCCGTCGGTCTGACACGCTCATCGTGACCGGGTACCCCTGAGGCGCGGTCCACGCGAGCGCATCATCCGGTCGCGGAATAATGGTAACGCCGGTGTTGGAGTTTGTCACCAGACCAGTGAGGCGGACGCCATACATAACGATCTGTCAATTGGTTTCCAGAGAGAACTAGTCGGTGCCGCTGTAGTACTTGATAGCGAAGCGACCGACGGCGTGCGTCGCGGCCCAATCGAAGGCGAACCCAATGGGTGCGCCGACCAGTGGGACTATCCGGAAGAAACTCGTGAACGATTTTTGACCGGCCTTGGTGATTATCTGCCGCCCAACAACCGACCAGAGCTTCACCATGAGTTCACGCGTGACATATTTTTCCACTGCCTTGCGCGTGAGATTCTTCCCAACTTCGATTCCCAGCCGTTTCACGGCTTCCTTGGCACTGTCCCCTGCGAGAATCAGGTAGAGATCGGTCCGCCAATCTGTCGTCTCTGGAGTGTGGCCGTATACGTAGGCCACGCTCATGGCCATGAAGGCTTGAATTCGCCACGACGCCACCAAGTCAGCAGGAATCGTCGCCGGCAGAGCCAAGACTCCGGGCAACCCCGTTGCCGCGCCCACTAGCCCGTTCTTTATCGATTTGCGACTGACGATTTTCGCAGCCAGGTCGTCCTCGCTGATGCCCGTGTTCTGCGACCTCAGTTTGTCAACGTACTGCCGCACTTCGGCGACGTTTGTAGTCGTGGCCCACGCCACGAACTTCGCGAGAGCGGTTTGCTTTTCGTCCTCGGGGTGGGTCATGCCTTCACACGTCCTTCCTTCACGGTACGTCTTCGCGGACGGCAACCTGATTCCCCTAGGTTCGGCACATGTGCGGTACTCCTTGAGGAGGATGTGCCGCATCGTGCCCTGTCATGGCCCGAGCAAGCGTGGAGCAATGGCCCTCCCGCGTACATAGACAGACTCCCCGCTATCGGCGGGAAGCCAGGGCGCTCGGGCTGCAGGTGCGGGCTTTCCGGCAGGCGAAGGGGTGGACCCTGGAGCAGGCAGCGGAGAAGGGCGACCTGGACCTGAAGCACTGGCAGAAGATCGAAGCTGGCACCATCAACGTCACCCTGGTTACCCTGGTGAGAATCGCCGAGGGTCTGGGCGAAACCGTGGGCGGCCTTTTCGGCACGCCTGTCGCGCCAAGGGGTCGTCGGAGCAAGTAGCCGGCTTCCCAGGAGGCGGGCGGGAAAAGAGCGGCGATCAAGTCAGCCGCCATGTTGGCCGATGCTCTGGGCGTGCCGCTGGTGGCGCTCTTCAAGAAGCCGCGGACCAAGCAGCCTGGACCAGGCAGGCCGAAGAAACGCATACGCAGGATCAAGACTGCGACAAGGTAGAGCCACGTTTGTCGACGGTGGCGGGCTGGCAAAGATGAAGCTGGCATGGCCGTCAGTGCTTGCGAAAAACGGCGTACGGCGGGATGCTAGGGCCGAATGGAAAGCTAGGCGCACACCAGAGGTTGTATGAAGAACACCATCGTCCGGAACTTCGGTCTGTTCTGGGAGCGGGACCAGATCACCTGGGGATCCCAAGGACCCGGGAACGCTGGTCACCTGCGCGGTCACCTGGGAGTTCCTGACGATTGGGTAGACTTTCGCCAGCAACGCGGAATCTACGTGCTCTACGAAGGAGCGGATATTCCATCCCAGCGCGTGGTCTATGTTGGACAAGCGGGTTCCGGTCAGAACGACCTATTTCACCGGCTACGCAATCACAGGGACTACCATCTCTGGAACCGATGGCAGCGGTTTTCATGGTTTGGATTCCTTTCGGTCGGTGCTGGCTCTAGTCTCGTGCACAAGTCGAAGGCAGCGGTCGGGAACATCGACCTGTCGACCGCGCTCGACCAGATAGAGGCAATTCTCATCGCACTCATGGAGCCCCTCAAGAATAGGCAAGGCCCTCAGTGGAAGGGAGCTCAAGAGTACTTTCAGGTCGCGAAAGCCCCTATCAGCGCGGATCCTGTAGGACCCAATGGCGTTTGAATCTATCACGAGAATCATTCGTTGCGCCACGAGCTGTTGCAGCGGCCGGTGTCGCCGCAGGGAAATCGTGTAGAATCGACTGGCCGATTCGTGCGGCGCTCCCGCAGTTATCGGCAAGCCGTTGGCCGGACGGAAGGACGATTCCGATAGCAAAGGATCAATTCGATGCTTCGACACAAGAAGAGGACCTGGGCTGAAGAGCAAAAGCTCGCCGAGTCTGGTGCACGGGTTCGTGTGGGATTTGGAAAGGGACTACACTCGACGCTTCACGGGAGAGTTGTGGCGTACGTTCAGCAGGCGATCTCCCGCGATGGCGAGGACTTCGTCGTTGAGCCGCTGTTGCTGCTAGCGGTCGACGGGAGCGAAGTCATGGACGTCATTCGGGATGTTCCGGAAGGCGACAAGCCGGCACTTGCTGAACTGATGAAGCAGACGTTCAGTCGTGAGGGGATGACGAAGACATATTCGCAGGCGATCTGGACCGTCCAGGCAAGGCAACCGAACGAGTTCATATTCCCCCATCCTATCGATGATGTCGCTCTGCCCGGAGTGAATGGGGAGTTCCCCGCATGACCGCCGGCCAACATGGCGTTGCACCTCTCGTAGGCAGTGCAAGCAAGAAGAACGGGGATTGATCGGGTTTCTCTAGGCACACGAGGTCCGGTCCGCGAGCAGGGGAATTGCGGAGCAGAGGCTCAGGTGCGCGGGGAGGTTGAGCGGGCGAGAGTTCCGGAGGCAATCGGCCCGGGTAGACGAAACGCTCGAGTAGGATGTCCGACGGCCGCCTGTATAATCTCGGCCACTTGGAGCTGGTCATCCGACGACGTTTTCAGAACGCTGTCCAATTGCCCTCCCTGGATGGCCATGTGAAGGGTGGAGACCCGATCCCCAAGGCAGGCGCTGCCTCAAGTAAGGTGGGGTCCATACGTCATTCCTCGCTGAACACGCCCTCGGGAATGGCGTAGCCATTGAGCCTATCCGCGGGGAGGTGGAGCAGGCAAGTGACAGATTCCCGCTTAGCTCTCCAGCCCCAGAGCGACGGGGGCGTCCACGGGGTGTGGCTAGCACCACAGGTTCGGTCGGATTCCTCGACGGCCAGATAGACGAACTTTTCATCCCAGAACAGTAGATGAAGTCTTCGGCACTGCAGCACTGGCGCTGGGTCAGTCCTTGTTGTGCACCTTGCCTCGGCAAGCTGTGGCGGTGGTGCTGTGTTTCTGGGATCGTACTCGGCAATAGTTGCTGGCCGCGCTCCGCCGAACCATTGGGGTGTGTGCGAGTAAACAAGCAAGGAGAACATCGGCGCAAGGACCGTGTAGGTGAAGATTGCGAACGACACTCGATGAGCCGTCGTTCGCTGAACGATGGAAAGAAATGCCCCGAATAGGGTTGCGGCAGCGCAGTACAGGAGTCCTATCCGGTCGGCGGCAGAGCCCACTAGCACAAAGGACACGGTTCCCCTGCCCAATGCATGCAAGCCCATGAAGAGCACCAGGGCGGATGCGGCGAAACCGATTCGTTTCCGCCATCCCTTTTCACGTCGAATCTCGCGCATCACGACCGCAGTTACCAAGCCCACGAACCCAAAGATCCCTGTGATTACGATAAACAGTGCCCCCGCGGCCAAGAACACGTCGTGAGTTAGGGCGGCGATTGGAACTCCGGCCTTCGTGTAGTGGTGAACCGCTACTACGAATCCCGTGATGTAGACGCCTGCCAGGGCGGCTACGGCCAGTTTGGCCAATCGGTCGGCATGTGTGTGCCAGGCAGGTGCACTCGCTCCCCGCCGCTGCTCTTGACTGGACGAGCGGTCTTCGCCCGAAACCGGCGCAGTCGGTGGAGTTCCGCCTTGGGGCACCGTGACGGTTGGCGCGACTGCGGATTCGACGGAAACGACCGAGGGTGCGACCTGCGGGGTCGGTGGGGTGGGGTTCATGGTGGTGACTCGGATGCTATCCCCTTCTCCGCTTTTCGTGAACGCACGGTGTACTCGTCAGCGCCTGTCGTAGGCGGCCAACATGAACGAGAGCAATCCATCAGTGCTGCTCCGCTGTTCGGCTGCCCGATCTGGATAGCCCGGTGGAGGGTGGATGCGCCGATCCCTAGAACCCTCGCCACCTGCCGCAGCGACTGGCCAGCGGCAAGCCGCTGGCCGGGATCAACGGCCCCTCCGGGCGTCACTCCCCCGGAATCCTGCAAGACACTGGC
>PMKP01000015.1 GCA_003157775.1 Myxococcales bacterium | reverse complement strand
CAGCCATCTCGCCTGAACCAGGGCTGCGGTCACACTCGGGGCAACGTGGGTGTAGCGCTCGGTGGAGGCGCTATCGCTGTGCCCGAGCAGCGCGCCGATGAGTGCGGGGCGAGGCTCATCGGCGCTTCAGAATACTTGCCTTCGCATCAAGGGTGAAGGCCTTGGCAAGGAATAGTCTTGTGACCCGCGAAGAAAGTCCCGAGGATGGCTGGAGGTTTTCCAGAACCACGTCTGGCCCTTTATTGAACAAGAACAGCACGGCGGCCAGAGATGCACTCTTTCTGAGGATGCCGTCGCCAAGTTGGCTGCTGACTTCCTGGCCTCTGCCCTCGAACTCCTCACCCTCGAAAAGATAGTCGCCGCGACGCCCGTAGACTGCAGCATAGCAGAGCCCCGAACAGATTCCGCGTCGGGAGTCCGTCCTTGGTAGGCAATCGGAGGCGGACACACCCCATTGATGACGTGCAGAGATCACCAGCACCGGATTCGGTCTGCCTCGTAGCTGTGACGCCTCCTTCTTGCCCACAAGTGCTCGGATCTTCTCCGGGAGCGTCCTTCCCTCTAGCAAGGAGACCCTTTGTTCCATCATCCGCGATCCGCTCCCCGAGTCATGGGCGGCACCCTTCAAGTCACTGGGTACCGGACGTCCCCGCTTCCAGTGCACGAAAGCGTAATTCATTCGGTTTCCAGCGGCCACCTGTCGTTTGGGCAGGCCCCAGGTTGTGACCTCGAAGGTAATGGTGTCATCACCAATTCTGGCTGAGATATCGGGGGTTCCGTGTCGCCCAGTGCCCACAAATTCGACAGTCGCCCCCGCCGCGGCGAGTGATGCGGCTACATGAAGCTCGTTGATAGCTCCCAGGGCCTGAATGAACGCATCCGAGGTAGTTGCAGCAAGTGTCATCCGATGGATGTGGGGCCCAAGGTCAACACCCTGTTGACGCAGCGCGTCAGACCAGTTGCAAGTACCCTTGCGTGTTTCCGAAACCCGTCGCTGAACAGTACCTCCACCAGAGGGTGCAGAAACGCCCGGCTCGTACCTGCTTCCCAGGCCGCTGTCGCCACCGGCCCTGAGGGGTACCCTTTTCAGCGGAATCAGCGGGAACCAGGAGCCCACCCCAAACCTCCACTTTCGAGGAAGGCGATGCGGGCGCACAATGCGGGCACGCTGGTTTCGTCCATGTGTATTGCGGCGGCGAGTGCGTAGCCGGCCGATCAGCGCGCCCCCGACGGCGCGCAGGCCGGCGGAGCCGTTGCTATCGAGTTGAAGGTCTTCGCCGCCGTCGCGCCTGTGCCAAACGGCTTCTTGGCACACCGACGGAGTACTGTGCAAGCGAATTCAGTTTCAACCTATTGATGGTGACATCCATCGCCGTCTTGTGGCAGCGTGTAGTGGTTACGCCCCGCTTCGAGAGGAGCCGAGGCCGTCGAGAGAGCGGCGTCGTTCCTGCGTCTGCGCTTTCAAGCGCGCGCCATTGAGCGCTGGGCGAAGTCATGTCCTGAAATCACCGGGTGGGTCCCTGGTCCCCGGTGATACTGGTGAAAGTGGGACCCTCACTGGCCGCTGGCGACACAGGCCGCCGCCAACTGCACAACCTCCTCGTCCCCAAAGGAGTCCGAAAGGGATGCCAACCTCTTCCTGAGCGCCGCTCGGATCTCTCTCTCGTTCTCATTCATTTGACCTGCCCCGTCGTTTCTGGTTTTCCACACTTCTAGCGTACTTCGTTCGGTCTTCCGTCGTCGCTTGGGCGCACAAAGAACCGCCGAATGAAGGCCAGCGGTGCATCGGTGGCAGAGACAATCTCATGCGTCTTGTTCCGATAATCGAATAGAGCCACAACGGCTGGATTCTGCGGCAGCACGCCGGGCGCTGGTCCGGACGTGAGCCGGACCAACATGAAGGGACGGCCATAGAGAGCGAGAAAAACGCACGGAATGTCTCCGGCACTGAGCAGCGCGAGCGAGTGATGCCCTTCAACCGCAAGTTTCGACAGGAAGCTAGCGTTGTCGGCTTCGGCACGGTCGCACTTCATGACAAACTCGTTCTTCCCGTCCAGGATCGGCAACAGCGCGAAAGCACGGAGCCCATCGAAGGCAGGATTCCTCGCGGTGCCGGGTCCTGCGATCTTGCATATGAAATTCAGCGCCACCTTTGCCACGGCTCGCTCAATGTGGCCCAGGTTGACAGAGAGGGTGGTCAGCACGCCGGGTCGCTCGTACGTCCGGTCATCTGCCGCACTCAAGGATTTCAAGTTGGCCAATAGCCTTCCTGTTGCTACATCAGCAGCGACTTCGTCCGCTGCCTCACGAGTGTGCGCCCTGACACAGTATTTTCGTGGAGCACTCCGAATGAGAGCTGGTTGGATCGCCACCTCGCTCTGCCGGTTGTCTACGATGGTTGTCTTTAACGGATTCAGCGTCGAAGGCTCCGCTAGCTCCTTCTGCATGTTAGCCAAGAGCGCCACGGCCGCATCCTTTCCCGCCGAGGTGTCCAGGGATACTTGGAGCCGTCCTCCACCCAGGAAGACTATCTGCGGCAGGATCACCCAGCGGGTATTCCTTTCAACCCTCACACTAATCCAGGCGCCATCCTGAAGGACCAACGGGTGCCCTTCCTGGAGGAACGTTCGAGTCACCCTCACGTCGGGGTGGTCGCAGTATGCAATTGTGCGAACGTAGCGAATCAGGTCGCCGTCCAACGGGGAAAACACTTTCGTGTTGCACTCGTCGCAGACATCCTCCGGAAGGATCATTTCCGCCCCCAACCCCTTCTGGAGCACATGCTCGGCCGTCCTTGGCCTCTCGCGGTCACCGCAGTAGAGGCAGGGGAATTCATATTCCATCCAGTCCATTGTTGCACATTCTGGCCTCCTAATGCAGCCACCGGGCACAACGCCTCACCTTCCACCCTCTCCGCCCCCGATCCGCAGCCATCGAGCCTGGACCACGACCGTTGTGGCGCTTTGCGCGACGTGGATGTATCGCTCCGTGGACGCGCTATCGCTGTGCCCAAGCAACGGCCCCGATGACCTTCGGGCCGGCGCCCATCGCGGCGTAGTCGCTGCCGGCGGCATGGCGGGTGCCATGGCTGGTGATGCGGCGGACGCCGGCCTTGTGGCGAGGTCGCGGTACCAGCGGTTCAGTACCCTGTTCGAGAGCACCCTCTCGCAGATTGCAGCCCACGCCGTCGGCTTCCGCTATACTCGGGGCCGAAATGCCGATCTCTGAGGCAGCCCGTGGCGTGACCAGAGCCGACCTGATCGAGCGCGTCTGCGAGAAGGGGCACATGCACAGATCTCGGGCCGAGTTGCTGGTCGATACCATTTTCGACTGCCTGAAGGAGTCCATATGCCGCGGCGAACGGGTTGAGCTTCGCCGTTTCGGAACCTTTCAGGTCCGGAGCTACAGGGCGTTCACGGGACGGAACCCTCGAACCGGCCAGATCGTCGAAGTCAAGCCGAAGCGCCTGCCCCACTTCAAGGTGAGCAACGAACTCGCAGCGCGGATCGACCAAAGGCGCGGGAAGAAACTGACAGCAACGGGCGCGGCCTCAGGATCTCGTCTGCACCAGTAGGGCGAGCGATCTTGTGACGTCCGGCAGCTACACGCTGGAGCGATGAAAGGGGCTCGCCGGACCTGCTCGCGGAGTCGGCCGTGGGCGGCTAGCGGGCCAATTTGAATCGTAGCGCGCTGATCCATTCCCTGGACTCACGCCTCGGCCTGTGGCAACCCTAGCCTCCAATGCGGGAGGCTCCTATGGCACGGAAAGAATTGGATCAAAAGGACTTGAAACAGGGCGAGGACTGGGTGGGCAATAATGCCGCCTTTACCTGCCCGGTATGCGCTAACGTCTTCCTCGTGAGCGGACGTCTTCATCCTGGAGGAAGAAAGTGCCCAGGTTGCGAGAAGTCCGTCGCATTCGTCGAAGGCGGAAAGGAGTCGGGAGGAAGGGCCTTCATCACGTGGCCAGACTGAAACTGCGAAGTGCTGTATGAGCGATAGGGTCTCGACATGAAGTACGACTGGCTCCCATTCCCGCTACCACAGGTATTCAAGGTTGTTGACCCGAAAGATTTTGGACTTTCGACGGCGGGGCCCCTCGAACTCTCGCGCGGCCCAGATCTCAAACTGCAGATCTCACTGTGCGCAGATGGCCGTTGTGCCCTCAATACTGGAGTTCCCGGAACCGAATGGGGAACCACGCCGATCAACGTACTCACGAAATCCGGACAACCCGGCATCCTTGATGGATTTCGCCGCAGCCAATGCTCAACCGTGACGGAGGATGATCGCACCCAAACGCGCATCGTCGGCCTGGCAGAGTCGCTTTCAATCACCCTCGACCGACGCGAGGCGCTGGCCATTGTCGAATGGCTGACCAACATCCCACATCTCCTGTGGACACGGTCCACGGAGAGAACCAATACCGTGGTCACGGCGCGGTGCCGAGAGGGTAGTGTGGCGGAAGACCGGATGAGCGACAAGAGTCTGAGTTGCGACCATATCGAGTTCCAGCTGGAGTTGCCAACGTTGTCGAAGATCCGGATCGGCACAGCCCCGCTCGGTTGCGTCACCGAGGGCGTGCCCATCGAACAGCCGGGCTTTGTCGAGTACTACGCTGGACCACTAGGGCTGCCGGATGAACATCTCCGCCATACTGTGCGACGAGCATTCGAGTTCCTCTTCGGCGCCGGACTCGGTGTCCTGGGCTACTCTGAGGTCGATCAGGCCTGCACGCCACTTCGCGTATGCATGCGTTCGCCATACACCGCCGGAGGCTTCGGTGGCTCGCAGCGCCCGGCGCTGCTTCACGAGAGCTATAGAGATGGACTCGACGAGAAGTTGGTTTCTCGGCTAGTACAGCGATATGTGGAAGGAGAGAGCGAGTACGATCTGAATCGGGCGATCTGGCTGTACCTGCATGCCAAAAACGCTCCGCTTGAGATGGCAGCAGGCTACGTGGGGGCGGCGTTCGAAGTTCTCCGACGGGGATACTACGAACACTCGGAGAACGAGCCGCGCTCACGTCTGTTCCCTGCTCCGCAGTGGGCCGCTATCGCCCAGAAACTGGGCGATGCCATTACTGCATCGGAACATTTCCAAGACTGCAAGGACTTCACCGACAAACTGACCCATCTCCGAAATCGACTTCCCGGCCTCAACGCCGTTTCGGGCTCGCGATTAAACGAGCTATTTCTTAGCGATCTCGGCCTCAAGTTCGGTGCCATTGAGAAGGTGGCTCTCGCAGCGAGGAACGACGCCGCTCACGCGAACGAGTTTGCCCCCGACGAAGGTTTCGAGAAGCTCCAAGCATATCGAGCTGCACATACCCTGTTCGCCCGCTGCCTGCTTGCGATTCTTGGTGGCCAAGTGCGGTACTTCGACTACTCAAGCCGTGATTATCCTGATCGAGATCTGTCAGAAGCGCAGGGTAGCCCCTAGCAGAATGTTGAAAAGCATTGGTTGAAGGGGGATCGACAGCGACGGTCCAACAACGTCTTAGGCCGGCATGGGCCCACGAACATTCGGAAGAAGAAGAGCAGGAACCATCTCGGTTCCTGCCCGCGTGAGATTGCATTTCAATTGTTCCCGCCCAGCGCCTTCCGGAGCGCTGCGCGCTCAGGTGCGCCGAGTTGGGCTTGGATGAGCGGCACCGCCTGATCTTCATCGGAGACGACGAGCCGGGTCGTGCGCCTGTTGTGGTAGATCCGCAGCTCCCGCACATCATCGTGCGGGAGCTTGATGGTCTGGACACGCGTATTCATGATGCCCGCCTCAGTGGCCGGCCGTCAGTCCACAGTTCGAAGACCGTGAGGAGTGGTGACCAACACCAAGGTGTCCGGCGGCTACGGATACGTGGCCGGTGGAGGAAACACGGGGCCGACTGTATTCTGGCCGTTGGTCGACAACTCCCCCGCGTTCCTTTTCCGTCACCAGTGCCGGTACGACCAGCGAGACCGGCCTACGGGCTCGTGATTAACGTAGCCAACAAGTTACCCTTGCCCACGACGCGCCCGACGGCATCCCGGGTCTGGTCGGTCTTCGGGCCGTAGGTACCCTTCAATTGCCCAGCGGCATCGCGCCCCTCAAACTTTCCGGTCGAGACGTGTTTGATCTTGCCTAGGAGACGGCCAACCTTGTCCCTCAGTTCTTGGTTATTCATTGGGTACCCCTTTTGTCTCAGGTCCGGAACTCCCCCAGCATACAATCGTCCCGTCGGTCTTTAGGCCGCACGCATGGGAGAGACCGGTCACTACTTGCGTGTAACTGCCTGCCGGCGGGTTTGCTACCATCGCGGCCAAGTCGCTGCGATTTGACGGGGGCAATTTCCAGGTGTGCTCGCCGCCATCTCCCCAGCACTCTATCGCCTTATCGGCTCTCACCGCGCATCCAAAGTAAAGACTGATTGAGATCTGGACGAAGCTCCCTGGTGGCGGTTTGAAACCGGTACGGTCGGAGCACTCGATACTGGCATCGGTCTTCAAGGCGCACCTGTCGCTTCCGTATACGGATACCTGGGAGTATTTCCCGTCCTCCTCCCAGACCACTCCGCCTGATGGATGCCAGCATGCCATGGCCCCTCGCGTTGTCACGCCGCATCTTTCACCATAGTCGATCGAGAGATGAGTGAACCTGGCATCGCTGAATATGAGTCGGATAGCATCATCGTAGCCGGAGCAAAATGCTGTACCGTCTATTTGTACGCCGCACAGGACATCACCAGAAAGGGAGATCTGTTTGAATCGGAGAAGGGCTGGCAGGGCAAGGCGCTTGTCGGTGGTCTCGCCCCAACAGGCCACTGAACCATCAATTCGGAGGGCGCAAGTGCGCTCCTCGCCTACGGAGACTTGCTGGAAGCCAGCCCCTAGCGGTGCGGTCGTGATGTCCAAATGATCGTGCTGTCTAGCGAAGTCCTCGCGCCAACTTCCACCCCAACAAGTAATTGTGCCTTTCGTGGTCAAAGCGCAGGTGCGGGACTCCTTGGCGCTCAACTGGAGGTAGTGAGTAGTTTTGTGGCAGCTTCTGTTGGCGATGGCGACAATGCAACAGACCACAAGCAAGAATGCCAGGAGATACCGACCCCTGGCAAGAACGACGATAGGGAAGAATCTGACTTTCGGAGCCGAGTTGGGCTGGGCCAGACTCGGTGGACGGGTGGACGCCAGCCGTTGCGGAGGAAGTAGAGGAGCCGTCGAGCCGACAGCATCTCGGCCTGGTAGTTCCTTGGACTGGCAGTATCCACATGTCGTTGCCTCCGCTGTTATCAATTTTCCGCAACTGGGGCACGTCCTCAGAGGCCCCGCATCCTGCTTTCCCCCAACATCTGCTCCGGTTTGTGCCCCGGGTGACGAGGAGTGTGGCTGTCCTGCAGGGGCATGGGGGCTGGTTGCGACCTGGCCCGGCTTCGGCAACGCGATCGCGCGTGACGCCTGGTGAAAAGTCGGCGGGGCCTTGGCGAGTGCATCCGGCGTGATCATCATGCCGCAGAAACGGCATTTGATGGCGGCATCCTGGATCTGCGATGCACAGTACGGACAAGCCTTCATCGTCTCTCCTACGGTTGGACGGGCGCTGACTTCTTGCGGTCGAGGCTCAGCCGGACCTGGACGGCTATCCCAGACCACCGACCGAAGACAGGCGGATTGGTAACCGTCACGGAGCCCCCGTTGCCGAAGTCGCATTCCACGTCATGGATGGCCGCCTCGGGACGGGCCTCACAAGTCGAGACCGCGAACGACAGTTGCACTCCGGCGTCCCAGGACTTCCCACCCTGCGCCTTGACACGCACGTTGTAGCGCCCCGGAGGGGCAACTTGAAAAGTCCGGGCCTCGCCGTCGGCCAGACTGAATTTCTGGAAAAGAACGTTGTCCACCACATTCACGGCGATTTTCGCAGACTGCGCACCGGCGGATACTGTCAGCGTGGCGCTCCCGAGACCAACTGGCGTGATTCGTTCTCCTTCAATGCGAAACACGGCGGGATCAGATGTCTGCATCGACAGGGGGACATCGGCGTATTTTTCGCCGTCCTTGTCGAGAGCGGCGATGTCAACCTTCGTTGGCTTCGCGGTGAGGGCGAGTGTAATTTCCGTGGAATCGGTCAGCCGGGCCACTGGTCGGCACCGAACTTGGACTCGCTCGGATTTTCCTCCGGCGGTCGCAACCAGTGTGCCCTCGCCACGTTTGAGACAGGTGAGACCTCCGTGAGGTCCGGTCGCGACAATGCCGGCTGGCTCCGCCGCGTAGGTGACGGGCACATTGGCAAGATGTGCGGCCCTCTTGTTCAGCACGCTGGCTTTCACCTTGACCTCGGCGTAGTCCAGGATCATCTGGGGAAGCCCAGCCAGCTCAATTCGAGCCGGCGTCCGATCCGGGCGCAAGAGCAACACAAGCAAGAGCACAGTGATCGCGCCGCCGCAGGCTGCGATGATCGCGGTCTTCTTCGAGATCCGCAGACGATTGACACGCTGCTTTGCCGCAACAGGTGTCGGAGGCGCCGACGTTGGACCGCTGGGGGCTTCGCGTGTGGTCTGAGCCGGGATCAGACCTGGCGAAAGACCTAGACCTTGCGCTGGTAGCGATGGTGGTTTTGGTGGTGGTACCGCCGGTGGTGGCGCCGGAGGGGATTTGTGGACTGGTCTTGCGGGGGCCGCCGCTGGCAACGGGAGTGTAGGGACGGGCGCAGGATTGGAAGGCAGGTCGCTCCGGCAGAATGGGCACCGAACCGCGATGACCGGAATCTGTTCAGCGCAGAAGGAGCAAGTCTTGGTCGCGTCCATGGCCCCCTCTCACGAAGAGAAGCTTACCCACTCGTGAACCCGCTGGTGTCGGATGACCGAGCTTCGGCGGCTACAGCCTCGATGTTCCATGCGTGCTGAAATCTAAGCGCACTCGGCAGATAGGCCACCTTGTACGCGCTGTGCAACCAAGATGCTGCGCCCGGTCCCCAAACCAAGTCAAGAAGGACTACGAGGTCAGGCCGCCACGATACGCTTGTTCCTCGCGGCAGCCCTGAAATCGTCTTCCCGGGAGATCGGGGAGATTCGCAAGGGGCGCGCAGAAAAAGGGGGCAGGAACCATCTCGGCTCCTGCCCGTGTTGAGGATGCGTTTCAATTGTCCCTGCCCAGCGCCTTTCGGAGCGCTTCGAGCTCGGGCACTGGTCAAATCCATTCCGGTCGAGCCTACTCCGCGTACAAGACAGCTTGTCTGCGGAGGGGACGACCGGCGCGCGCATGCTTGGCGTGGCGCAAGGAAATCGTGTGGAATTTGTGCGACAATGTGTCCGAGAGTCTTCTGGATGCGGCGAGACCTGACGTAGTTTCCGCCAGGAGAGGCAAGGATGAGCACGCATGGAAAAGCCGATAATCGAATATCGAACGAGCGTTCTGAAGAAGTGGTTCGATGACGAAAATGCAAAAGTAATCGTCGAGTGGCTGATCGCCGCC
>PMKP01000186.1 GCA_003157775.1 Myxococcales bacterium | reverse complement strand
CCGCCAGCGCCGAGCGGCCGCCAGAGTCAATGGCCGCCGTCAATTAGGGACACCCCCTAGTCGCAGGTCCCGGAGCAAGGAACCCACGTGCCCTCGGTGGCCGTGATAGTCGCGGTACCGGCCGTGAGCCCCGACGACGTTGCCGTCACCGTGATGGTTCCGGCGCCCGTCGCCTGAACGATGGCGTACGCCACGCCATTAAAGGCGTTGCGCGAAGTTCCGCGGAACGACTCCTGCGTCATGCTGCCGCTGTCCACCGCTATGATGGTGCCGGGACCCGTGATGGCAAAGGTGATGGGAGCGGTGGAGCTAGTCACCTCCGCCTTGACGAACGAAACGTCGTCCACGTCGTTCAGGAGCGTGGCATGGTCCGCCGTGAGTGTGACCTGGCCAGCCTTCGCTCCGCTGGCGGGAGCCGACTTCGTCGGCCCACCCCATATGCCCGACCACGTGTAGCCGTTGGGCCTCACTGCCCCTAGTTCGTCCATGAGCGCCCCGTTGCCGCCTATCTTCGGCCAATCGGTCGTGCTGGTTATCTCGCCCATGTAGTCCACGCCCGTCCACTGGAACGAGCCCGTGAGCGCCGCGTTGCCCGTGACGCTGGTCCAGGTGGTTGTTTCTTCACCTACCTCGGTGATCAGGCCGGATTTCGTAACCGTGGCTGCCGCGGCCGAAATGGCAACAGCGACGTTGTAATTGTCGCCCCAGACATCGAGTAGGGTATTCGTTGCTCCCCCGACATCGCCCGACGTGCTGGGGTCAAGCAGAGCCTGGGTGACAAGGTGCGTGCTGTCGAGCGAGTGGACGATCTTGACCATCTCGGTGAGGATGGGAGTGCGTGAGCTGACCGAATCGTGGATTTCGTTGCCCATGCTGTAGAGAGCCACACTGGGGTGGTTGCGATCCCGCATGATCCAGCCGGTAAAATCGACCTCCCACCACTTTGTACCGGTGGCGGCCGCAGGCAGCGGGGGCATTCCGGTCGGGGTCGTCGAGGCCTTGTTGAAGTACATTGAGTAATCGCCCTTATCCTGGTACTTCATGTTACTCCAGACGTCGGTAAACTCGTCGAGGACGAGAAAGCCCATCCGGTCGGTCAGATCAAGGAACTCCGGGCTAGGGCAATCATGGGCGGTGCGGATGGCGTTCACCCCGAAGGCCTTGAGCTGCGCCAGCCGCCTTTGCATGGCCCGCGCCGGCGCAGCGAGGCCAAGCCCGTGGTAGTCTTGATGGTTGGCGACGCCCTGGAACTTCAAGCTCGTGCCATTGAGAGTCATGCCGGTGCTGAACTTGAGGTCTCGGATCCCGAACGGGGTCACGTCGTCGTCCACCGTGCTGCTGCCGACTTGCACGTTGGTCAAGAGTGAATACATGTTCGGCGTCTTGAGGTCCCATAGCTTGGGGCTCGTGACAGGGACAGTGAAGGTGAAGGTGGCCGACGCCCCGGCAGCGATGCTCTGGGCAGCCGCCGTGACGGGTGCCAGCGCCGTCCCGCTCGGGTCGGTGACGACGCCCTGCACGCTCACGCTTTGAGACGACGTGCCCGAATTGACTACCGAAGTTGTGACGTTGACGGTTGCCGACGCAGTCGTCGGGCTGGGCGCACTAACGGATGTGGCGTACTGATCGACGTGAACCGGATCGGTCACGATGACTCGTGCACGGCGGTAGATGCCAGCGCCCGCGTAGAAACGCGAGGCGGGCTGCGTGCTGGTGTCAGTCTTGACCGCGATCACGTTTGTCCCCGCGAAATTGATGCTCTTCGTTATATCGTAACGGAAACTCACGTAGCCGTAGGGATGATTCCCAATCTGAGTGCCGTTGACATAGGTAGTGCTGTTCCCCATGACGCCGTCGAACTCAATGTAGACCTGCTTGCCCGAGGTGGCGCCTGCGGGAAGAGTGAAATGGTTTCGGTACCAAGCGATTCCCGACGGCGCAAAGCCGCCCCGGCCGGTCGTCGGGTTGTCCTGAGCGAACGGCCCCTCGACTGCCCAGTCGTGCGGGAGGTTCACTGGGGTCCAACCGGAATCCGCGAAAGCGGTTCCCTCCGCCCCGCTCGCGTCGCCCTTGTTGAGCAGCCAGTTCCGATCGAGGGGCATGATGATGCGGACCCGATTCCCGGGTTGAACATAGGTCGAGCCACCTGCTCCGGTGGTGCCGCCCGAGCCAGCGTTTCCGCCCGTTGCTACAGTGCCGCCAGCGGGTGGGGCGCCGCCCGACTTGGCGGTCCCGCCGGTTGGGGTGTTGCCGCCCTTGGGGCCACCACCCTGGCCGCTGGCTCCTCCGGAAGGGGCGCCGCCATCAACAACAATGCCGCCGACACTGATGGAGCCGCCGTTGCTGATGGAGCCGCCACTCTTGTTGGAGCCGCCGCTGGCGCCTCCGGTTGTTGGGTTGGTGGTACTACCACCCGTTGGCGCCTGTCCTCCTACACTGGGCGTGCCACCAGTATTGGGGGCGTTGCCCCCCGTGCCGGCTCCGCCGGTCTGAGCGCCTCCGCTGCCAGTGGTGGAAGGTGTGTTGTTTCCGCTGCAACCGATAGCCAGCGGCGTGCCGACTAGCAGCACGAGGACGAAACGGTGGGTCTCTCGCATCATTTTCATGGCTTCTCTCCAGAGCAACCGAGTTTGCCTGACAAACGCAGTGAAGTGGCTTCGTCATATGGCTCAGCCAATTCCGAGCGACGGACGAATTTCGGGTCTATGCTTCACGCAGCGTCTCGGCAGCGGGTATACCACGAACCAGGGCGATACGGTCCTCCCAGTGACAGGTGAGAATCTAGCCGATGCCGCAGGATCTCGGTGTGCCCAGATTTGAACTTCTGCCTGACAGAGGTGCTGAGTAGCCAGGTGCATCTGACGCACAGATCCAAGAGGTTTCCGGAGAAGCGTTCCCCCGTCGCAGAAAGTACTTCCTGACGACGCAGCAGTCCCCAAGTACCCGAGGATGATGAGTCAGCCATACGGTTTCATCTGTCCAAGTGCAGATCGCGCGGTGCGAAGCGCCCGGTTCGTCTCAACCGTCGTTCTCTTCTCGTGAGACGCTGCGCCTGCGGATCGCTGTCCCGCTCTTACTCCGGGTTGGACAACAGGTGGCGTTGGACGTCGCTTGTCCAGGAGGTACTCGGATACTTCTTGACCATCAGCCGGGCCTGTTCCTTGGCCTCCTTGAATCGCCCCATGGCGGCCAGTGACTTGGCGACGTTCCATTCGAATTCCGGCGCATCGGGGCTGTCTGGAAACCGAGCAACCGCCTCCCTCGCCAATTGCAGCGACAAGGGAGGGTTCGACGCTGCCAAGTCATGCAGCTTTGTCAGCAACGAGGCCTCATCCAGGATCGCTCCGGCGTCCTTCCCGATAGGCTGCCGATGATGCGCAACGCTCTTCGGGGAGGAGGCCGGCGCAAGGGTCGGGGGCAGCGGCTTGGGGGCAGCGTCGGGGTCCATGGCTGAGGGAACACTCGCGACTGTGTCTTGCTTGTCGACCGAGGATGGTCGCCGTGGCTTGGGTCGAAGAGCGAATGCGCCAAGTACAACTGCCAGCGCAATGACGCCGAGGGCTCCCAGAACGGCGAGTGCAGGCTTGGACATGGCTTGCCCTACTCCGGTTCGGGAATGTTGGGCGGGTTGGGCGGGTGGTGCAGCAGGTGGCGGTCGACGTCGGCGGCAAAGTCATTGCCGGGATACTTGTTGACCATGATCCGGGCTTCTTCCCTTGCCTCTTTGTAGCGCTCCATATTGGCCAGGGCCTTGACGACGTTCCATTCGAATTCCGGTGCATTGGGGCTGTCGGGAAACCGCGCGACTGCCTCTCTCGCCAATTGCAACGAAAGAGGCGGATCCGACGCCGCCAGGTCATGCAGCTTCGCCATCAACGAGGCCTCACTCAGGCCCGTTCCAGCGTCTCTCCCCGTGGCTAGCCGATGCTTTGGCGGGGCGACTAGGGACGGCGCCGGAGGTGAGGGTGGGGTAGGGTTCACCGTGGCCGCGTCGAACCTAGGGGCCGGCGGGGTGGCTGCAACTGTCTCGTGCTCCTCGATTGGCGACGGTCGCGAGCCCTTGTTCCGCAGGGCGAACGCCCCGAGTACAATCGCCAGCGCAATGATGCCGAGGGCTCCCAGAACTACGATTGCAGGCTTGGACATGACTTTCTCGACCGACGCGCTCACCCTACGTCAGTGCTCAAGCGAAGACAACCGCGACCGCCCGATCTGTGTTTCTACTTCAGACTCGGTATCAGGTCGCGGGTGATGGTGTGGGAGTCGGCGTAGATAGTCTTGAGATTCGCCCATTGGTTGTTCTCGTACCCCGCCCAGACGCTGAACAGTATCCAGGGCGCCGCAGTGGGGAACATAGTGCTGGGATTTGGGGCTGTCCCGCACTCATGCAGCGCGATCGGCATCGTGCTGCCCATGATGCCTTTGCAACTACTATAGAGCGAGGTGAACGGTGGGTTACTCCCGTAGGTGTCCCCTCCCGAAATGTCGACCTCGCTCGGGCCTGGCCAATAGGCGGAAGTCGGAGAGCCGCTGTAGGGCATGAGCCAGATGATATTGGTGTTGCCCTTGGTACTGGTGAGGTAGTTGAACGAGTACTTNNGAACTCGGCTCCTGTTCCCTTGCTCCACCAAAACCATCCGTTGGATTGCGTCTCGTGAAAGAGCGCCAAAATCACCGGCATGTTGACGGCTGCCATGGCCTTGAATTGAACCGTCATATAGTCCAGCCTGGAAGTCCAGGCCGTGTTCTCCGGGGTTCCTGCCGTTATGATGTTGGTGAAGAAGCCGCTGCCGGGAGTAGACTCGGAGCAGTTCGTGCCGGTGTAGCAGTCGTTCATGCAGGTTGTGCCGGACACCGGCATTCCGCTGTGGTAGCGATACATGACCAGCCCACCCGCGTTCCAATGGGCGATGGCATGTGTAGTGGAAATGTTGACGCCAGTGCAGCCAGCGCTGCTGTGGTACGCAAAATCGGTGCCATGAACCGCCGGGGTTTTCAAGCCTTGGCCGGCGTACGAACTGATGTCAGTGGGGTTATCGCTCCAGTTGCCTTCCTGCTGCCCTGACAAGACGTGGTTGCCGTATTGGCTATACAGGTAGCAAAGCACGTTCTTCGTCTGCTGCGAGGCATTGGGAGTGACCGGCTGGACACTGCATGAGGGGGGAGAAGTCGAGCCGCCCGCGCCGCCGGTCGGGTTCGCACCGCCGGTCGACGGCGTACCGCCGGTCGACATCGTGCCGCCGGTCCGGTTAGTACCGCCGGTCGGCGTCACACCACCGGTTCGGTTCGCACCGCCGGTCGAGTTCGCACCACCGCTCGGGGCCACACCACCGGTCGGGGCCACACCACCGGTCGGCGTCACACCGCCGGTCGAGTTCGCACCACCGCTCGGGTTCGCACCACCGCTCGGGTTCGCACCGCCGGTCGAGACGCTGCCACCGGTTGCGTTGTTTCCGCCACTGCCTACCGTGACGCTCTGACCACCGGTGCCTTGGTTTCCTCCATTCCCGGTCTCTGTTCCCCCTGTGCCCACGACACCACCGGTTCCTCCTGTCACACCACCAGTCGTGGTCGATCCACCAGTTTCCGTGATAGGACTTTGTTCGCTACTCCCACAGCCAAAAGAAGCAGCCAGCGAAGCTGCGAGGGCGAAGCAATAGATCTTCTTCATGCGATGTCTCCTTGCCAGACGAGCGGTCCGAAAACTCCCACCAGGCTGGGCCCGGCCTACTAGCCAGAAGGGCACCACATTCCGGCAACCTTCTATGGATTTGTCAGAATGCGACCGTTCATAGGGGAATGGTCACGAGCAAGAGCGCGGGTTAGCCTCTTGCGCCTGCCTAGCACCACTGATTGAAATTCTCCCGTCGCCGTCGCTGCTGCGACGGACCACGCCATCGCAAAACACCGGGCCTTCCGTCGTGAAAGCGCGCGTTTGCGTCGCGGTATGGCGCTAGAATGCCGGTGTGGGCGCGAATGGAACTTGCAGGCTCGCCAAGCCAAAGGTTGCTGGGCGGGCTTTCGACGCGAGCAGCGGCCAGAGCAGATCGGCAGTGTGGCTGCACGTCGCTGCGATCCTGGCGTTCGTGGCGACGTCCGCATGCGGCCGATCTCCGATGGGCGGTGCGACCGGCGCCGCTGCCAGCAACCGCGCGGATAGCGGCGTGGGCCCGAGCCGCGGTGTAGACGATGCTGGGATCGCGGGCCAAGGTGGAGGTGTCCCCGACGGTGCTACGCCGACCGAGGGCGGAGTTGGGAGCACAGGGACAAGCGCTTTCACCCAGATTTCCGCCGGCGGGATCTCTACCTGCGGGCTACGCGCCGACGGCACCGCCACCTGTTGGGGCAACAACTCCTACGGCGAGTCAGCTCCCCCGGCCGGCGCTTTTACCCAGATCTCCGCCGGCGGAATCCACAACTGCGGGCTGCGCGCAGACGGCACTGCCATCTGCTGGGGCTCCAATTACTACGGCCAGTCAGCTCCCCCGGCCGGCACGTTCACCCAGATTTCCGCCGGCAATTGGCACACCTGCGGACTGCGCGCAGACGGCACTGCCACCTGCTGGGGCGACAACTCGTCCGGGGAGTCCGACCCACCGCCGGACATTTTCACCCAGATTTCCGCCGGCGGGGGCTGCAACTGCGGGCTACGGACTGACGGCACCGCCAGTTGCTGGGGCGACGACTCTTACGGGGAGTCCACCCCATCGCCGGGCACTTTCACCCAGATTTCCGCCGGCGCGGTCCACGCATGTGGGCTGCGGGCTGACGGCACCGCCACCTGTTGGGGCGACAATTCCTACGGGCAATCCACTGTACCTGCAGGCACCTTCACCCAGATCTCTGCCAACGGCAGGCACACCTGCGGGCTGCGCGCAGACGGCAGCGCCACCTGTTGGGGCAACAATGAAGACGGGGAGTCCACCCCACCGCCAGACACTTTCACCCAGATTTCCGCCGGCGAGTATCAAACCTGCGGGGTGCGGGCTGATGGCATCGCCACCTGCTGGGGATATGGTGGCTACCAGGAGTGCGTCCCGCCGGCCGACATCTTCACCCAGATTTCTTCCGGCAACAGATACACCTGCGGGGTGCGGGCTGACGGCAGCGCCGCCTGCTGGGGCCAAAACGACCACGAGAAGTCCACCCCGCCGACAGGCACCTTCACCCAGATTTCCGCCGGCTGGGACGGCCACACCTGCGTGCTGCGAGCGGACGGCAGCGCCGCCTGCTGGGGCCAAAACGACTCCGGCCAGGCCACTCCACCGGCAGGCACTTTCACCCAGATTTCCGCCGGCAATTTGCATAGCTGCGGGTTGCTAGCGGACGGCACTGCCACCTGCTGGGGCGACAATTCCTTCGGTCAGTCGGCTCCACCGGCAGGGACTTTCACCCAGATTTCCTCCGGCAACTTGCATAGCTGCGGGCTGCGAGCCGACGGCAGCGCTGCCTGCTGGGGCTACAATTACTTCGGCGGGGCCGCTCCGCCGACAGGCACTTTCACCCGAATCTCCGCCGGGTATTGGCACACCTGCGGGCTCCAGGCCGACGGCGCCGCCACCTGCTGGGGCGACAATTACTCCGGGCAGGCCACTCCACTGGCAGGTACTTTCACCCAGATCTCCGCCGGTGGGGACCACACCTGCGGGCTGCGAGCCGACGGCAGCGCCGCCTGCTGGGGTGACAGCCACTCTGGGAGTGCCACTCCACCGACAGGGACTTTCACCCAGATTTCCGCCGGCTGGGACCATACCTGCGCGCTACGGGCCGACGGCAGCGTCTCCTGCTGGGGCGATTTCGTGAAGCCGGATCCGTAATCGCGGCCTGTCGGGAAATTCCATGCCAGCGCAGGTCGGCCACCGTGCCCGTGAGCGTGAGCGACCCGGCACTGCTGGGCGGCCCGGAATTTCCCGACAAACAGCAGACCATCGCTCGCACCGCGCTTGGATTTGCGCCTGAGCCAGAACGGGCGCTAGCGCCGAGCGGCTCGGGCCAGCGCAGCCGCGTCCACGCCTTCACGGCCGCGTAGGTCAAGGTACAAGCGAGCCGCGGCCAGTGCCGGCACTGGGAAGCTCACGATCATCAACAGGTCGGCCAGGAAGACGCGCAGGAACACCATGATGCGCCGACTGCTTTCCGGCATCGCCAGGTCTGCCAGGCCGGAAAACGCGGCGGCTAGCACCGCGGCGGCCAGAGTGACCACGATCACGCGCACGGCGTCCGTCCTGACCAGGGCCATGCTGCGCAGAAACGCCGCCTTGCCCGAGGCTCGCTCGAACAGCACCACCACCGGCACAAACAAGAGCAAGACTGCCGCGACCAAGCCGGGCAGGAGAAACAAGGCACCTCCCACCGCCACCAGCGCGGCCGCAGGAAGCAAGGCGGTGATGAAGCGGAGACGCCGCCGCCAGAGCAGGACCCCCAGGTCCACAAATGAGGGCAGAGGCGCGCCCGCGCGCTGGTCGACCAGCGCCACGGTCAGGGTTGCGTAGGCCAGCGGAACCGCCAAGCCGAACACCAGGAATCCCGTTAGCAGCACAGCCGCGAGCCAGCGCGCAGCCACAGCCGATCCACTGGGCACCTGCACCGTGTCTTCTGCGCCGACCGCACCCGCCGCAGACACCGCCTCCAGCGCCGCAAGCTCGGCAGTTGCCGCCTTGTCGATCTTCCCCTGGGCGCGGCTGGCCTGCACTCGACCGGCCAGCTCCTGCTTGGCCCGCGAAAAATCGACCGTCGTGGCCGAGCCCTCGACCAGCGGGCTCGGCATAGCCGAGCCCATGACCGCGGCCACTATGCATGACTTCGCCGAAGTCACAGGAAGCAGCAGGATGGCCACCAGCAGAAGCAGCGGCCTCCAGGCCCGCAGGTAGAACATGATGGCCCCGGCCAGCAGCCGCAGCGCAGACATCGCGTCCGCCCCGACCCGCGCCAACCACGGCAACTGGCGCAGGGCCGTCCCGCCCCGGCTCGGCAAAACCGCGGCGCCTGGCTGGGGCGGGCGCAGGTCGGCCACGACCGGCGCGGAAGCAACCGGCAAATCCACCGGCAGCGGGTCTACCTGTGTGTCGCCTTCGCCGAGAGCCGGGGCCAAGCTGCGAGCCGGGGCAGCCTGCGGCGGCTCATGGGCCGGCGGCCGGGCGCTAGCTTCCGCCGGCGGCAACGGCGCAGCAAAAGGCGTGACCGGCGCATCCGGCTTCACACGAACAGTCCCTGTCGGACCTTCGCGGCTCTCCACCGCGCTCCGCTGCGGGACGGGCGGCGGGGCTGGCATCTGCTTTGCCGCCGGGGCGAGACTCTGCGCCACAACTGGGCCGTGCAGCAAGATGGTGCGGCCTTTCTGTCCATCCTCGGCAAAAAAGCCTGGGTACGCCGGCGAGTGAGCTGTCGCTCCTGCTGGCGGGACAGACGCGCTCGGCGCTGTGGCCGACGCAGAAGCGGGCAGGGCGGCGGTCGACAGCGATGCGGGCGGAACTGGCCCAGGGGATGAAGCCGGCTTTGCAGCCGGCGCTGCTGCCGTTGGCTTTGCGAGCGCCGCTGGCGACCCCGCCTTCGCGGCTGGAGCGGCGGTCGACAGCGATGCGGGTGGAACTAGCCCAGGGGGTGAAGCCGGCCTTGCGGCCGGCGCTGCTGCGGTCGGCTTTGCCGCCGGGGGTGCTGCCACCGGCCTTGCGGCCGGCGCTGCTGCCGTTGGCTTTGCCGCCGGGGGCGCTGCCACCGGCCTTGCGGCCGGCGCTGCTGCGGTCGGCTTTGCCGCCGGGGGTGCTGCCGGCGCTATCTTCGGCTGGGCCTCCGATGGCGTCGCGGCAGCGGGTTTGGCAAACCCTACGGGCATGGGCAAGGATGGCGGTGCGGCCAGACCCACGATGGTCTTGCCCAATGCCGGGCTGTCGATCAACTTTCCCGTCGTGGGGCAGGTGCGCGTTTCGGGCCGATGCTGCTTCTGGCAGTGGGGACAGGGCTTCACGGCGGGCTCGGCGAGTGGAACGCCATTATACCTTTGGCTGAAGTGACCGCTGGCAAAATCCTGCCTTTGTCCCCTCCAACCTGCTGCAGCCTTTGCTGCTGGCTCGGGGGCGTGGCATTCTGTGGCCGATGTCGGACTTACAGGAAGCCGAGGCTCGTCTTTCGGGCGCTGCCGTCGCTGGCGAAACCGCCGCCCGGCCCACGCCCGAGGTGGTCGAGCGCGATGTCGCCGCAGCACGCGAGCTTTGCGAGGCTCGGCGCGCCCTGTGTGCCGAGATTGGCAAGCGCATCATTGGACAGCACGAGGTCATCGACCACCTCTTGATTGCCTTGTTTTCGCGCGGCCACTGTCTGTTCGTGGGCGTGCCTGGCCTGGCCAAGACCATGCTCATCCAGACCCTGGCCGATGTGCTCGACCTGTCCTTTGGCCGTATCCAGTTCACGCCTGACCTGATGCCTTCGGACATTACCGGCTCGGATGTCTTGGAAGAAGACCGCACCACTGGCCGGCGTGTGTTCCGCTTCGTGCGTGGCCCGATCTTCGCCAACGTCATTCTGGCCGACGAAATCAACCGCACCCCACCCAAGACCCAGGCCGCCCTCCTGCAATCCATGCAGGAGTACCGCGTTTCGGCTGGCGGCACCACCTACGAGCTACCCCTGCCTTTTCTGGTCTTCGCCACGCAAAACCCCATCGAGCAAGAGGGCACCTATCCCTTGCCCGAGGCGCAACTCGACCGCTTCATGTTCGAGGTGGACGTGGGCTACCCCAGCGCCGAGGAAGAGGTGCGCATCGCCAGCCAGAGCGCGGGCAGCTACCACCCGGTGCTGCGCAAGGTGCTGTCGCCCCAGCGCATTCTGGACCTGCAAGATCTGGTTCTGCGCGTGCCAGTGGCGGACCATGTCCTACGGCATGCGGTGGCCCTGTGTCGCGCCACCCGGCCGACGCCAGCCTCGCCCGACTCCGTCGGCAAGTACGTCGCGTGGGGAGCTGGTCCGCGTGCCTCGCAGCACCTGGTACTGGCAGCCAAGGCGCGCGCCGTGCTCGATGGCCGCTATGCGGTTTCTATCGAGGACGTGCGCCGCATGGCTCTGCCGGTGTTCATCCACCGCCTGGTCCGCAACTTCCACGCCGAGGCCGACGGCGTCTCGTCGCGCGCCCTGATCGAGCGACTGTTGCAGACTGTCCAGCCTGACTGAGAGCTGGCCAACCCGTGAGTGAGGGCGCCACAGGATCGAGAGAGCCGCAGCCCGGGTTGCTCGATCCTACGGATCTGGCGCGGCTGGCGTCGTTGGAGCTACGCGCGCGCACCATCGTCGAGGGCGCGTTTTCCGGCATGCACCGGAATCTGCACCCAGGCACTTCAGTGGAGTTCACCGAGCACCGGGAATACGCGCCAGGCGACGAAATTCGCCGCATCGACTGGAAGGCGGTAGGCCGCGCCGACCGCTACTACGTCAAACGCTTCGAAGACGAGACCGAGATGCACACCTTTCTCGTGCTCGATGCCTCGGCCTCCATGGGCTATCGCCGCCGGGGCGTGTCCAAGCTGGACTACGCCGGCTATCTGGCGAGCGCACTGGCCTATCTGGTGGGCCAGCAGGGTGACGCCGCCGGGCTGCTGCTTTTCGACGAGAAGGCGCGCAGCTTCCTGCCGCCCTCGACCCGGCCGGGACAGATACGCGAGGTGTTCCGCCTGCTCGAAGCCGCCCGGCCCGCTGGCCGCACCGATGCGGCGCTCGCCCTCGGGCATTTGGGCGAACTCACCGACAAGCGGAGTCTCATCATTGTCATGTCCGACCTGCTCGACAGCGAGCCGGATGAACCCGGCGGCGGCGAAGCGCGCGGCCCTCTGCCCGAACGTCTGCGCCAGTTGCGCGCCCGCGGGCACGACGTGGCGCTCTTCCACCTGCTCGATCCCGACGAGGTGGAATTGCCGTTCGACGACCTGATCTTCTTCGAGGGCGTGGAACCGGGCGACACGCGCACCCTACTAGCGCAGGCGCCTGACCTGGCCGAGGCTTTCAAGCGCGAGTCCGAGGCGTTTCGCGATCGCTGGCGTGCCACCTGCCTGGAAGCGAGTGTGGAATATCGCTTCGCGCGCACCGACGCTTCGCCGGCCGCGGTCCTGCGGGCTTTCTTGGCCGACCGCCAGCGCGCAGTGAGGCACTAGCGCATGCATTTCCTGGCGCCCTCGCTTCTCCTCGGCCTCTTGGCAGCCCTTTTGCCTTGGCTGGTCCATCTCATTGGCAAACGGCGCGCGCTGCCGGTGCGTTTCGCGGCCATGCAACTGCTCTTGCGCGCCGAGCGGCGCATCTCGGCGCGACGCCGCTTGCGCGAGATCCTGCTGCTGGTGGCGCGCACGGGTGTGGCCGCGGCTTTGCCTCTCATCTTCGCTCGGCCATTTGCCGAACGCTCGACCGATGTGCCGGTGGCCAGCCTGGATCCACAGAGCGCGGTCATCGTGCTCGACGATTCTGCCAGCATGAGCCGCAGCGCCGGTTTGGCGACCCTGTTCGAGCGCGCCCGCGACCGTGCGCGCACACTGGTGCGCCTGTTTCCCTCGGATGTGGATTTGGCCTTGCTGCTCGCTTCGGCCGGCTCCAGCCCCAAGATCAGTGAGCTTTCCCCCGAACGTGCGCGAGTGCTGGAGGCCTTCGAAAACATCATCTGTTCCGCGCGGCCGGCTGACTTTGCCAGTGCCCTGCGAAACGCGTCCCTCATCCTTTCGGGATCGGCGCATGCCAAGCGCCGCATCTATCTCTTCACCGATCTGCAAGCCGCGGGCTGGGAGGCCGGCACCGGCCTGCCCGCCGAAGGCGCGCCCGAGGTCATCATCGATGATGTGTCGGGTGCAGCCCCGTGGGAGAATCGGGCCGTGCTGGACGTAGGCGTGGTGCCCGCGCCCGAGGCGGGAGCCGGCGGGATCGCGGTCGACGCCGAGTTGGCGGATTTCTCCGCAGCCGGGACACGCAGCTTGGGGGTGGCCTTGAAGGTGGACGGCGTCTCGGTGGCCAAAGGTTTTGTCGATCTGCCGCCAGGCGGGCGCGGCCACAAGCGCTTCCTGCACCGGCTGACCGGCGAGGGCGGCGGGGCGCACGAGGTGGAGGTGGAGATTGATGGCGACGCCTTCCGCCTGGACGATCACCGCTTGGCTCATGTGGAGTTGGCACGCACTATGAGCGTTCTCATCGTCAACGGCGATCCGCGCACGGCACGCAACGAGGATGAGCCGTTCTTCTTTGCGGCGGCGCTTCGCAACGGCCTGCCCAGCGCCGCGGTGACCATCAAGCTGCCCGACGACGTTTCGCCCGAAAGTCTGGACAACACGACGTTGGTAGCCCTGCTGAACCTAGCGCAGCCCTCGCAAGCCATAGCCTCCGCCCTGGCCCGATTCGTTTCAGCGGGCGGCGGGCTGTTCATCTCAGTCGGCGATCGGGTGGACACGACGGTATGGAACGAGCGCATGGCCAAACTCTTGCCCCAGCCGCTGGGACTGCCGCGCACCGCCTCGGCCTTGCCTGGGCAGCACGCTGGCGAAATCGTCGACGATCGACCAGCCGAACGCCTGGCGCCCATTGACCGCAGCCATCCCTTGCTGGCCAGTTTCCCCGAGCACGGCGAAGGTCTGGTGTCCGCGCGCTTCTTCAAATACATGCTGCTCGACCCGGCGCCCGAAAGCCCAGAGCGCAGCGTGATCCTGCGCTACGAAAGCGGTGCCCCTGCTCTGGTGGAAAAGCAAGTGGGCAAGGGCCGCGTGATGTTGCTGTCCACTACTGTCGACCGCGAGTGGACCGACTTGCCCATCCGCACGGGGTTTCTGCCGCTGGTGCGCGAAGCCGCGCGCCGCCTGGTGGGGGTCAGTGGCGACGAAGAGACCGCTTCGCTGCGCGCCGGCGAGGCGCGGTCCCTGGTTTTCTCGGGCGACGAGCAGCGCCTGGAGGTGTCCCGGCCCGACGGCTCGGTGTGGGTCGGGCGGCGCGAACCGGCCAGCGCAATCCGCAGTGTCCTTTACCGCGAAACTGATCGCCTGGGCACCTACCATGTGCGCGCAGTCGGTCCCGACGGCACAGTCGAGGCGCGGCCCGAGCAGGACTTCGTGGTCAACCTGGACACCCGCGAGTCCAACCCCGCCCGCCTCGACCCCAGCCAACGGCCCGACCGCATTGCAGTTGCATCCCCCGGCGCCAAGCCGCCGAAGCACCGGGTTGAACTGTGGCACAGTCTGGCCGCGGTCATGATCGGCCTGCTGTTGTGTGAGTCGGCGCTGACTTTGCGACGACGAAGGATCTAGCTTCCAGGCCGCCGATCGTCAGATCGCCACCGCACCAAACACGCCCAGAGGCCCTTTATTTCGGTTACAGCCCTTCGCTCAATCCTTCCCCTATTCTGCGCGCCATACCGGCTTAAATCGGTTACGCTCCAGACTTTTTGATGATACGGTTCGGTGTCTTCGAGAAGAGGGGAAGGAGGACCCATGAAGCGCAAGAATAAAGAGGGTGCGAGGGGCCTAGTGGTGGGCGTGGCCACCGCAGGAATGGTTTTCTGTCAGCTGGTCGGGTGCACCTCGTCGCCGAGCTCGCGTGTCGTGGCGGACGCAAGCCCGAACACGACGGCCGATACGAGCATTTCCACCGACGCAACCTCGGCGTCGGACGCAAGCGCAGCAGCGAGCTTCTGTACCGGTCCCGCGTCGGGGGAGCTCATTGACGACATGAGTGGATCGAGCATCAGCCTGACGCCACCGTCCTGTGGCACGAAGGGTACTTGGTACGCAGGTTCCACCGGGACGCTCACCATCCCTACTGTGGACCCGTCGATAGCCTCGAACTGCGGAAGTGATTGCCAATCTCTTTATAGCCCGCTGCCCGCTGGATTCCCTGGGGCAACCGGAGATGCCGGCGTGGCGCCTGGCGCACAGGCGATGTGCATCGCAGGGCAAACGGGAACGTCGCAATATGACTCAGCCGCGATGCAGTTAGCGCTTGCGTGGTCCGGCGCAGTACCTGACGGAGGCGCATACTACGATACCGATGCTGGCACCATGGTGCCGCAATTCGCGCTCATCGATGCCAGCGATTACGCTGGTATCCAGTTCTGGCTGTGGGTTTCGCCGGATACCGCTGCGTCGGTTAGCTCCAGTCTCCTCGTCGGGTTGGCCGACAAGAACCAGACCCCCGGGGGCGGCGTATGCGATGTGAACTCCAGCGGGGCCAACGCCTGCACCCTTGCCGCCGCCGCCGTCTCCTCCAGTATGGCCCAATATCATGGTTCGGGGCGGCTCTTCGCTTCTGACGGCAGCATACTGACCGCGCTGTCCGGCGGCTGGCAGCATGTCTGGGCGCCCTGGAGCAGTTTCACTACGAATTCCAATTGGGGCGGGGCGAACGAGGTGACCGTCGATCCCCGAGATCTGGCGTGGTTCGAACTCTGGGTCGAACAAGACAGTACGAGCGGACCCGCGGTCCCCTTCGACTTCTGCATCTCCCAGCTGAGCTTCCTTCCCAAGTCTGACCTCCCGGCAGCGATGCAAGGCGGAAATTACTGCACCGGTCCCGCGACGGGAGCGCTCATTGACGACATGAGCGGCTCGAACATCAGCTTGCAGCCGCCATCCTGTGGAAGCCCCGGGGGCTGGACGGCGTTCTCTGCTGCGCCTGGAGGCCTCACCTCGCCAGCCGGTGACCCTTCGGTCGTGTTCGACTGCGGGAGCCTCTGCCAGTCTCTCTACAGCCCGCTGCCCGCGGGGTTCCCTGGAACGATGGCATCGCTGGATGCCGCTGCGGTTGACTCGGGGACGGTTGATGGCGGGGCATCGAGCCTGCAAGCCATGTGCATTGCCGGGCAGACCGGCCCGCAGCAGTACGNNGCGTTGATCGATGCCAGCCAGTATTCCGGCATCGAATTCTGGCTGTGGGCGTCTCCAGGCACCGTCACCGCAATGAGCGCTGCCTTCGTCGTCGAACTGATCGACAGAAACCAACTTCCCGGGGGTGGGGTGTGCAACCCGAATGCCACAAGTGGAAGCATGCCCTGCTCGGGGGCCAGTGCGGGCATATCGTACAGCACCGCTGCTGCGTCGCAAGGCACAGGGGGACTCTTGGGCGCCGACGGAGGCGAGCTGACCGCGCTCGCCCCCGGCTGGCAGCTCGTGCGGGCGCCGTGGAGCAGCTTCCTCTCGAATCCCTACTATGGTGGCGGCAACGAAAAGTCAGTCGACCCCACGACCCTGGCCTTCGCCGAATTCGTCATCGAGCAAGATAGTGCGAACAACTCCACGATTCCGTTCGACTTCTGCGTCTATGGACTGAATTTCTACAAATAGCCTCGCTACTTGAAGCTCGCGAAGAACGTCCAAATCGTAGGGCCGGCGTCGAAGCACACGCCGCCGTCAGGGCAATTGGCCATGCTCGGCCCGCTATGGCCTTCGGTGTAGACGCACCAGACCACAGGCAAGTCCGGCAGGCATCCTTGGTACTCCACGCAGTCCGCAGGGCTAACGTCGACCGGCGCCAGCGTCGTCGAGCAGCCGTTCCTGGCGATCCAGAAGTCGCGCGTGGCGATGCCGCCGGTGGTGAAGTCCACGGTGTCGTCGTTCGTGGCGTGCGCTATCCAGGCGCCGACGTTCCCGGTGCAGGTGACTGGGCTGGAATCGGAGGAGCTTGGCGGCCCGCCGGCCACTGGCGCAATGGCGCGCAGCACGTCGCCGCGGAAGCAACCAAGGGCGTTGGTGAAGTAGGCGCCAGCGCTCCCGCCGGTGCTGAAGATGCGGGCGCGGTCGACACAGTAGGTACTGGTCAGGTAGTCAACCAGCGTATCGAAGAGCTCCACGTCGCGGCCGGTCGCGCTGTAGTCCCAATCCGTGCTGCCAGCGGCGCCTAGGCCATCCGGATACACGAAGATCGCGCCACCCGCAGCGGACGGCTCGATGGCGTCGCTCTGGCGTGCCCCGTTGCCGTTGCCTCCATGGCCGTGCCATCCGAAGACGAGGGCCAGGGGCGTGCTCGGGTCGTAGCTCCTCGGGACGGAGAGCACGTAGGTCCGCGCCTGGCCTCCGACGGTGATGGTCTGGTTGCTCAGCACGCCGGTCAGTGCTCCGGCAAGGCCGCATCCCGTGGCCCCGTCGAGACTCGCGTCGACAACCGCGCCATCCCCGCCTGTGGCGCCACCCGAGCCCGTCGCGCCACCAGCACCCAGGGAGCCGGATGCGCCCCCCGACCCCGATGACGATGGGGCGTGGTCACATCCCGCGATCACCAAGACAAAAGCCGTGGTGCCGGCGAATGCGAAAACCCGACAAACGCGCATGACAACTCCTCCGCAATCGGAATGAGGGACCACTATAGTCCAAGTTCGGACCCTGGGAGCTGCATTATCGATACCCGGGGAGGGCGAGGGTGGTACCGGATCCATGCCCCGCCGTGAACGTCCTACAAGGCTCGCCATATCCAAGGCTGTTCCAATTCGGCAGCAGGGCAGCGGCTAAGTAGCGACGGTAGACGAGAAGAGGGAGTTGACGTGCGATTTGCCAAAGCACCCCGTTTGGCCCGCCGCCAGATCGTCCCCATCCCCGTCGCGGCGACGCCGAGCTGGACATCGCAGAGCTGAGCCTCGAGGAGAAACCCCAGCAGCCCCCACGCCCTGCGCGCGAGACTGGCGTATGACGGTCCCCTGATGGGCGCGGTGTCGCGCATCTTCGTCGCTTCGGTTCTTGGATGCGACGGGCGCGGCGAGCCACCCGACGCGGCCGAGGCGTAGGCGGAGTCCACAGCCGCTGCTCCAACCGTCTCCTGCCAGCCGCACCGCTCGCCAACGCTGCCATTCATCCGTCTGCCCTGAGACGCAAAACTCGCTGCCAAGGGCTTGGGTTCGCGTCGGGATCCACGCCATCTTCGCCCCCCTTGGCCGCGCTTCCAGGCCACCGATCGTCAGATCGCCACCGCACCAAACACGCCCAGAGGCCCTTTGTTTCGGTTACGGCCCGGAACTGCCGCGATTCGGCCGTTCGAAGGTCACGGTGCCGCGCACTGCGCGCCGGTTACGTTTGCATTGAGCGTGGCGAGGTCGGTCGCGTCGACGGTGCCGTCGTGGTTGAAATCCCCTTGCATCCACCACATTCCCGTCTTTCCTAAGTTCGCCCGAAGGATCGCGCAGTCTGCGGCGTCCACGATACCGTCCAGGTTGG
>PMKP01000094.1 GCA_003157775.1 Myxococcales bacterium | reverse complement strand
TGGCATGCGCTTGGATACCTGCACGCTCGGGGCGGAAATCTTGCTGACTGCCGGCTCAAGGGAAAGAGAAATCCTGGTTGGGTTCGATGCATTCCACTTGGCGCGCAACTGCCGGATCACTTCCTCTTCATCCTTCTTGGACGCCTTGACTCCCGCCGGGTGGTTTTCTTTCCACTGCGCATATTGCTGCGCTCGTTCCTGGCGGGCCTTCTTCGCGTCCATAGCGCCGTTGCTCTCAGCAATACCCAACCTAGTGGGGGCATTGGCTATGTCAAGCCTGCTCGGATTTCCGACGGAAAGGAATTGCTTCGTTGCCGCTCCCGGCTGGCGGCCTTCGGGCGGAGCGGGACTACGTTGTCAACCTCGCCACTCTTTGGTGGGATTCCGCCGTCGAGGCTATTCGTACAGCTCCGCTGGCTCCACGCTCGCGGAAAAGTCGCCGCCGGCAATCAGCACGTGTCCATTGGGCAACAACGTCGCCGTGTGACCACACCTTGCCCCGGCCATGCTGCCCGTCGCCGTCAATGTCCCGGCGTCGGGGTCGTACAGCTCTGCGTTCCCGAGCGGCATGCCAGTCAGGCCACCGTCCCCGCCGGCGATGAGCACCTTCCCGCTCGGCAACAACGTAGCCGTGTGGTCTTCTCTCGACAAAGTCATGGTGTCGTCGGTCATGGTGAATGTCCCGGCGGGTGGGTTGTACAGCTCCGCGCTCAGGACCCATATGTTGCCATGTCAAGCCTTGCGCGGTTTGACGGCGGGTGTTGACGGTGAGATCCTGCCCATGATGTTGACTTCAACCACCTGTAAGAGGAGGGGGGACCGGATGACCTCGCTGCTCATGTTCGTAGTTGTGTCGCTCATGCTCGGGCCTTTGGCTTGTAGCAAGTGGAATGAATTTGGAAAGGACGCTGAGCGCATCTGCACCAAGGCGGTACAAGATGACTACTCCAGCCTGGCGGACGCGGCAGCACCAATCGTGCCCTATTGTATTCGGGAAGTTGTCGAAGCTGTTGCCCCCTGCCGCAACGAATATCGGTACGGGACCGATTCTGCCATCAAGTGCGTTGATGAGCGAACAGCCACCCCCTTGCGGGAACTCAAAGTCCTGACATTTCATGCCATAGGTAGCCTGAACAAGATGTGGGCCGGCGCATTAAGCGCTTTCGAGCGCGAGGACTCATTCCCAACGGGAAGGGTGGATTTCACGCCTGAGCTATGCCATGGGGTGACCAGTGATAATGAAATGGCGAAATTGTTTGCAGAGGAGCCCTGGAAAACCCTCGCCTTCTCGCCGGACAAGAATGCAAAGATCAGGTTTCTTCAATTCCAGTTTAGGTCAAGTGGGAAAGACCGTGATGCGCGATTCGTCTCTGCGGTTGCGATAAATCCCAATTGTGCTGGACGCAAATTGTACTTCTCCCGACCGGCAAGCATCAACAAGGACGGAGACGTCACTGGCAGTTACAAACCCTACGTGAGCGAAGATCTGCCGAAATGGTGAGACTCAGTGGTTGGCCCACAGTGGTCCAGAAAGGACAGGTTCCGGCACGGCAGCATCACGTCATATCGCCTCTTTGATTTCGCAGGGTTGCACGATGGGCACGGGCGACGGTTCTGGAACATGCATCCGGGGTGGCTTGCTTGCGGCCGAGGGACGACGCACCACCACCCCTGGCACCCGGCTATTGGGGCCACTAGTGCCAGTGGTGCCAAATCCTTGCCGTCACCCGCCCCCGGCACCCGGCGGTCCCCGGGTCTACGGTGACGGAGTCTATTCTCCCTCCATAGCAAGAAGACGAGCGGCCCCGACGGCTTCACGGGGGGACTTCGGCGGCCGGCGAGGTGATCACCAGAACGCACGCCAGGCGCGAAGCCACGCGGCCACGCCCTACCCCGCAAGGCTGGCGGCCTTCGGGGACGATGCCCATTCGCTCCTTGAGCCGACGTAACCCATATGTTACACTCTGTCGTATGAAGACCAAGCACGCCAAGACGGGGTTTGACCGCTACTTCACCGACAAGATGAAGGATCGGGAATTCGCCGCGGCCTACACGGAGGCGCGCGCCGGCATCGACTCGGTGGACGCCTTCGTGCGCTCGCTAGACGAAGTGCGGAGCAAGGCCGGCGTGTCAAAGGCGCTGCTGGCCAAGCGCACGGGAACCCAGCCCGCGGCTATGCGCCGATTGCTCACCATGGATGCCCCGAACCCGACGCTGGCCACGGTCATGAGCATTGTGCGATCTCTCGGCTACAGCCTGGCGCTTGTGCCGGCGCAAGGCCGTGCGAAGCGAGGCAGAGCGCGCAAGCTCGCCGGTGTGGTCGCCGCTACGGCATGACACTTCTTGGAGTCCGTTTTCGGTATTCGGCACCAAGAGCCTTCACCTCGGCGTAGTCGGCTGCGGATAGTACGGTCATGAAGGGCTTGTCCTTGCCCTCGATCAAGACAACGCTGGGGCCGCCAAGCCCGACTGAGGCGCCGTCACGTTCCAGGATGCAGAACAGACGGTAATGGCGGCGCTTGGGGCCATCAACTCGCACCTCGTAGAAGCCGGACATCTCCCCGTGCATGGCCTCCCACTTGCCGCCGCCGCTGAAAGCCGGTGGGGGCGCATCGGCGACCGCCTTGACTACGGCCACGATCATGGCCTCGACCTTGGTGGGGCACGTGCGCAGAAATTCAAGGGCGGGCACGTTGCACGTGGGATCGTCGCCGGGGT
>PMKP01000378.1 GCA_003157775.1 Myxococcales bacterium | reverse complement strand
TCGAGATCCCAGCAACAGTCGAACAAGGAAATCGCCACACCCTTGGGCTGTCGCCGTCGTCGGTGGCGATCCATCTGTCGGGCGCCTTGCACAAGCTGGGCCTGCCGTCACGGGCCGCGCTGGTGACCACGTCGTTCGGCCGGCAAGGCGACAAGCCGGGCGACCAACTCTGACCGCGACGAAACCGCGAGCCTTCGATAGATAGCGGCCAGTTGATTGGCGACCGTCTGTGGACGGGAACCCCGTTTCGCCGCGATGTCCTGGTTTGAACACCCATCTGCCACCAGTCGCGCCACTTCGCGCTCCGCCTGAGTGAGGGCGGCAAGGTCAGCAGCGCCGACGGTCGGCTCGCTGACCACGACGAATTCGTCGCCGCCCACGCGGAACTGCGCCACGCGAAGACCCTCTTGCATCGCCTGCGGCCTGCGCGGGCGAGCGCGCGATGACTTGTTTCGGGGATGCGGAGGAGGCGCAGGCATTTCGATTCTTCTGTCGCTCGGCGTCGTGCGAGCGTCTCGACAAGCTTACTATAGACAGCTCGGATATCACGCCTCTAACGTCGCCGGCATTGCGGTTGGGTACCGGACAGACGTCCGATCTCACCTTGAGGAATGGAGGAAGCTCATGAGTCTCATGACGACAAGAACGTGTAGTCGCAGTCGAAATCATCCTGTGCTGGTGGTGCTGGCCTTGCTGGCTGGTGCGGCGGCTTGTTCGAGCCAGGCCGCGCCTTCGTCTGATAGCCAGCCAGGGGTGGAGTTCGCCCTGACCACTTCGTGTTTGCCGACCTGCGGATCCAGCCAGGACGGCCAAGTATGGTACGTGTGGAGCACCTCGACCTTCTACGTCTGCAAAGGCAGCACAAAGACCTGGGTGCAGACCAACCTGAACGGTCTCAACGCCGGTGTCCGCGTGACCCCGGTAAGCCCGGGCAGCCAATGCCCAACAGGCGGGTCGAGCATTCAGTTCGGCCTTGACCAGAACCGCAATGGTATTCTCGACAACTCGGAAGTGTCGTCCACGACCGTGGTGTGCAACGGGAGCACCGGTGCGACAGGCGCAACGGGTGCGACCGGTGCGACAGGCGCAACAGGTGCGACTGGGGCACAGGGACCAACGGGCGCGACCGGACCACAGGGGCTGAAGGGAGCGACGGGCGCGACAGGCGCGACCGGGCCGCAGGGTGCGACAGGTGCGACCGGGGCACAGGGTCCGCAAGGCGCGACCGGGCCGCAGGGACCGTCGGGCACCAACGGAACCGACGGGGCAACAGGAGTGAACTCGCTCGTGCGGCAGGACAATGAACCCGCGGGCGCGAATTGCCCGGATGGCGGCCTCCGCATCGAGAGCGGGCTCGACCTGAATAGCGACGGGATTCTTGACCCGAACGAGGTCATCGAGATGAGCTACGTGTGCAAGGCCAGCACCAGCCTGGTCAATGTGGTGCCCGAGCCCGCAGGCGCCAACTGCAGCGCCGGCGGCCAGGCGATCCAAACCGGTCTCGACAGCAACGGCGACGGCCTCTTGGAATCCGGGGAGGTGCAGAGAACCTCGTATGTCTGCAACCCAGGCTGTCCCGGTGGCTTCCACAATGACGGCACCGGGACGTGTGTCCAGGCAGGCTGCGCCACCGGCTATCACAATGATGGCACCGGGAAGTGTGTTCAGGCTGGCTGTGCGGCCGGCTATCACGACGGTGGCGATGGAACCTGCGTGACGAGCGGCACCTGCGCATCGGGGTACCGCGACGACGGCACCGGGAAGTGTGTGGCACCGCCGGTTTTCAGCGGGTATGAGACCCGTGTCACGGCCGATCCCGGCGACCAGTACGACCCGGCGATCGACGGCAACATCGTCGTCTTCACCGACTACCGCGGCGCCGACCCCGATGTGTACTACGTCGACCTCACCACCATGCAAGAGTACCCGGTGGTGGTGGCGCCCGGCGTCCAGGAGTTCACTGGCGTCTCCAACGGGGTCATCGTCTACACCGACTACCGCTCCGCCGACGTAATGAGCTTCACGATCGCTACCAGCGCAACCGCGAACCTGACGGGGCTCGACAAGACGGCGCTGGGCAGACCCTTCAACTCCGTCGATCCTTCCATCAACCTGGGCTTGGTCGCCTGGGAGGACGACCGCGACGGCAACGACGAAATCTACGCAAGGAACATCGGCACAGGTGAGGAGCGGCGCATCAGCGACTCGCCCGACGTCGACCAGAAGCCCGCGGTTAACGGCAACCTCATCGTCTGGCAGCGCTGCCCGGCGGCGGGCGGCAACTGCGACATTTACCTCTACGACTGGAGCACTGGGCTTACTACCCAGATCACCAATACGCCGGATGGGGATGAACACAGGCCAATTGTCGATGGTCGGCGCATCGTATACGAGGCCACGCGCGGGGCGGGAGAACCGGACGCGTGTCTTTTCGACCTGGACTCCCAAACCGAGAAGTGCTTGAGTCTTCCCGGCCCGCAGTTTAACCCGCACATCAGCGGGGACTACGTCTCATTCGATGATCTCACCAGCGGCGAGTACCACATCAAGCTCTGGCGCTACACTACGGGAGACGTCTTCCAGGTCACCAGCGGCCAGGCCAATCAGTACCTGAACGACATCGACGGCAATCGTATTGTCTACACTGACGACCGCAACGGCGACCTCGATATCTACATGTTCACGTTCACGGTCGCAGATCCGCCGACTCCGTAGGCAGCTGCTTTCATTCGTGGCTGTCGCCGTCACCGGCGTGGACCTTGCGCCGCGAGAGTCCCCGGCACGGACCTGGCCTTTGACTGGATCTTTGATTCTCGAGGCTGCTTTCGATTCCGGGGCCTATCCCGCGCGAAGACACCTTCGCCGAACATTCGAACCAGCGTCTCGGTTGCGAAATCGACCAACTTCGGGTTGCAGGCATATTCGGGCAGGGCGTCGTTGATCAGCAACGTTGACAGCCCGTGAACGAGCGCCCAGCTCGCAAGGCAGACTAGCGCAGCATCCCCAGGCCTGAAATCGCCACGCGCAATCCCAGCCTCCACTTCCGACTGGAGCAGCGCGTAGGCTTCCAGACGCGCCACCGCAAGCTCAGGGGTGTCCCTGTCCTTTTTGCCCTGCACAGCATCCCCGAAGATCACCTGGAGATACGCGGGAAACTCACTTGCGAAGCGCACGTATCCAAGGGCAAGGGCGACGAGGCCAGCCCGCGCGTCATCGGCCCTGACCTTTGCACGCTCAGCGCGCATCGAGGCCTCCAAGAGTCTGAAACCGCGTTCAGCGATAGCTGCCACCAGCGCTGCCCTATTGCGAAAATGACGACCGGGAGCCGAGTGACTGACTCCCGCAAGCCGCGCGGCTCCGCGGAGGGTCAGGCCGGAAACCCCTTGCTCCGCCAACAGTTTCAGCCCGGCCTGGATGAGCGCCTCGCGGAGGTCACCATGCTGATAGGAGCCTGGATTTTTTTGAACTACGTGAATCTTCACATGCAAAGGGTAGCACATGTGGGCGGTGCCTACATTTATGTTGACAGCGACTACATAAGTCTTCACAATGTCACCACATCGACCGACGACGATTCGGAGAGTCCGGAATTGCAAACGCACGCACAGCGAATGGCGCCGCGCGCGAGGAAAGCAGATCTCATGGAACGCAGTCGCTTCGATCCCATTTCAGTAGTCGAGTGTTCCTATGCCTTGCAGGGCACTGAGAGCGAGTGGATCGACCGGCTGTTGGAATCTGTCGCTCCGGCGATTGACCAGGGCAGCGGGGTCTTTGGATTCACCTACCGTTGGCACTGCAGACAACCGGAGATTGTCGCCCTCGCGAGAGTCAACCCCGACTGGGCACGCAATGTTCGGGAGTTGGGCGAAAGTGCGCCGGACGAATTTTTCGCCGCTGTGACTGAAACTGGCAAACCCTGCATGACGTTTAGCCAGCAGGTGGCGAAGCTGCCGTCACCTGTACGCAAGCTGAGCAACAGCTGCTTGCCGCCTGGTCTTGCCGACCTCCTGGCCGTTCACGCGGCCGAACCCAATGGGGGCCTCTATCTGATGTCCGGGCGTGCAGAGAAGCAGAACGTACCCCCGCGTGAAACGGCCCGCTGGCGCAGAATAACCACGCACATGGCCGCGGCGCTCCGACTTCGGCGACGGATCGAGCGGGAAGCGGTCGAGGACGAGGCGGTGCTCGCCCCATCGGGGAGCGTGCTACACGCCACTGGCTGTGCCAAGCAAGCCGATGCGCGCGGG
>PMKP01000362.1 GCA_003157775.1 Myxococcales bacterium | reverse complement strand
GGCTCGGTCTGCAGGGTGAAGTTTTTGGGCGAGCCGCCGCCGACCAGGACCACCCCCGTCTTGCGCTTGTGCAACTTCGCATCGAGTACGATGGCTGTGGTTTCGTTCACGTCGATGCTGGGATTCACCCGCAGCTTGTTGCCGCGCAACTCGACCCCCGCGACGTTCATACCGATGGTGGAATCACCCGGCGACGGGCAGAAGCAGGGCACGCTCGCGCGATAGGCGGCGGCCAGCACGGAGGCGTCCTTGACCCCGCTCTGGCGCTCGAACTCAGCGCAGTACTTGCCGATCAGGTGGTGCAGCTCGGCCGTGCCCATCTCTTTCTGGAATTCCCTCTGGATGAGGATCTTGCGCAAAATATCGTCGGTGCGCATGAGCACGTCGTCGTAGTCGAGCAGGATGTCGTAGATGCGGACCACGCCATAGCGACGCAGCTCGGGATCGCGCACAAAGGGCGATCCGCGCCACAGCGGCAGATTCATCGCGTGGTGCATGTCGTGGTACAGGTTCGCGCCGGTGGCCACGATCCAGTCCACGAAGCCAGCCTTGATCAGGGGAATCACGGCGGCGCTGCCCAGGCCCGCCGGGGTCAGCGCTCCCGCTAGGCTCATGCCCACCGTGACCCTGTCGTTGGCCAGCATCTTCTCCACGAACAAGCGGCAGCCTTCGCTCAAGCGGCCGGCGTTGTAGGCGAGGAAGGTGGCGTCAATGAGATCCGGCAGGCTTTCCTTGCCCGAGATCGGCTTGGGCAGGATGCGCTTGCCCCGCAGGTACATCTGCTTGCCCTTGGCGAACTTGTGCGGGTACTGGCTGACGAACTTCTTGGGCAGAACGATCTTGCTCATTGCCGGTTCTTCCTTTCTCAGATCATCCCCTGCGCGCAGGGCTGGGCGCACTTTGGACAAAAAAGATCACCTTTGCAAGCCGGCCGGGGATTCAGGAATGCTTGCTTCTCCCTGCGCCACTAGGGCAAGGTCACCTGCTGCTGGTAGCTTGCGAGGGTGGTCGACGACGAGAAGCCATACGACATGAGGGAGGGGCTGCCAGCGACGGTCAGGGACACCGGCTCGCCGCTTCCGGTGAGAACGAACTGATAGATATTTCCGGCGACAGCTGCTGTCAGCGTCCCTGACACTGCCGCCGTGGGCTGGATGGTGATCGTGACGAGGTCGCCGCTGCGCTGGTCGGTGACTAAGAAAGTCGGGGCAGGTCTGAGCGCGCCGTTCGTGTAGATCGGCAACAGCCCATCTCCCAAGTAGGTGGCCGCCTTTTGTGTCCAGCGCCAAGAGTTCGCGTCGACTACCTGCACCAACCCGAAAAGGGGGAAATCAAAGCTATCGGACGTCGGCAGGTTCGCGTGTCCCGCCATTACCGCCTCGCCGACCAGCACGCCGGACGTGTCAAAAGCGTACCGCAAGAACTGGTCGATGAGCTGCATCCCGCCGGCGATCCCGAGCCCGATGGTGCTGTTGCCCAGGTAGCCGACGCCGCCTCCGTTTGGCGCGGTGATGAAGTTCTGGCCGGCGCAGGCGTCGCCATCGACGAAGGTCGCGGCCTGACACGCGCAGGACAGCATGATGGGATACTGGCTGTTCACAAGCTCGGAGGCCGCCAACCCAGAGAACGCGTTGGTTCCATTATACTCCACGGTCAGATCCGATTCATTGCCGTGGCCAGCGTGTACCACGAGGTTGACGCCATTCTCGAAGGCTGTCCTCTCCAACGGCACGGTGAGCTTCTGGGCGCCCGACCCGGAGCTTGTCGCATAGTAGAGTTTGGTGATGGCGAAGTCGCTTGGCATGAGCGAGAGCGTGCGCCCCGGCGCCTCGAAGTACAGCGCGGAATCGACGGGAACGGTCGTGCTTGTGTACGGGATGGGAATCTGAGTCGCAACATTGGACAGGAACAGCGCCGTGTCGATCTGGGCTCTGGCATAGCTGGCAAGATAGTCCTCGACTTTGGTGATGTAGGTCTGCAGTTCCGAGGGATAGGACACTGAGATCCGGGTGACGTCGAGTTCTGGGAGGTAGTCGGGCGAGTCGTTGTTCGGGTCGCCGTAGATACAGTCCCCGTTGCTGTCCCACTGGGAAAGATCGGCGAAGTAGTAGTCGGTGTAGAAGGTTTCGTTGTAGTTGACGCCCAAGTCGGTGTTCGAGTACGAGTCACTGGTCTGCCTCGACGGCACGATGGTCCCGTCGCCGCCCAAGACCACATGCTGAAGCCCCGCGCCGTACTGATTGATGAGGTAGTCCTTGATGACCTTGGAGGTGTCGCCGCACGGATTGCCGTCGTCGCAGCCGGTAGCGCTCGCGCCGCAGATGGTTTCAACGGTCACCACCTGGGTCGGCACGCCGGTGAGGGTGTGGATCTGGGCAAGTTGCTGGAAAGCATCCGCGTAGGCATCGTCAGTAATGATGAGCGCCGTGTACGCGAGTGTCGACGGGGGGGTCACGGACGCTCCGTCGGGCGCGTCCATAGCCGCGCTATCTTCGGCGGTGTCAGTGGCGTCTGGCCCATCGGTAGCGGCGTCCCTGTTTTCGCTGGTGGTGCCGCCCGAGCTGGTGGTGCCGCCTGTGCTGGTGGTGCCGCCCGCGCTGGT
>PMKP01000198.1 GCA_003157775.1 Myxococcales bacterium | reverse complement strand
GCATCTGCAGGCCCAAAGGAACGACCATCAGGCGCAGGTAGGAAGAGAGGTTTGCTAGCCAACTGCGGGCGGCTACCGCCGAATCGAAGGTGGTCCCAGAATAGCGCTGGGGAAAGACGACGAGATTCAAGTACACTATTCCCGCTGCCACCGCTGACATCATTGCCAAGTTGACCCAGCGGCGCCGCCGCTCCCCAGCTTCTTTCGCATGGAAAAGCCACATGTGCCCCCAGACCAGCGCCGGCATTACCGTGGCGGGAGGGTTCGCCAGCGCCGCCGCGGCGAAGGCCAAGGTGCTCGCCCAGGTTCGTCTCGACAGATACAGAGCGAAGGAGATGAGCGCTAATGCGCCAGCGATCGCGTAGCCGCCGGCCATGATCCAAGCGACGGCCTCCACGTGGATGGGGTGAATGGCGAATAGCAGGGCGCAGCCGAAGGCGGCCAAAGTTGAAGGCAAGAGCTTGAGAAGAATCCAATAGGCGGAACCCACGGCCAGCAGATAGAAGAGCAGGCTGGTGGCGTGGTAGCCGGTGGGGGAAGTCCCGTAGAGACGGTAATCAATCGACCGAACCAGGGTGTAGATGGGCCGGTAGTAGTCGTGGAGCATCTCTTGTGTGGAGGTGCTGCCGAACATTTGCACCAGGCCGGCGAGATTCAAGGGCCGGTCGTAATGGCCGTATTGGACGATGTAGTCATAGTCGTCCACCAGATTCAGCCGGCCTGACAGGACGCCGGCGCCGACATAGAGCAGAGTGGTGGCGGCCAACAGGGCCGCCAGAGGCAGATGCTTTTTGCAGAACGGTCCCGTGCCGGACGGCGGCGGCGCCTCGATTCTCCTCTTAGACATCGCGCGGGCGATGCTATTGGACCCAGTCGGAACTTGCCTTCGCTGCCAGCCAATTCTTTACCACGGTGCCAAAGGCGGTGAGTGAGGTGAGGGCGCTGTCCGAGAACATACTGGGTGTCCACGCGTTGTCGGTGGCCCACGCTGTCCAGCTCGCTCCGTAACCGTCAACCGACGCCTCGAAATCAGTTCCCCAGGTCGTGCTGGAGGTACTGAGATTGCTGTCGCTGCCGTTGAGCTCGTACCCCCACTCGGTGATGAACACCGGCGCTTTTGCCACCGCTGTGGTGACCTGTGACTTGAAGGACGTGCTCCAATTGCCAGGGTAGACGTGCGCGGTGTACACAAGATTGGTTCCTGTCGGCGGATTGCTGGCGGCGTCGCCTGCGTGCTGGTCGTAGCTCATGGAGGGAACGATGATGATGTTGTTGGGGGCTCCCGCGCGAATGGTCGTGATCCAGCCCTGCACGACGGGCTTCAAAGTGGCCCACGATGCGGAGCCGTCGATGGGTTCGTTGAAGGGTTCGTAGAGGACGTTGCTGTAGCTCGCGAATTTCGGGGCGACGTCGGTCCAGAAGGTCGTCGCATCGGCTGCCGAAGTACCTGTGGTGGCGTTGTCGATCTGATGGAAGTCGATGATGACGTACAGGTTCTTGCTGGTGGCGTAGTCGACCGCTGGCTTGAGAACCTTGCTGACATAGTCGGCCGCAGTCATCGGCGTGGTGGGGGTGCAGCTTGCACTCGGGCCGCTGCCAACCGGGTAGGGCAAGGGCTCACAAGTTGGATATCCGGCGTTGTAGTTGATCTTCGGATAGACTGGCAGGCGTATCACGTGGCCCTGCAGGCCTGCGGCGGCTATCTTGTCGATTCGGGCCGTGATTCCCGCGGCGCTGTTGCCGCCGTAGGTGTAGAGCGACCCGATGTCGATCAAAGCCGTCCCACGCAGGACGATGGTCTTGCCGTTGGGATCTTTGATTGCCGTGCCCTCTACGTGCAAAGCAGGTAGGCCGCCGGTGCCGGTCGCGCCGCCGGTAGCCGCGGTCGTGCCGCCCGTCGCTCCGCCTGTGCCGGTCGCGCCACCCGTGGCCGTGGTGCCTCCTCGGCCCCCGCTTCCACCGCCCGTCGCCCCGCCCGTACCCGTCGTACGACAAAATGGTCAGCCTTGGCGAGTTGTGCCGGCTACAAACTGGGTGGACTTCCGAGGGATCGCTGACGGAGCGGCGAAACTCGGGCCAGGGCGGAGTAGTCACGGTCATGGTGAAGCACGACCAGATCGTTCCGGATGGCGCACGCTGCAATCAGACAGTCGACGCCAGAACGCACAGTCAACCCGGCGCGACGGGCCTGGCGGTAGAGGTCCGCGGCTTCGAGAAACACCTCCCGGTCTAGCGGCGATTCCACCAGGGGAATCGCGAGCAGGGCCGCGCGGGCGACGCGAAAGCCATTCTCGTCGCGAAACCCTTGCAGGATCTCCTGAACCACGGGCAAGCACACCGCCACCTCGTCGAGGGGAACTAGGCATTCGAGATCCAAGGGATTGCGCTGGCGAAAGACCTGGATCCAGACTGACGTGTCCACCAAGGTCATGCGGTGCGCCCCCGCGCCTTGCGAGTCCGGCGAGGAGCGAAGTCGTCACGCATAGCCGCAAGATCGCCTTGCCATGCACCACTGCCACGCAGGGAGAGGATCTGCCGCGCCTGTATCCGTCTCACGAAGTCCTCCAGCGCGAGCCCGACGGTTCGCGAGTAGGTCTTCTGTCCGGAAAGACTGGTCGCCTGTTCGAGCAACCGCTCATCAAGCACAAGATTTGTGCGTTTCATACACATAGTATGCAGGTCAGCGCCTGCCGGGGTCAAACTACCGGCTGGCTCTGGGCATCCCTTGCCCACGGCTGCATGACGCGTGCCGGATGCGAAGGGACCAGCGATGCAATGTGCCGTCAAGATGCTAATCTTTGTGGCGACAAGGCGCGGATG
The DNA here is from genome assembly GCA_003157775.1 of Myxococcales bacterium. GTDB lineage: Bacteria > Myxococcota_A > Polyangia > Fen-1088 > Fen-1088 > Fen-1137. Next base: position 6,125 of record PMKP01000198.1, on the reverse strand, counting down.
TGATACAAATTGGCATCATGATCGTCATGTTTGTACGGATGTTGGACATGAAACCTGACGATCTATGAAGAAAAAGGCAAAGATGGCAAAGGCAGCAGCGAAGAAGAAGACAAAGTCGCGCCAGAATACGCAACTTCGTGGCAAAGCGGCGGATGCGGCCCAAGCCCAGGAGAAGATCCCCACCGGCGGCGAGAAGGTGGTGCAGTGCCTGGAACGCGAAGGTGTGGAGATCATCTTTGGCTTGCCGGGCGGCGCTGCCATCCCGCTCTTCGACGCTCTCATCGGGTCGAAGATCAAGCTGGTCCGGGTTCGCCACGAGCAGGGCGCGACCCACATGGCCGACGGCTACGCGCGCGCCACGGGAAAGCCGGGCGTGGTTCTGGTGACCTCGGGGCCGGGCGCCACCAACACCATCACCGGGCTGTACACGGCACTCATGGACTCGGTGCCCATGGTCGTGATCACCGCGCAGGTGGTGCGCTCGCTGCTGGGCAAGGACGCCTTCCAGGAAGCAGACGTCACCGGCATCACCTATCCCGTGGTCAAGCACAGCTATCTCGTGCGCCAGGCCGCCGACATCCCGCGCGTCCTGAAAGAGGCTTTCTACATCGCCACCACCGGCCGGCCCGGCCCGGTGCTGGTCGACTTGCCCAAGGATCTGGCGGCCGGCCCCTGTGATGCTCCCTTTGTTGATTCCGTTGATCTGCCCGGCTATCACGTGCCTGACCGGGCGGAGGCGCAAGACCTCAAGCGGGCTGCGCAACTTCTCGGCAAGAGCCGCCGGCCTGTGCTCTACGTCGGCCACGGCGCGGTCGCATCCGACGCGGGCCGGGCCATTCTCCAGCTCGCCGAGAAGCTGCAGGCGCCGGTGGTCACCACTCTGCTCGGCAAGGGCGCGGTGCCCGAGGATCAGCCCTTGCACCTCGGGATGCTGGGCATGCACGGCACCGCCTACGCCAACAAGGCGGTGGNNCGATCGCATCACCGGCAAGCTGTCGGAGTTCTGCCGGGACGCGATCAAGATTCACGTGGACGTCGACCGGGCGGAATTCGGCAAGATCCTGGTGCCTGACCTGGCCGTGTCCGGTGATGCGCGTCTGGTGATCGAAGACCTTGTCCCCCTGGTCGACAAGGTCGAGCGCCCCGAATGGCTGGAGCAGATCGCGGCCTGGCGCCAGGAGTTTCCACTGCACTACCCGAAGAAGGGCGGATTGCGGCCGCAGCACATTCTCGACCGGCTGGACAAGCTGGGCGGCCGCGACTCGATCGTGGTCACCGACGTGGGCCAGCACCAGATGTGGGCGGCCCAGTTCCTGCGCACCACGCGCAATCGCCACTGGTTGTCCTCCGGCGGCGCCGGGACCATGGGCTTCGGCTTCCCGGCGGCCATTGGCGCCAAGCTGGGCCATCCCGAGCGGACGGTGTGGGCCGTGGTCGGCGACGGCGGGTTTCAGATGACCCTGTCCGAGCTGGCCACCGCTGTGGTGCACAAGCTGGCAGTCAAGGTCATCATCATGAACAACCACTACCTAGGCATGGTTCGCCAGTGGCAGGAACTGTTCTACGACAACCGCCTCTCGGGCATCGACCTCGACGGCAATCCCGATTTCGTGAAGTTGGCCGAGGCCTACGGGGCCAAGGGCTTGCATTTGCGCCGGGCCGCTGACGTGGACCGCGTGCTCCAGGCGGCCATGGAATACAACGACGGCCCCTGCCTCATCGACGCCGAGGTGGTGAAAGAAGGCAATGTCTTCCCCATGGTGCCCGCGGGCGCTAGCTTGCGCGAGATGATCATCGATCCGCCGCGCGTGGAAGCCGACGAAGAGGGAGAGCCGTCATGACTGCGTTCGCGTATTTGCCATTGACCCTGAACCAGAGGAGACCATGAGTGCTGCACTCGCCGCTACCGCCACTGTCTGTGAGACCCAACCTCTGCACACCATCTCGGTGCTGGTGCGCAATCAGCCCGGCGTGTTGGTGCGCGTGGCCCTGGTGTTCGCCCGGCGTGGCTACAACATCGAGAGCCTGGTGGTCAGTCCCGATCCTACCGACGCCGGCTTTTCGCGCATGACCATCACCTGCCGGGGCGCGGCCGACACCTTGGAACAGATGATCCGGCAGGTGGCCAAGCTGGTCGACGTGGTGCACGCCATCGACCACACCGGCCAGTCGGTGGTCGAGACCGAGATCGCGCTCATCAAGCTGCAGGCCGAGGTGAGCGAGCGCACCGAGATCCTGCAGATCGCCGAGCACTACAAGGCCAAGGTGGTGGACTGCGGGACCGGCTCACTCATCCTGCGGGTGACCGGCGGCAGTGAGAAGCTGGACAGCTTCATCTCGCTGCTGCGCCCGTTCGGCTTGGTCGAACTGGTCCGCTCCGGCAAGATCCTGATGACCCGCGGACCAGAGACGACATAGACACGTGCACGTGGCCGAGGCACCACGGCAGGTCGACCGGGGCGGGATGGAGTAGACTGTCCCGCGTGGTTGATACAGCGCCATTGCCCGACGGAAACGGCGGTAGAATCCGCCCCGGCGCGCTCCGCGGATGCGATCTAGGTCGCGCGGATGCGGGTCGGGAGGGTTTCCGGACGCTCAAGAACCCCTTCGATTTGACTATGCTTAGGGACCGCGAGATAGTCGCGCACAGGAGACATGCTGCCTGATGGCCCGGATCGGTGCTGTGTAGCCAGAGGGACTGGCACTCACCCCTGCTGTGCGGTCGCCAGGGAGCACGGCAGGCCGATCCGCGTCCTCCTGGTGGAGGACGATTCTTGCGCCGCGGACGCTATCGCGCGGGACTTCGGGCGCAACGCTGTCAGCGTGACAGTGGCGCGTACGCTCGCGGATGCGAGGGTGTTCCTGCGCCAGAGCCCAAATCCTGTCGACGTCGTGATCCTTGAGCTTCGTCTGCCAGACGGTCGCGGAGAATCTCTCTTGCCAGACATTGAAGTCTGCTCACGTCAGCCCGCCGTGATCATTACCAGCGCGTTTCTTCCGGATCTGCGAGCCGACGCGCTGGCGTACCGTCCAGTTGCCATCGCGAAACCGGTCAGTACGGCAGCTCTCTTGCGGATTGTGAGAACCGTGGTGGGCGGGTACGCTCGCCCGGTCATCAAGCGCTTCGTCACTGGCTTCGACCTTAGCAAGCGAGAGACGGAAGCCATCGTTCTCGTGGCCCAAGGTCTCAGGGCAAAGAAAATCGCGGAGCGCATGCACTGCAGCGAGCCGACCGTCTACGGCCATCTGGCACGAGTCAGCGCGAAGATCGGCTGCAGCGATTACCACGAGGTGGTCGCCAGGCTCTTCGCGTTTGCTTGCCAGGCTCTCGGCCATACGCCCCCAGACCATAAGGCATTCGTCGGCGGCAATCAGCCGTACGCCACCCGACGTTGACCTCAGCGGGAGTTGGATAGGCCCGAAGGGATCCTGCAGGCCTCGTTGGTGAACCGACACGCGATCGGGTCGCAACTCGTGTGACCGCCCGGCGGTCATCGTCTTGTCGCGCCTCGACGCATAGATTCTTTGGGTTTTCAAGAAGTCCGTCCTGTCTGATCGTACAGCCGAGAGGAAGGTACAAGCGTGGCAAGTCGAATTGTGCCGAGTCTAGAACAGCCTGCGTGTCACTCCAAAGGCAAGCCGGCCTCGTTCCAGATGGTGTCGTGGGACCGAGAACCTGGCAACTCACACCTCCCACATAGGCACCCTGCTGCACATTCGCCACTGGACGGCCGGAAAAAAGCCGCAAATGCCATCACGCCTCAACCGCAAGTACCTGACCCGCAAGAGCCCGCCCCACCGGCGCGACTTCGGACTGGCGAGGCTCGCGTCGCCTGGTCTTGCTCCCTCCAAGCGTTGACCTCTGGCCAAACACGGGGCCTGTGCGCGACCAAGGCCAGATGGGCTCCTGCACGGCGTTCGCCTCCACCGCCACGCTTGGAAAAGGATGTCCCCTAATCATTACCCTGCCGTTCGCCTGGCATTTCATGTACCCCCAACGAAAGGACAACGCATGCTTCGAGCTATTCGCTATTCCACAGAAGCTCCTCCAAACGGCTCTGCACCCAATGCCTCGCCGCCGGACGGATACAAGGACCGGGTGCTCAAATTGATCCCGAGCGAAGTGGTAGCCTTCTTCCTGTTCTGCAAAGGCGTCATCCCGGATTCGGATAGTTGGTACCTCTTCGCTGTATTTGTGGCTGGTCTGGTCGCGACTCCACTCTACCTTGTCCGAAGCACAGCGAACGATGCGATAAGACCCAAGCCCAAGCAAGTGCTTCTGACCAGCCTCGCATTCGTGGTGTGGGTTTTTGCCATTGGCAACCCTTTGGCTTCATTCAGTGTGGCGCTTCCCACGCTCGTTCCCCCTTTGCTGCTTGCGACCTTCACTCTTTTTTCACCGCTGCTTTAGTCCAGACGTCGTGAACGACGCCAGCCGTTCCGTCGGAGATGTTGGTTTAAGTCCAACCAAGTTCATTGACCGAGAACCAGAACGTACAGGAGATCATCATGGCAGAACCAGTTCTAGTGTGCACTCCAAAGTCGCTTCCCAGGAACCTCATGATTGCTGCCGCCAGGACGGCTAACGATATCAACCCAGTGAACGACCCCCCACTTCATCGTTTGGCAAGACTAGTACAGGACTTCGCCCCAACACCGGAACGCATTGCAATGGTCACGACCAAGTATTGGGGGGCAGGCGGGGTTAAGCTCACCGTGGGCTTTCTTGACAATCCGGACAAGGCGCTTCGGTCAAAGATAATTCTACATATGAACGCGTGGGCGAAGACCGCCAATGTTTCGTTTCTTGAAACGGACGCAACTCGGGATGCCGATGTCCGTATTGCCCGTGAAGGTGGCCAGAATGGAGGGTACTGGTCGTTCCTTGGAACTGATATCAAACATATCGATCGCGATCGGCAGACGATGAACCTCGAGGGGTTCACCCTTGGACAATCCGATTCAGAGTTTCACCGAGTGGTTCGACACGAGACAGGGCATACATTGGGCTTTCCGCATGAGCACATGCGCAAGGAGCTTGTTGACCGCATCGATCCGGACAAGGCCATTGCGTACTTCGGTAAAACCCAGGGCTGGCCTCCCGATGAGGTCCGAGCCCAAGTATTGACTCCGCTGGAGGAGTGGTCGCTGACAGCAACACGCCACGCGGATCCAAAATCGATCATGTGCTATCAGATCCCTGGTTTCTTGACTAAGGATGGCAAGCCGATTCTGGGAGGCACGGATATCGACCGCTCCGATTACGAATTCGCAGCCAAGGTCTACCCCAAAGCGCAGGGCTAGCCAGAGCCACTCTCGCTTCCGAGGTCCTGAGCGCCCCGTGAGGCTCGCAATCCACCTGGGTGCGAAGAGCCGAGTTTGTCGCTTCGGGTGGATCGCAAACCGGCGCAGATTGAGGACTGTTCCCGTCCACGGTACTGCGACGGCAGCCAGCCCTGCACAAGTCCGACCTTCCAGCGGTGGTCTGTGGTCGTCAGTACCAGACATGTCCAGTTCCAATGGAAACGAAGGGAGCCAACATGATCACGAACCTCAGGATTCTTTCTAGCTTGTTCCTGGCCTGCCCAACTTGCATGGTGTGGCCCGCAATGGTGAGGGCAGAAGGGGAATCCGATGCGCCCAGCCAACCGACGCAGGCCACCCCGTCCGCGCAAGAGCCAACTCAGTACAAGGCCATCAACCCGGTCGTACCCGACCCGGCCTCCTTCACTCCGTACGGTTGGAATGCGCAGGTAGTATCGGCAATTCTCGATGCGGAGAAGAACCTGACCAGCTTGACCTTTGCCGATTTTGTGAAGAACCACCCTGCCGAGGGACGGTGGATCGAACTTTGGTGCACGGCCAAGACCTCCCCAAAGGACAGTGGATTGGCGACCAATACCAAGGCGGTGAGGGACAGTGGATTGGCTACCAGTACCGAGGCGGTGTGCGAATCTGTGAAGTATAGCAGGGAGGCTAATATCCCGATCTTCGAACTGGCCAATGCGGTGCGCGAGCAGAATCCGCCGAATTGCAGCGGTTTCGGCGTCACCGTTCCGTTGTTCGGAATCCGCCTCCTCAAGGGCGGTGGGACTGGCCTCAATGGGCCGGTACAGGCCGGGCTT
>PMKP01000438.1 GCA_003157775.1 Myxococcales bacterium | reverse complement strand
CGCGAGGAGGCCCGGCCGCGACGAGCGCTGAGGGAAGATGCTGAACGTATCTGACCGAGAAGCGAGAAAGCGGACGGGACCCGCAGCAGCGACGGCGACGGGAGAATCCGACACAGTAGCGCTAAGGTTGCATCTCGTAGAAGATCGTGATGCTCAGGCAGTGGAACTCGCGGTCTGAACTTTGCGTCACGACCTTGTCAATTATCCGCGCCTTGGGATTGTCGTGGATCCACCGAGTGAGCACTTCTCCCAGCTCATCTCGGTCCTTAGCCTTCGTTGCCGTGAATACCTTAGCCCCCATCATGGCGTGTCTCCTTCTGGCTTTTCAGATCGCCCGGTCTGTGGCACGAAGCTCTCTCGCAACCTCCGCGCACTGATCTGATACAACTCACTTCGCGCAGTGTAAAGAAAATTTTTCGTCATGCCCAATACAAATATCTAGACGCGAGGTGTTGACCTCACACGCGTCCTTGACCTCAGACCCACACAGTGCTTAATCTCCACTCCCCTCTGAAATCGGACCCTGGAGAAACTGCTTGGAGACACTGCTCGGACGCCCCTTGGAAGTCGAAGTTCGGGATTCCATCGAGAAGGCGATGAAGATCCTGAAACAGAAGATGTCGAAAGAAGGCATCCTCCAGGAGATCAAGCGCCGTCGCTACCACGAAAAACCGTCGGTCAAGCGCAAGCGCAAGATCCGCGAGGCGCGCAAGCGGCGACGACGCGAGGCCAAGCGGCGCGTTGTGCGCTAGCGCCTCGTCCGGCTCCCGGCTGTCTCGATTTTTCCGCGCACGGACCCGACACTGGCCGTGCGTAGGTGTGGGTTAGCCATGCAAGTCTGGATCGAGGTCCAAATCGAGACCCACGCCGACGCGGCTGAGCTCGTCGCTGCCGCCCTGGCTCCTCTCACGGGCGGCGTCGAACTGCGGGACGCCGAAACCTTGTTGTCGGCAGCGGCAGGTCGTGCCTGTGTGGTGGCCTTGTGTGAGCCCGACCGAGCCCGGGCGCTGCTCGACGCGGTGGACGAAGCACTGGCTGCCGCGCGTGCGGCCGGAATGTCCATCGATCCCGTGACCATTCGCCAGCGTGAAGCGCACGAAGACGAGTGGCGGGACGTGTGGAAGCAGTTCTTCCGCGCCACGCGTGTCGGCCGGCGGTTCACGGTGCGGCCGAGCTGGGATGCGGGTGAGGCGCCCGTGGGTGAGTTTGTCATCGATCTCGACCCTGGGATGGCTTTTGGCACTGGGGCGCACCCGTCGACTCGGCTGGTGATCGCTTTGGCCGAAGGGCTGCGCGAAAAGCGCCCTGACCTAGACCAGGTGCTCGACCTGGGATGCGGATCCGGGATTCTGTCCATCGTGGCTGCGCGCCTGTGGCCCCTGGCATCTGGCCTTGCAGTAGACAACGATCCCCAGGCGACCATTTGTGCGCAAGAGAACCTGGAGCGCAACCATGTCGCCAGCGTCGAGGTGCGAACCGACACGCTCGCCGGGGTGACGGGCCGTTTCGACCTGGTCATGGCCAACATTCAGGCCGACGTTCTGACCGAGCTTGCGCCAGCGCTCCCGGCGCGGCTGGCGCCCGACGGTTTGGTCATTCTCTCCGGCCTGCTGCTTGAGCAGGTCGAGCCGGTACTCGCAACTTTCCGCGCTGCCGGTTTCACGGTGGATGCACGTGCTGATGAAGGCGAATGGGGCGCGCTACGCCTGCGCTTGTGCGCCCGGGCTTGATATGTGGTGAAATCGCCGGGCTATGCCACGCGTGTTCATTCCGGCGCAGCTTCTCAACCACGAACGGGTGACGCTTGACCGGCCCGCATCACGGCACTTGATCAAGGTCCTGCGGCTGCAGGCCGGGGCCGAGGTTCGCGTCTTCGACGGCTGCGGCACTGAGATCGAAGGGCGCATCGTGCGTGCGAGTGCAGCCGGCGTCGAGTTGGCGCTCGGACAGCGCCATCGCGTGCCCTTGCCACCGGTGAGCATCACGCTGCTGCAATCGGTGCCGCGCGGTGATCGCATGGATTTCATCGTGCAAAAAGCGACCGAGCTAGGGGTCACACGCATCGTCCCTTTGACCAGTTCCCGTGGGATGGTGAAGCCGCCGCCCGGCAAGGCCCGCCGCTGGCGGACCATCGCACAGGAGGCGGCCCGCCAGTCAGGACGTGCCGACGTCCCTGATGTGGCGGATGTGACCGCCATGGACGTGGCGCTGGCTGGTGCGGCTGCGGCCGGCGGCACGCGCTTGCTGCTCTGGGAAGAGGAGCGTGCCCTGCCCTTGCGCCAGGTCCTCGCCCAGGTGCCATCCGCCCCCGTGACCCTGTTGGTCGGCCCCGAAGGCGGATTCTCCCAGGCAGAAGTCGAGAGCGCCCGGGCACAGGGCTTTCGCGTCGTGGGTCTTGGTCCGCGCATCCTGCGGGTGGAGACCGCCGCCCTGGTGGCGGTCGCTCTGACGCAGTCAGCCCTGGGCGGGCTGGACTAGGAGCCCCATCTGTCTCCCCCCCCACTTCAGTGGTTTGAGGGAGACTAGTCGCGTGGGGAGCCGGCGAGCTTCGCTCGCCGCGTACCATCGCGGGAGGGTTTGGGAACCCTTTGAGGGTTCCCATGTCAACGTCAGGAAACTTGCAAGGCGACGCGGCTGTTCACACAATGGCTGCGTGACCACCTACGCGGCCGTTTGCAACGCCATGGCGACTCTTGAGGAGTCGGCACCTTCGCGGCCGACTGATTCCAGCGAACCGAACCGTCACCTTCCGTCAGAGTTGGCGGTCGCACCTCCGCCGATGACGCGCGGCCAACGGGTGTTGCACGTGCGCGCTGCGGGGTTGGTGCGGCGCTTGCTCGCGGCCATCATCGACGCTCTGTTGGTGGGCGCGGTCACCATCGGCGCAACCCTGGTTGCGGCTTTCGCACTGGGCGCGTCGCTGCCCAGTTCCAAGGAACTAGGCCCAGACTTCGTGCTGGCTGGCTTGCTCGACCGCAATCCCATGGCTCTGGGCGCGCTCGGGCTGCTGGCCGGCATGAGTGCGCTCTATCAAATCTACCTGGGCGGCATCCTGGGTCAGACGGCCGGCAAGCGCCTCCTCCGCCTGCGCGTGATCTCATCGCGTGGCAGCGCTCCCGGACCCCTTCTGGGTTGCGTGCGTTTCCTGACCCTGCTGCTCAGCCTGCTGCCGGTCGGGCTGGGCTGGCTGTGGTGTTTGTTCGACCGCGAGCGCCGCGCCCTGCACGATCACTTGTCCGGAACCTACGTGATCCTCGAGGACAGGTGATGGAAGGGCCGCGCAAGCCGGCGGCCCAGGCCACTGCCAATCCCATGCCCACCTCGTCTCTTGCGTCGGACTTGGTGAACGCCTCGCTCTTGTCGAAAGAGCTGGCGGCGCAAGCCGAGCGACGCAGCCAGCTCTATGGGGGCGGCCTCGACACTGTGCTGCTGGAGATGGGCCTCCTCGACGAGAAGACCCTGGTCACACACATGGCCAACCTCACGGGGATCCCGGCGGCGCCCCTCGAACGTCTGGCCAGGCCTGACCTGAACGCAGGCCCTTGGCTCGACGCGGGTGCGGCGGCCCGCCTGGGCGCAGTTCCCATCGGCCGACACGAAGACGCGTTGGAAGTGGCTGTTCATCCGCAAGCCGACCACGATGCTCTGGTGGCGTGGGCGGGCGAGCGCCACCTGTTGGTGGAACCGTACCTGGTCACCGAGGCTCGCTTTCGCGGCCTTCTGGGCGTGGTGTACCACATCCCGGTGCCGCCGCGCTTCGTGTCCCTGCTGGCCAGACTCATGGGCGCGGCGGCGGCGCGGCGCTGGTTAGCGCTTGCGCAGCCTTCTCCTCCGGTCGCGCGCGCGCCGTCCCCAAGCGCGCCCATCGACGAAGTCGAGACCCTGATGGAAACTGCACGCCTGGGCGACGAAGTCACCCGCCGCTCAGCTTGGCGCGCACTCGGCCGGCGCCTGCACGACCCACGGGCTGCGTCCTACTCGCGCTCACTCCAAGCCAAACTGGCCAGCCCCGACGTCGGCGTCGCCACTGCCGCATTGGCCGCCCTGGCCGAGTTGCGCGATCCCTCCTCTGTGCCGGCCATCATCGACCGCCTGGAGAACGAGGACGGACAGGTTGCTCTGACTGCGCGTTCGACCTTGCTTGCCCTGACGGGCGACGACCTCGGCCCCAAGAAACGACGCTGGCTGGATTGGTGGGAGAAGATGCGGCAGCGCCCGCGTCTGGAGTGGTTGCTGGAGGCGCTGGCTCACCGCGATCCAGAGATACGCCTGGCGGCCTCGCAAGAACTGCAGGACATCACAGGCGAATACTTCGGCTACCACTATGATCTTCCCGAGCGTGACCGCGAGGAAGCGCGCCGGCGCTGGCTGGATTGGTGGCAAAGCACCGGCAAACGCCGTTTCTCCCAGGGATGATCGTCGGCCGTCGTCACCTCCGTGGCTTGAGGGTGGCTTCGCTGTGCTAGATTGCGAGCCCCATGTTCGAGACACTCACGCAAGGGTTCCGGGCCGCCAAGCAGAAGTTCCAGGGCCTGGCGGAGCTTGACGAAAGCACGGTCGATGCCGCGCTGGTGGACGTGCGCACCTCGCTGCTCGAGGCCGATGTCGGCTTCGAGGTGGTGCAGGATTTTTGTAAGCGGGTCAAGGAGAAGGCGCTTGGCGTAATCGTCAAAGTGCGGGCCAGCAGCAAGGAGAAAGTCCGTCGCGTGACCCCGGAGGACCACTTCGTCAAGCTCTGCCACGACGAACTGGTCGAGCTGATGGGACCGGTCGATTCGAGCATCCGCTTCGCCAAGAAGGGTCCCACCGGCATCATGGTGGTGGGCCTGCAGGGGAGCGGCAAGACCACCACCGTGGGCAAGCTGGCGCGTCTGCTGGAAAGGCGCGGCCGCCGGCCCTTACTGGTTGCCGCGGACGTTTACCGCCCCGCTGCCATCGACCAGCTCCGCATCCTGGGCGAGCAACTGCACATGCCGGTCTACGCCGAGCCGGGAGGCGACCCGCCTGCCATCTGCGAAAAGGCCCAGCGGGTTGCCGCCGAATCGGGCCGCGACACGGTCATTTTCGACACCGCTGGCCGACTCGCCATCGACGAACCGCTGATGAATGAGCTAAGGGAGATCAAGCGTCGCTGCAACCCAGCCAACGTCTTGTTCGTGGTCGACGCCATGATCGGCCAAGACGCGGTGGCCACCGCCAAGACCTTCCACGACTGGCTGGCCTACGACGGCGTCATCCTGACCAAGCTGGACGGCGACGCGCGCGGCGGCGCCGCCCTGTCGGTCAAGGCGGTGACCGGCAAGGCGGTCAAGTACGTCGGCATGGGCGAGTCGCTCGACCGGCTAGAGGAGTTCCGGCCTGATGGCATGGCCAGCCGGATCCTGGGCCGCGGCGACGTGGTGGGGCTCATCACCCAGTTCGAGGAGGTGGTGGACGAGGAGAAGGCCGAGCAGGACGCCCTGCGCATGCTCAAGGGGAAGTTCGACATGAACGACTTCCTCGA
>PMKP01000413.1 GCA_003157775.1 Myxococcales bacterium | reverse complement strand
GTTCCCGTTGGCATCGTAGCTGAAGCCAACCTGGCTGCCGTCGGTGAAGACTTGGCCAACCACCCGGTTCGCGTCGTCGTAGATGTAGCTCTGCACCCGCAGGAGCGGATCGGTCACGCTCGCCAGCCGGTCGAGGCTGTCGTAGCTGAAGCTGGTCACGCGTGCGCTGGTTCCGCTGCCCACAGTCACGGTCGCTAGTCTACCACGACTGTCGTAGGCATAGGCAGTCGGTGCCAGGTTTCCGGCCTGCACTTGCACCACCCGGCCCTGGGCGTCCAGCGTGCTCACTGTCTGCCGCCCAACCGGTGACACGTTGGTGATGGTCTTGGCCGCCACGTTGTAGGTGCTGGTCGACGCCTTCCCGTTCACCGTAGTCGTGTCCACCTGGCTCACCAGGTTCGAGCCACTCGTGGTCGCGGCGCGGGCAATGGTTCTGGTCATCGTCTTTCCGCCCGGCGTCGTCACCACCTCGGTCGCCGGTATTGGCGCTTGCATGCCAAAGCGCGGGTCCGCCGCCCCGGTCACTGACCAGCTCATCCCATCGGGCGTCGCCTCGGTGTTCACCGCAGCCTGCGTGCTGCCNNACTGCCGACACATGCACGGGCGCGTTCACGTTCTGCGGCGTCGGCCCAGTCCGGGTCAGCGTCCACGAGCCTCCGCCTGGCATGTCCTCATGAACCAGGCGGCCCATCTGGTCGTAGGTGAAACTCGTCGTGGCCTGGTTCGGCTTCTTGTATGTTTGTAGCAGCCCGCCGCTGTCGTAGGTGAACTCTCGGTGCGCCCCGCCCGGCTCGTCGATGGCCGCCAGGTACCCGTCGTCTGACATGGTCAGGACTGTCCGCTGCCCATTGGGCGCCACGATGGCTGTGGCAAGACCGGTATCAGAGTCGCGTTCTACCGTGGTGACCAACCCGCTCGCGTCGGTGACGGAGGCCAGCCTGCCTGCAGTGTCGTAGCCGAATTGGTAGCGGATGGCTCCAGTCAGCGCATCTTGCGTCGACAGGTGCTGCCCGAATTGGTTGAAGTTGTACACCTCTTGGCCGTCCTGGCTCACCAGTTGAACCGCAGTGGTCTGCGGCAATCCGGGCATGGGTGCCTGGATTCGCCGAATCGCATTCGGATAGCCGTCCGCACCGAGACCACCCCCAATAGCTCCATATTGCGACTCGACGTAGTAGATATCCCCGTCAGCGCCGATCGCCATGTCGTCGATGGTGCGGAGCGGTTTCTGCAAGGCGGGGCTGTTCTCAGGCGCATAGATCACCTGCGCACCCGCAATCGAATCGATCACCCCGTTGCGCACGACGCGTATCCGAGACCGCGGCTCCATCCAAGTCCCGGTTCCATATCCCCAGCAGCCCGGAATGGCGTCCCCGCCACTGCCGCACGAGACCTCCCAATAGTCATAGTCGGCAATGGAGAGCGTATCGTCACGGCCGAGCGCAATTGACGTCGGCATGATGCGCGCTGTGGTTGCCGGTCCGCCGTCGCCGGTGTGTGCCCCGGTGCTCGGACAGGTAGACCCCGCAAATGTGTTGATGATGCCACTTGGCCAGATCCGGCGAACGCGGCACTCGCTGTAGTTTGCGACATAGATTGACCCATCTTGGCCCACTGCCAGATCAGCCGCCGGACCGTCAGGCGGTGTGCCGATTGCCTTGAAAGTCGCCGCCTCGGCCGGCCCACCATCGCCGCTGGCCACCAAGTTGGTGCAGTCTCCTCCTGCCACCTGCGATGTCCGACCGTCTGCCTCCAACTTCATGACTCGAAGACAGCCTGCACGCTGGTCGAGGTAATACGGCGTTCCGTCAGGCCCGACGGAAATGGCCAGGACAGCGCCCACTGGGGGGTTGGGGTAGGTTTCTTCTTCCACCATCCAGCCCCCAAGGTACGTCCCGTCTGGTCCCACGTGGTCGATGTAGAGCGACGAGGGCCACCACTGGCACGCCGTTGCCGAGAAGTACACGCTGTCGTCCGGCGCACTTGCCATGGCCACGACCTGCCGATTGTACCATGCACAATTGGGGGAAGTCTCCGCAGGCGGTACTCCATTCGTCGTGAAGTACATAATGTGAGTGCCCGTCGCCGGATTGTACTTCCAGATCTCGCCAGCGCCTATGCCACCGGCCGGTACGCCCACACCTGGGGCTTCGCCGGTCAGGTAGAGCGAACCATCATGTGCGGGCGCAATGCGATACCCGCTGGAGTAGGGGCCGGGCATGACAACCGTCCCAGATGTCCCGCGCGTGGCTGGGCTCTCTCTCTCTCCGTCGCCACGCCAGAGCAGATTGCCAAAATCGTACACGTGGTTTGTGTCAATAGTCCAGGCGCCCAGTCCCGCGCCCTTGGCCAGGTACGTACCGACAAGTGTGTCTGAAGATGGCAGGTCTTGCGGTATCGTCATTGTTGTGCGCCCCGGGGCCCCAGTCAGCGTCACGCTGTCAGGAAGAGATCCGAAGCTAATCATGGCGTGCCAGTTGCCATCGGGCGGGTTCGTGTACACGAGCGGATACTCATAGCCGATGCGCACGAGCGCGGGCTGTCGTCCGCTTACCAGCCGTCCAAGGCTGTCCTTTCCGTCCCACAGGAAGCTGTAGCCCAGGTTGGGGGTGGGCGCGAAGTCCTGCTCGAACTTCTGCCCGGCCACCGCGATACTCAGCTTGATGTTGCTCAAACTGGCCGGCAGCGAGGCGCCGGCCAGACTTACCAGCACTTCATCCGCCGCCCTGAACCCCGGCACGCGGTTGCTGCGATAGTTGAGCGAGAAGGGCGTTCCCGCGATCGCGACTCGTTCGCCCAGAACCTGATTCTGGGTCTCGATGATCGAGCCAGAAAGCTGCTGCCCGGGCACTGGGGGTGGACTGGAACCTGGACCATCTGGGGGTGGACCGGACCCGCCGGAGTCTGCCATGCAGCAACTGCCTTTTGAGCAGCCGCCGGTTCCGGTGCCTGGACCTGCGCTAGAGGTCGGGGGGCCAGCGCCGGGTGGCGGTGCACCGCCTCGATTGAAGTCCCATGTCGTGAAATGGCCGACCGGAACGCGCCACAGGGTCTGCCCCGGCTGGTATCGCTGTGCCAGGAACGCCAGCTCGCTGTCCGTGATTCCCATGGCTTGGCGGCCGACGGTGGGAACCGGGGTGCCGCTGCCGTCCACATCAAGCTGGGCCAATCCGCCAGCAACGGAGAGAACTTGTACCACGGCACCGTTCTGCGACGGAACCCAAAGGTGTTTGCCTGTGTCGTAGTACCCGGCCGGAATGGCGCTGCCCACCGCGAATCCCAGGAAATTCTCCATATAGTGATAGAGCGGCTGGCTGAAGTGGATCATCTTGGCACCCACGGCCAGCGCCTCATCCACCGTGTAGCCAACGGCGTAGGTGTATGCGGTGTTCGAAGGCAAAGGCGCGGGCATGGCCGCGGGCCCCGTGTCCCCCACCGTGTACTCTGTTGCTCGGACGCTCAGCGTGTTGAGTGGTACGTTGGTACCGTTGGGCAGGTCCATCGTCGCCTGTGTTCCGGGCGGCATCAGAACTGCGGCCTGCCGTGTTCCGTCGCTGTCGGTGACCACGCTCCCCGTTGCTACCTGCAGCCCGGCCTGCCCCGAGCCCAGTACCGTGACTTGCGGATCAGTCGTGATCATGACTACGTCGGCGACCTGGCCAAAACCCTGCCAGGGAACGTCCACCGGTCGGTCCACCGGCAAGTAGCCTGACTTCGACATCTGCACGGTCAAAATGCCGCCGCCGTTCACCACCAGGTCATAGCCACCGTCGGCCCGGCTTGCCGTCGCGCCCAGCTCAGAATGGCCCGCAATGGCTACCGTCACCGCTTCCAGCGGCGACCCGTCACGCGCGAGGATGCGGCCGCGGATCCCGGAGGCGCGGTAGTGCTGGATGGTTCCCGCAGCCACACCGGTCTGGCCTGGGCTTGCGCCTTGGTAGATGAAGGCAAGCGTGTCTGCCAGGTTGGCAACCACGGGAGGAGGCAGCGCGGGTATGCCAACACACACACCCGCCTGGCAACTGTCGGAGGAAGTGCTGTCGTTGTCGTCGTCGCACGCCGTGCCGTTGGCCTTTCCTGGGTAGAGGCACAAGCCTGTCGGCGGATCGCACGTGCCAGCCTCCCGGCATTGATTGCCGGTCCCGCACACGATCAGGTTGCTGCCCACGCACGTGCCCGAGCGACAGGTGTCGGTCTGCGTACAGATATTGTTGTCGTTGCAAGCCGTTCCATCGGTTTTGCTCGGGTTGGAGCAAATGCCAGTAGAGGTATTGCACGCGCCCGCGTTGTGGCATTGGTCGAGTGCCGTGCACACCACTGGATTGCTACCGGTGCACGTGCCGCTCTGGCAGGCGTCAGTCCGCGTGCAGGCGTTGGCGTCGTTGCAGGCTGTCCCGTCAGCCTTCGCCGGGTTGCTGCACGTGCCGCTGGCGGTGTTGCACATTCCCACGTCGTGGCACTGGTCGCTGGCCGTGCACACGACCGGGTTGCCGCCAGTACAGCTGCCGGTTTGGCAGGTGTCGGTTCGTGTGCAGGCGTTGCCGTCGTTGCAGGTCGTCCCGTCTACCCTATTCGGGTTCGAGCAAGCGCCGGTCGACGTGTCGCAGGTCCCGGCCAGGTGGCACTGGTCGCTCGCCGTACACACCACTGGGTTGCTCCCCGTGCAGGTGCCAGTCTGGCAGGTGTCGGTTCGTGTACAGGCGTTGCCATCGTTGCAGGACGTCCCATCGGCCTTGGCCGGGTTGCTGCATGTCCCGGTCGCGGTGTTGCAGGTCCCGACGTCGTGGCACTGGTCACTGGCCGTGCACACCACCGGGCTGCCGCTTGTACAGATTCCTGCCTGGCAAGTGTCGGGTAGCGTGCATGGATTCCCGTCCTCACACATCGTCCCGTCGGGAAGCGACGGTGTTGAGCACGTGCCGGTTGCCGGATCGCAAGTTCCCACGCCGTGGCACTGATCGCTCGCAGTGCAGACCACTGGGCTTCCACTCACGCACACGGCGGCCTGGCAGGTGTCCCCTTGCGTGCAGAGGTTGCCGTCCTCACAAGGTGATCCGTCGGCCTTCGGTGAAACTGTGCACAGACCGGTCGCTGGATCGCAGCCTCCGGCGTGGCACGAATCCAGCCCCGCGCACACAACGCCAAAACACTTCTCGATTTGGCAGTCGGCCGAGCATCCGTCGCCCGAGGCGTAGTTCCCGTCGTCGCAGGTCTCGCCCTCTTCGATTTGACCGTTGCCACAAACAGGCACCACCCGACACAGCTCACCTGCGATCTGCACAGGCAGCAACTTGTCTTCCGTGGTCCCGTCGCCGAGCTGCCCGCTCCCGTTCCCGCCCCAGCACCACAGGCTTCCGTCCTGGCGGGTTCCGCAGTCATGGTCCCACCGAGCCACCACCTCCGCCCAGTCTCGTCCCCGGACCCGCGTCGGCGCCGACGCGATGTCGCGTGTGCCGTTCCCCAACTGACCGTTTCCGTTTAGGCCCCAGCACCATAGCGACCCATCTTCACGCACCGAGCACGTGTGCATGTCGCCTGATTCAAGGCTAGCCCACCCTTCACCCTCCACTTTCGCAGGTGTGTAGCTGTCCACAAAACTCCCATTCCCGAGCTGACCGTAGTAGTTCGAGCCCCAGCACCACATCGTCCCCTCCGTCTTGATCCCACAGGTGTGCGCGTTGCCTGGCGCCACTCCTTTCCACTCCGCCCCGCCGACCTGCACCGGCGGGACCACGTTGTCTCCGATCGAGCCATCGCCAAGCTGCCCTGTCCAGTTCACACCCCAGCACGACAGTGTCCCATCTCCACGTATCCCGCACACTGTCGACGAGAGTGAATGCACGCTCGTCCAGTTCTGCCCGACAACCTGCAGCGGAACTTCACTCCCGTCATTGGTTGTCCCCTGGCCGAGCTGCCCCCACCAGTTCACGCCCCAACACCAAAGCGTCCCGTCTGTCTTGACTGCGCAGGTATGGTAGGCCCCTGCGTTCACAGAAGCCCAACTGGTCCCAGGCACCTGCACCAACACCAGGCTGCCCTGGTTCGTGCCATTGCCCAACTGCCCGCCCCAGTTTGAGCCCCAGCACCAGAGCGTTCCATCGGTGCGGGTCGCGCAGGTGTGCGCGTCGCCCCCGGATACGATAGACCAACCCTGCCCAGGGACCCGCACCGGCGTCAGCCGCGTTTCGGTTGTCCCGTCACCAAGTTGCCCATAGTCGTTCGCCCCCCAGCACCACAGGACACCGTCGGTTCTCACCGCACAGGTGTGGTGCGCGCCGGAGCCCATCTTGCCTACGGACACGCATGGGATTCTTCCCAGGCAGGTGCCGCCTTCGCAGCTATCCTTCTGGGTCTGCGGGTTCCCGTCGTCGCAGGAAGTACCGTCAGCCTTTTCAGGGCTGCTGCACAGACCGGTGCTGGCGTCACATGCCCCCACGTCGTGGCACTGATCAAGCGCCGCGCACGACACTGGACTGGTCCCGACGCACGCGCCGGCTTGGCACCTGTCAATCTGCGTGCACGCGTTTCCGTCGTTGCACAGGGTCCCATCGGGCATCGGCGGGTTTGAACAAACGCCTCTTCCCGGATCGCAGGCACCGATGCCGTGGCACTGATCGCTCGCTATACACACCACCGAGCTGCTTCCCGTGCAGGCTCCGCCCTGGCAGGTGTCACCCTGGGTACACGCACTGCGATCGTCGCACGCCGTCCCGTCCGCTTTCGCCGGATTCGAACAGGCGCCCGTTGCCGAATCGCAAGCACCGATGTCGTGGCACTGGTCGCTCGCCGTGCACACTACTGGATTGGCGCCCATGCATAGGCCGGCCTGGCAGGTATCGGTCTGGGTGCACGCGTCTCCATCGCTGCAGGCTGTCCCGTCGCGCTGGTTCGGGTTCGAGCACACTCCTGTCGTGGAATCACACACCCCAACCGCGTGGCACTGATCCGCCGCCGCGCAAACCACCGGCTCTGAGCCCAGGCACGCTCCACCCTCGCAGACATCGGTGTGCGTGCATGCGTCGCCGTCGTTGCACAAAGTCCCGTCGGGCTTGGCCGGCGTGCTGCAGACCCCGGTGGTTGGATTGCAAGTCCCGGCATCGTGGCACTGGTCGCCGGACGCACACACGACGGAATTGCTACCTGTACACAGGCCACTTCTGCAGGTGTCGGTCCGCGTGCAGAGGTTCCCGTCATTGCAGGGCGTACCGTCTGGCAGCGCTGGGTTCGAACAAAGGCCGGTGGCCGGATTGCACACGCCGGCGCTGTGGCACTGGGGCGGCGGGGCGCAAGTGACAGGAGTACCGGGCATGCACTGGCCGGCGCCGTTGCATGCCTCCGCGCCGTCGCAGGCATTGCCGTTGCCACATGACGTTCCAGCGGGCGCCGCGGTGTGCGTGCACTCGCCACAAGTACTACACCCATCGACCGTGCATGGATTGCCATCATTGCAGCCCGCCACAGTGCACCCCACGAAACCGTCCTGAAACACGATTCTTGCGCCTGCCCCGCCCACGTCGATGTCGCGCGCCATGAATGCGCCGGTGGCTACGATCCCGGTTCCCATAACCAAAGTCCCGTTGGGAACCAAGATCAGCGCTGTCACCACATTGCCCGTGCCAAGAGATGCAGCCGGCGGGGTGGCGCCGAGCGCTCCGGTGGTGCCGTTCTGCCCCGAGACTTCGATGCGAACATCGCGCGCGCTCAGGGTGGTGCCTGACGCGGCTCCGATGAAGCTGCCGGACGAGGTGCTCACGCGACTCGCCACGCGAATCTGGACCGGCCCGAGTGCTTCGATGCGCGCGCCGGTGCCCACCGTGATGTTGCTCACGTCGTAGCGGCCGCTGTTGAGGCGCAGCTTGCCACCCGTCCCCACACTCACCGTCGCGAATTGCCCGGGAGACGCCGTGACCGTTGCGCCGGTGCCCACTGTGAGATTGGAAGTACCAGGCGTAGCCCCGCACGTCGTTGGCAGGGCCGGCAGGGGCACCATTGCTGAAACGTTCCCGTGGGTCACACCCACGCCGTTGACCAAGCGGTTGGTTTGTATGTCACCCACGTTCACGCCCGTCCCCAGCCGAACCGAGTCCGCAATGATGTTGCGGCTGGCCTGGGTTTGGGCGCCGGTGAGTATGTCTACCGCTACGCCACCTGATAGGAATGGCCCACTGCCCGTTCCGCGCGCGCCGATGTCGCCGCCGTTGACGACCAGACCGCCAGTCTGCAGCCGGATGCTGTTCTGTGCTTCGAGCACGAAGTCGCCCAGCGCTGGGCTCACGTTGAGCGCAGCAGCGACGACTTCGGTTGTCTGTGGTGCCTTTCCCCGGTCGCAAGCTGGGCCTAGAAACGCGACAGCCAGCGCGAGCACAGGGCCAGGTGTCATCGCCGCGACCAAGGGCAACCTCGCTCGCTGCCTCCGCGCGCGAGAGAACTGCGCAACCCGTGTGTCACAAACGCCGATCTCACCCATGTTGACTCCTCGAGAAGAGACAGCCAAGCGAACAGCGTGGTTCCGGAGATGTCCCGTGAACTACCGGGCTACTGGCGAAATGGAGAAAGGAGAGTAACGCAATCGGCGGGCAAGATGAAAGGGGAAAACCCAAAAAGGCGATGCGATCACAGACTCACTACACACACCTCCATACATGGCGGCCCCGTCCGAACCGCTGAGGCGACCGGCAAATCGCTGCTGCCGCACGCATCTGCGCGCACTTGCGGCGCAGGATCGCGTGTGACAGGTGCGCCTGTCCTCACCGGCCAGACCGTGTCGAGCGGGTAGTTCCTACTTGTTTTCCAGCAGACGCGCTTCGACCTCGGGCGGATTCGCGAAATCGTTCCACAGACGATCGAACAGCTTGCGATCCGGCTTGCCGTCGAGCACGACGAAGCGATAGTGCAGCTTGAGCGGCTCCCCAGAGCGCAGCGTGATCGGTCCGTTCTTGGTGGGGGCAAAGCCCATGACCGGATCTTCTGGATCGATGAAAACCGCCTCGGGCTGCTTGCGGTTTTGTGGGCGGGACAGAATGGCCACGCCGGCCAGCTTGCCACCGCTCTTGCCGCCAAGGTAGCACCAGCGTGCCGCCTCACCTTGCGCCTTGGCGCGATCTTGGCCTTCGGAGGTCAAGAAGAGCGAGTGGCTTGCTCCCTGCCAGTCGGGGTTGCCACGCATGGTGATCCCGCCAAATGGATTCTGACCCAAGATGGGCTGACCTTTCATAGCTTCCTGGCTTGACTGCAAGTCCACCACGAAATAGGGCGCCCGGCTTGCATCGCGAAAGGCGGTCACCGACCAGCCTTCGCGCAAGATGGTGCTGCCGGGCCGGAGGTCCAGGTCGGTAAAGAATTGATGTGAGTCCAGCCCGCCACGAAACGGCCCGCCCCATAGCGGAGATACCGATTCCATGCCGACGCGGCCCTTCTTGAGGCCGGCGTCCCAGAAATTCGGATGGCTGCCCTCGGATTCCACCTTCTGCCATCCAGACCAGATGCCGTGCTGACAGGGTTTGTCCTTGGGATAGTCGTCAGTGACCATCACGCCCGCCGGCGAATAGAGAGGATGAAGATAGCCATTGCGCCAGTACTCGGGCGCGATGTCTTTGCGGACGGGCTGGCGCTGGATCTGATAGGTGAGCACGGGCTTGCCGTCGATGGTCAGCTTGACGCCGTCAGGGGCTTGCACGGCCAGCACGCCGCCCTTCCCGGATGCGGGCGCGGACTCTTTTTCTTCTGCCAGGTAGATCGCTTGTGTGCCTGCCTTCAGGGCCTTGGCTTTGAAAGCCACCTGCCCGTTCCCCTGCATCTGCGACGGCACAGATGCGCCGCTCGGCGCCCACACCAGTGCGGAGTTGACCAGCGGTATCCCCGGCAGAAGGGCGCTCACTACCGCGTCATCGCGCGCACGTGAACCGGCCTTGACGGTAATCTCCCAACGTCGATGAAGCTGTGGGGTGGCTTCAGCGGGCGGCTGGAATGCTACCCAAGGCGTGGGCTTCGGAGAGTTTTGCTGCGAATTGGGCTTGTTGGGCTTGGGCTGCGACGGCTTGGAGTGGCGGCAGGCCGAAGCCCCCAGCACGGCACAAAAGAACGCCAGGAGAAGAGTAGAGCGGAACATGGCCCCGAAGCTAACCCAGAGCGCGCGGCTCGGGAAGAGGGCTCGTCGGCGGCGCCCCGCTGACCGCCAGACTCCGGCGTCATCGGTTGGCATCTGTTGGCCCCCGCGAATTCCCTGGCAACCTCCGCCTGGGCTATTCGTCGTATAGCTCTGCGCTCGCGAGAGCTCTGCCATCGTAGACCTTACTTCGGTTTTTGCAGCCAAACCGGAGTTCGCGGCGGAAGGGCGCGAAAGAAGGCGCGTTTCCTTCTGGGCAGGACTTGCGGACGGGTTTCGTACCCGCACCCGTACCCTCAAATTCGAGTGATACCCCGCCCGCCCGGGAACGGCGGCCGTCACTGCGCAAAGAAGCCGGACGGCGCACGGCTGGGAACCGTCCACGCCTGCAGTACGAGGAAAGGACTCAAAAGACCGACGCAAATGAGCCATTGGGCAAAGAGATTCATGGCATCGCCAGCCTCTCCGCCGCGCGAACCTGCGCAGCCAGGTCAGCGTCAGTCGTACACTCGGGACCCGGTAGCAGTCCCAGGCAGCCGACGAGCCGCTCGACCGGGTAGGCGTCGCAGGCCAGCGGCTGGATTGCTAGGACGTCGAGAGCAAGCCGCGCGCGGTCCTGTCGGGCTATCAGCCGCATGCGGCCGGCGTGGGTGGTGTGCGTGTCCTCGCTGATCAGCAATGCGCGAGCCTCACAGAGCAGCGCGGAGAGCACCACGCGTTGACCGGCGCGGCTGGTGATTACCGCGTCCGTAGCCACCGCAGTGACTAGGTCGGCTGCCAGAGCGACGGCCATCGCGTGCGTCTCGTCCAGCTCCGCAGCCGACGCGAGGAAATCCGCCTTCGTCAGGAGAACGAAGCGCGGAGATGATTTGGTCTCAGACAGATCGGCTGGAATCGTCTTCGCCTTCAGCGGCGGCGTCAGTTTCAGCGGAGCCGGTGGCGCCGTGTGGACCGGCCAGTAGGCAGCCCAGCGTTCGGGGGGCAGCGAGGCGGGGTCAAATGGGTCAGCCCAGGGCGTGGCGGCGCCAGCGTCGGCGGCTAGGGTTGCGGCGAGAATAAGCGTGAGAATAGTCATCCCAATCCCTCCCGTGCAGCGCGTATCGCTGTTAGTTTGTGCGCCACCAGAAGACACGAGAGAACGACGCACAGCCTGGTTACCATGTGAACCATGGTCCCTCTATTCGGGATTCGCTGCAAACAGTTCCGGGGCGCTACCCCGTGGGGCTGGCGGCCTTCGGGCGGAGCGGTCATTCACCCGTTGAGCTTGCGTAACTCACATGTTACACTCAATCGCATGAGTAGCAAGAATGCCAAGATGGGGTTTGACCGCTACTTCACCGAGAGGATGAAGGATCGGGAAATCGCCTCGGCCTACACCGAAGCACGGGCCGGGACCGACTCGGTGGACATCTTCGTGCGCTCGCTCGACGAAGTGCGGAGCAAGGCCGGTGTGTCGAAGGCGTTGCTGGCCAAGCGCACGGGAACCCAGCCCGCGGCCATGCGCCGATTGCTCACCATGGATGCTCCGAACCCGACGCTGGCCACGGTCATGAGCATTGTGCGATCTCTCGGCTACAGCCTGGCGCTTGTGCCGGCGCAGGGTCGCGCGAAGCGAGGCAGAACGCGCAAGACGTAACCGTCCGGTAGGCGACGTCTGGCGGCCTTCGGGCGGAGCGGGACCACGTTGTCAGCCTCGGCCGCTCTTTGGCTTACACCGGCCCTTGGAACCAAGGGCCTTCACCTGTACACCTCTCGCCGGTGGCCGATCTTGATCACAAAAACCACCAGCCGGCGATCCTCGATGGTGTACAGGATGCGGTAGTCGCCCACGCGGATGCGCCATGCGTTCGCCTCGCCTTGCAGCTTGGCCACACCCGCCGGCCTCGGATTCTCGGCCAGAGCGTCGATCCGAGCTGCCACCCGGCGCTGCACGGGCTTGTCCAGCGCGGCCAGGTCGCGCTCTGCGCTGGGGGCAAGCTGGACGGAGTAGCGCGCCACCTACAGCCCAAGTCGCTTCTTGATCGTGGCCCACGGGATTGGTTTCTCGCCCTTGGCTTTCATGTCGGCCAATACCTTGCGCGCGTCGTCGGCGTCAATCCGGTCTTCCATGGCTTCAAGCAAGTCCAGGTCCTCCGCCGGCACGATGGCTGCCAGGGTGTGGCCGTAGCGGGTCAAGGCTACACGTTCCTTGCCGTAGGATGCGCGGTTGACCACGTCAGAGAATCGCTTGCGCGCTGCGGCCGTGGAAACTTTTGTCATGCTTGTGTTGTACACCATCAACTGGATTGGGTCGATGCCTTCATGCGCAGCGGTGCCACGTTCTCCGCCTCGGCCATGGCCAAGTAGTCGCCCCATGCCTGCATGATCTGGCGGCGCTCCTCCACCAGCAGCGTCTTGTTGTAGGTGGCGCGCACCTTGTTGGATTCAACGTGGGCTGGAACCTACTTTCGTTTTTGCAGCCAATACGCCAACAGTCCGACCGCCAGCGTGGCCAGACCCACCAGGCTCTCCTGCGGCCGCTCGGCCACGGTGAAGGCTGTGGACCCGAGCACGAAGAACAGAAACAGGGCAGGAACCCAGGGCCAGCCTGGAACTTTCAGGGCCGGGCCTTGCTTGTGTCGCTGCCACAGTAGGCCCACTACAGTGGCCGCGAATACCAGACCCAGGGTGAAGCCGACGTAGGTCAGCAAGCTGGCAAAGGCCGCCATCCACAAAGCCGCGATGCCGATCGCGACTTGCGCCAGGAGCGCGACACGCGGCGGCCGGCCCCGCCGCACCGCCAGCACCCGCGGCAGAAAGCCATCGGCCGCCATGCGCGCAACGATCTGGGGCCCCGCCATCACCAGCGACGAGACGCAGATCGCGATCACGAAGGCAATCAAGCCTGAGACCAGCTTGGCCAGGCGCGGCCCGCCCAGCACTAGGGCCGCGATGCGGCCCACGTCGATCTTGCCCGCGAGCAATGGCGCCGGCGTTCCCAGCACGAAGACCGCATTCAACCCGAGGTAGAGCACGGTCACGATGGCGGTTCCCAGGATGAGGGCCCGGGGCAGGTTCTTCTGTGGCTCCGCTACCTCGCCGCCCACGTACACAGCCGCGTTCCAGCCCTGGTAGCTGTACGACACAATCACCAGGGCCACGCCCAGGCCTGCCATCCGACCCGGGGCTGCCACATTGTGCAGCCCTTCGTGTGCCAACTGCCCCATTCCGAACCCGGTGAATAGCGTGATCACGACCAGCTCGATGCCCACGGCGATCGCCTGTGCCCTTGCCCCGGCGGTCAGAGAGAACGCGTGGGTGGCGGCTGCGACCAAAATGATCACGGTTCCCGTCAGACGGGGCGAGGCCAAAGCGGCGCCTCCCAGGGCGGACATATACTGCCCGAACGCATAGGCCAGCGCACCCAGTGGAACCGCAAATCCCACCACCAGCGAAACCCATCCTGCCAAGTAGCCGAGCGCCGGATGCAGGGTGCGCGACAGAAATACGTACTCTCCGCCCGATTCGGGAATGTGTCGGGCGAGCGCGCCGTAGCACAAAGCCCCGAGCAAGGCGACCAGCCCGCCCAACACCCAAGCCAGCAACACCAGCCACGCCGAACCCAGATCAGCGATCAGGAGACCGCTGGTGGTGAACACACCCGTGCCCACCATGTTCGCCACGACCAGGGCCGTCGCGCTGCCCAGCCCAAGGCGTCTCTCGATATCCAATACGATGTTACTTGCCTTTGCGCTGCAGGGCTAGGACAAGCCGCGCCCAGGCGTCGCGCTCGTCATCCGAGGTGAACGAGAACTCCACACTTGCCACCCGCGGTGCACGTCTGCGCTCGGCGCTCTTTTCCACGCGAAGGACTCTCCCCGTGACGTGACGCTCATGCTTCGCCGCGGCCCTGGTCCCTTCAGGCACGGTCAGATCCACACCATCGCCAGCCGTCAGCGGCAGCGAAGTCTCCACCGATATGCCACCTGCACCCAGGTTGCGGATGCGCGCCCGCTCGTCACTCTGCCCGCCAGCCGGCTGGGTGGATTCCGCGGCTGCGGCCAGGGTCGCGGGCAGCCGCACGCTCACGCGCGGGTACTGGCGGCGCTGTTCGGTTTCCACCCTGACTAGTCGCTGGAAGGCTGCCGTGACCGGCGGGCCGTTGGCCACGCGCAGAATCGCCGCGTGGCCAGTGTGACGACCCGTGCCGCTCGCGTAGCGAACCACCGCCTCATGCCCTGCCTCAAGCCCCTCCGGGGACGTCGGGAGGTCGGGAAAGGTAAAGAGCACCTCGCCCGGGCGCAGGCTGAAGACAAAACCACGTAGCGGCACCAGAGAGCCGTTCGGAAAGATCTCCGCCCACTGTCCTAGGACAAGCTGGGCATCCGCCGCGATCCTCCTTGGCCGTTGGCGGAGGCTGGAAATTGCGCGGGGCAATGGAATCGGGGCCATGGTTCTCCCCAATCCCATATCGGCTCGCTCGCGCAACCACATAATAGCTATCTACCCTCTCCGCATCGAAGCGTGCAAGTCACAAGGCGCGCATGGCAATATCACCCAGCTCCTCGTCGGTAAGTTGCACGGGATTGCCGCGCATGCTG
The DNA here is from genome assembly GCA_003157775.1 of Myxococcales bacterium. GTDB lineage: Bacteria > Myxococcota_A > Polyangia > Fen-1088 > Fen-1088 > Fen-1137. The sequence goes on along the minus strand of PMKP01000413.1, from coordinate 9,730 downwards.
CTGGCGACCTTGGCCTTGGCAGCCAGGGCGGGGACTTCGCTGGCCGACAAACCGTGATGGCCTAGGCCCCGAACCTCGAGTTCCTGGCACAGATCGCGCACCCAGGCCACGCCCTCGTGCACCTCAGCGCCGTGCCGTCCCGTGACGATTTCCGCAATCTCGCGATAGCGAGCCCGGGCGGGGTGTTCGGGCGCGCGTTCGGCCAGGGCCCGCAGGTTCACTTCCATCACGGGAACCAGCAAAGCCGCGCAGAGCGCCCCATGGGGAGCGTGCACCATCCCACCCAGGGGAGCCGCGAAGCCGTGTACCGCGCCCAGCCCCCCATTGGCCAGGCACAGACCGCCGCATAGGCTCGCCAGCATCAGGTCTTCGCGTGTGTCCGCTTGCAGTCCCGAGGTGTAGGCCCGGCGCAAAGCCCGCGCCGAATGCCGCAGCCCCTCGGCAGCCAGCGCATCGGTCAAGGGATTGGCACGGGATGAAACCAGCGCCTCCACAAGGTGCGAAAGGGCGTCCAGGCCGCTGCAAGCCACCACCGCCTTAGGCAAACCATCCAGCAGATCGGGATCGAGCACCGCCAGGATAGGCAGCAGGAACGGGCTACGCAGGCTGACCTTGACCTTGGCCGCGGGCACACCGATGACCGCGTTGCGGGTCACCTCAGCGCCGCTGCCGGCGGTGGTTGGGATAGCTACAAAGGGCAACGGCCGTGCCTGCAAGGAGCGCCCGCGGCCCACCACCTCCAGATAGTCGAGCGGGTCACCCTCGTTGGTAGCCAGCGCAGCCACGGCCTTGGCCGTGTCCATGGCACTGCCCCCGCCAAGTCCGACCACGGCGTCGCAGCCCTCGCGCCGAGTTCTTACCCGGCCAGCCGACACCGAATCCACCGTGGGCTCCTGGTCCACGGGCAGCACAGCCGATTCGATACCGGCCGCGGCCAGCATGGATCGCAGGCGATCAGCGCCCGGCCCTGGCAGGTTGGTCGCGACCAAGGCACGACGCACGCCCTGGGCTCGCAGGGCCGTGGGCACTTCCGCCAGTTTGCCTCCACCAAACAGCAATCGCGCGGCGGTCGCAAATTCGAAGCTCACCACGTGGCGTCCTCGGTGACGTTGAAGTATTTCTTGCTTGTGCGTGGCTCAGCCATCATGGCTGCCACTTCATCGCGCCACCTGCAATAATGGGCAGTTTCCTTGTGTGCGGCCGCGCCCGCGGGTCCATGGTAAACTTCGATGAGCACGAAGCGGGTGGGATCGCCTATGTCCTGCACGACATCGAAGCGAGCCACGCCTGGCTCCTTTACGCTCTCGCGGGCATTGGCCAGGGTGGCTACGCGAAATGCCTCGACCAGGTGAGGCTGGACGTGGACATGGACGAGTACGACGTGGAGTGTGTTGGGCATGGCCAAAGAATAGCTTGCCAGCGCGAAACCGGATGGTCTGGGCCGGCATCATAGACAGTTAGATGGTTGACGGAAAGTGGCTCTGATGGAACTCTCGGCGAAAAGGTGTATACCGTGTGAAGGTGGGGTATTGCCGCTCGATGCAGATCGGGTGGGCGAATTGCTGCATGACGTCCCCGGCTGGCAGGTGAGCGAAGATCGCAGCACGCTAAGTAAAGGGTTTCGCTTTGCCGATTTCGCGGGCACTATAGGGTTCGTGATTCAGATGGCTGCCATAGCGGAGGAGGAAGGCCACCACCCTGACTTCTGCGTGCGTTACGATAGGCTGGACATCCAGCTCACCACGCATGCTATTCATGGACTCTCTGAGAATGACTTCATCATGGCTGCCAAGCTGGAAGAATTGGCTTCCTCCAACAGATAAGGGACATTCGCCGTGCCAGACACAATAAACGCGCTAGCCTTAGATGTGATGGACAGTCGCTCTTGGCCCCCTTCCGCTGCTGAAGCCGCGGGTGGAGTCATGTCCGGCTTCAAGCTGGTCGAGGTCAAGGTCTTCAGCGCGACCAAACGCAAGGACCGAGACCGCCTCGACGAGGTGGCCACAGCCTGGTTGCGCGACCATCAGGAATTCGACCGCTTGACCGCCCAGGTGACGCTGTCGTCGGATCTTGAATACCACTGCATGTCCATCACCTTCATGGGCTGGCAGAAGGTTTGAAACAGGTCTGACGCAAGACTTGCTCTTGCGCTCAAGGCAGGGCAGGTTAGCGGCTTCCCCCCACCCTCGCGGAAGGAAGCTACTGCCGTGCAGTCATTGATGGATCTGTTTCACAGGATCTATGACGTCCAGGGAATCATCACCTGGGGCGGGATGGTCGCGCTGGTGGCGGTGATATTCTCGGAAACTGGGCTCCTGGTGGGATTCTTTCTGCCTGGCGATTCGCTGCTGGTCACGGCCGGTATCTTCTGCACCTCGGCCAACCCCACCGGGAAACCTTTACTGGACATCGTGTGGCTGAACCTGGCAGTCGGCATTGCCGCCGTGCTGGGCGACCAAGTCGGCTTCTACATTGGCCACAAGACCGGGCCCAAGATCTTCAAGCGGGAGAGCTCGCTCTTCTTCAACAAGAAGCACCTCATCCGCACCCACGAGTTCTACGAGCGGCACGGCGGCAAGACCATCATCCTGGCGCGCTTCATACCCATCATCCGCACCTTTGCCCCGGTGGTGGCGGGCGTGGGCGAGATGAACTACCGCCGCTTCGTCAGCTACAACGTCTTTGGCGGCATAGGCTGGGTGCTGAGCATGACCCTTATTGGCTATGGGCTGGCGACCACCTGGCCCGGTGTGACCAAACACATCGAGAAGCTGATCATCCTGATCATTTTCCTGTCGCTTCTGCCTGGCATCATCGCCTACGCGAAGAACTACCTGGCCAGTCGAAAAAATGCCAAGAACGCCGCCTGACAAGAAGACCCCCACACACCCCAGCAAGGCCCAGCCGGCGCCGGCTGCGCCCCGGCCGGCCCGGGTGCCCCAGCCGCCGCGGGTGGCGTTTCCCAAGAAGAACCAGCAGCCCACGCCCGCCGCCTTCACCGCACGCCTACCGCTCGCCCTGGGCAAGCGTTTTGAGGCCGCGCGCACCTTCCTGCTCAAGCAGAAGGACGTCGTCGAGGACGTGTACTTCTACGGTCCGTCGACTGGGTGGGCCTTGCGCTACCTATGCGGCGGCAAGCCCTTGTGTGCCCTGCTCCTGCACAGCGATCTCCCGGTGGCCATCGTGTCACTGGAGGCAGCAGCCAGCGTGGCCGTGGATTGGCAGGCCCTCTCGCCCATCGGCCAGCGCGCCCAGAAGACCGCCCATGGCAGTCCGTCGCGGCTGTGGCTCGATGTTCCGCTGGCTGGCACTGGCGCCGCCGACTTCAAGATGATCATTCGCGCCAAGCTGGCAACCATGGCGCCCTGACAAGGACACCGGCGGACAGCCCCGACGTCTAACTAGGACTAAGATGGCTGACTTCGGCGCCCTTTGTGTCCTCATCGCGTTGGTGGTGGCGACCTATTCCGGCGCGGCGTCGCTGGTGGGAGCCCGGCGCGGCAGTGCGCGACTGCTCGAATCGGGACGGGCGGCTGTGTACACCCTGGCCGCGGTGCTGGGGCTGGCCAGCGTGGCCATGGTGCAGGCATTTGTGTCGGGCGACTTCAGCATCAAGTACGTGCAGCACTACTCCGACGCGCAGGCACCACTGGCCTACAAGATTTCTGCGTATTGGGGAGGGCTGGACGGCTCCATGCTGTTTTGGGTGGCGCTGCTGGCCGGGTTCGCCGCCATCGCCGTGTACAGCAACCGGCACCGCCAGCACGAAATTCTGCCCTACGCCATCGCGGTGATGGCCGCGGTAGCAGACTTCTTCCTCTACCTCATCATCTTCGAAAAGAACCCCTTCGACACCTTCCTCGTGGAAGTGCCGACCTCGGGCCAGGGGCTGAATCCGCTTCTGCAAAACCCGTACATGATCACCCACCCGCCGGCGCTGTATGGCGGATTCGTTGCTCTGACTATCCCCTACGCCTTTGCCATGGCGGCGCTGATATCGGGCCACCTGGATGACGCATGGCTGGCGTCGATTCGCCGCTGGGCTCTCGCCTCCTGGTTTCTGCTCACCCTCGGTTTGGTGCTCGGCATGATCTGGGCCTACGAAGTACTGGGCTGGGGCGGGTTCTGGGCCTGGGATCCGGTCGAGAACGCGGGTCTTCTGCCCTGGTTGACCGCGACCGCGATGCTGCATTCGATGAAGGTGCTGCAGCGGCGGGGACTGCTGCGCCGCTGGACTTTCATCCTGGTCATCCTGACTTTCTTCCTCACCATCTTCGGCACCTTCATGACCCGCTCAGGCATCGTGCAATCGGTGCACGCCTTTGGCAAGGACACACGGCTGGCCTGGATCTTCACCATCTTCATGGGCCTGGTGCTGTCGGTCAGTTTCGGCTTCCTGCTCGCGCGCCTGCCGGCCCTGCGGCCGTCACGGCCGCTCGATTCGTGGCTCTCGCGTGAGGCAGCGACGGTCGCAAGCAACTGGTTGTTCGTGCTGGCCGCGCTGGTGCTGATGTTCGCCACCCTGTTCCCCACCTTGTCCGAAGCCATGGGCCGCGAGCGCATCAGCGTGGGACCGCCGTTCTTCAACCGCTGGATGGTGCCCATCGGGATCGCACTGCTGCTGCTCACCGGGGTGTGCTCCATCTTGACGTGGCGCCGGACCGCACCGCCGGAGCTGCGCCGTCGCCTTGTCGCGCCGGTGATCACGGGCGTCATCACGGCCGGCGTCTGCGTTGCCGTCGGTTTGGGCTCGTCCAAGGGTGCGCTGCTCTGCCTCGGCCTGTCGGGCTTCATTGCCGCAGCGGTGGTCCAGGAGATCGGCCGCGGCGTGGCCGGCCGCAAACGCAGCACCGGCCAAGGGACGCTGGCGGCGCTCGGCGCGCTCATCTTCCGCGTCCGCCGCCCCTACGCTGGCTATCTGGTCCATCTGGGCATCGCGCTCATGTTTCTGGGCTTCGCCGGTCAGGCCTTCCAGCGCGAAGAATCGGTGGTGTTGTCAGTGGGCCAGACGCGCGCTTTTGGCAAGTACGGCATCCGATTCGACGGGTTTTCGCAGGCTGAGGATCTCCAGAAGGAAATGGTCACGGCCGAGCTCACGGTCCTGCTCGCCGGAAAGCCCGCGGGCCAATTGCTCCCAGCGCGCTGGGTCTACAACAAGCGGCCCGACGAGCCGGCCACCCAGGTTGCCATCCTGCGCGGCCTGGTCGAAGACCTCTATGTCACCATGGGCAAGCACGATGTGGACGGGGGCACGGTGGCGCTCAAGCTGGTCAGCAACCCGCTGGTCGACTGGATGTGGCTGGGCTTTCTGCTCATGGCCGCAGCCACGATTCTCGTGCTCCTGCCCGACGGCCGACTACTCCTCGCGGCGTCACGCACATCTTTCTGGTCTAGTCGCGTGGGGAGCCCGCCGGCTTTGCTGGCGGCGCACCATCGCGGGAGGGGTTGGGAACCCTTTCAGGGTTCCCATCTGAGTAGCCTGACCATCACTCTGCTTGGTGCAGCCGCCGCCCTGGTCTTTGGCCGCGTGGTTGCGCGGATGCCTTTGGGCGCGCCTCTGGTGATGCTCGGTCTGGGCGGACTTGGCTTTGGCCTGACGGCGCTGGCCCTGTACCGGGTGCTGGATCCGCTGCTGCGGCTGCAAGCCACTACCAGCGCAGAACACCGCGCTTTGATCGAGGAAGAACTACGGGCTCGCCTGGCCGCCGGCACGGAGACAACAGAATGAAGTGGTCCTGCGGGCCGGCGCTGGTGCTGCTGCTTTCCACCACGCCTGCGGTTGCGCAGCCGCCAGTGGAAGCGAGCAATGCGCATGCCATGGCGGCGCGTCCTCTGCTGGTGGGCGACTTGCCGGTGGGCACCGTGACCGTGCGGGTGGGTCGCGGCTCGCTGTCCAATGCTGCGGTTGGCGTCGAGGTGGTGGCCACGGTGACTTCTCCGGGTGGGACGGCTAGCCAGCGGACGGAGAAGACCAAGTCGGATGGGCGAGCGACCTTCTCCGATCTTCCCGTGGGCGCTGAGTTTCAAGCCGAAGCCGTGGTCGACGGTGAGCAACTGCAGACCGCAACTTTCGCCATTCCCGCCGAGGGGGGCGCGCGTCTCATGCTCCTCTTTAGCGAAGGAGAAGGCGAGGAGGCAACCGCGCCAACCAATCCACACGCGGGCGCGGCCGGGCATGGCGGCAGTCTGGCCGAGACGGCCATCGGCGCTCTCGCGGGATCGGTGGCGGCGAAGGATGGCCTGGCCGCAGGAACCTTGGAGCTGCGCCTGGTCGACTCTGGCGGCACGCCCATGGTGGGCCAGGAGGTGAGGTTGGGGCGCAGCGCCGGCAGGGCAGAGGCCATGGCGTTCGTGACCAGCAGCTCCGACAAGAACGGTCTCGTCCGTTTTCACGGGCTCGAAACCGGCGATCCGCACAGATACTTGGCCGTCATCGATCGCAACGGCCTGCGGCTGAGCAGCGCAACCTTCAGTCTTTCGGCTGACCGTGGTGCCGCCGGGGAACTGCGCCTGCCCGGCCAGACCAGCGATCCGTCGGTCTTGCAGGTGTCCAACTTGTCCAAGCTGCTTATCGATTTGCGCGAAGACGCATTGGCGATCATGGAAAACCTGGTATTCGAAAACCAGTCCGACCAAATCTTCCGCGCCGGTCCCGTCGGCTTCGCCATTCCCCTGCCAGCCGGGGCCAACAACCTGGGCACCATCGAGGGCAGCGCGCACCTGGAACTGGGGGAAGGTTCGACCGTGTTCTTGCGGGCGGCGGTTCCGCCTTCAGATTCGCATGCCATCCCGGTGCAGGCTCGGTTCGGGTTCTTCGTGCCCACCGCCGGCGGAAGCAGTATCACCCTCCGCCAGCCCATGCCGTTCGGTATCGAAAGCCCGGTGGTCATGGTGCCGGAAGAGCATCACCTGACCATCACTGCGCCAGGTCTGCAGGCCATGGCTCCCCAGGCGGACGATCGCGGAGGACTAGTCCAAGTCTTCCAGCTCGCCAGCGTGCCCCGCAATGGCGTCCTTAGCATCACGGTGTCCGGCCTGCCCACACGCGGCAGTCTGGGCAAGACGATCACGACCGCGCTCGTCGCAGCGCTACTTCTCGCGGTGGTGTTGGGCTGGCGCCGGCCCAGGACCGAGGGGCAGCTCAAGGCCAAGGATTTCGGTCGCCGGCGTGATCAACTTTTTGCCGAGCTGGTCGAGGTGGAACGAGCGCGGCGGAGCACGGGAGCCGACGATGCGCCGCTAGCCCAGCGGCGGGCCAAGCTGGTGGCTGCGCTCGAGGCCTTGGATAGTGGGCGGGCCGGCGAGGCCGATGCCGCGAGCCCTACCGGAAAGTCCGCGTGAACCCATGAACGACCGTGTCTTGCGCCTGGTGAACGTTGGCAAGACCTTCGGCCGGCATCGGGCGCTCGCCGACGTGTCGCTGGCGTTCGTCCCCGGTCGGGTGGCGGCAGTCTTGGGGCCGAACGGTGCGGGCAAGTCCACCCTGCTCGGCCTGCTTTCGACGCTGTCGCAACCGTCGCAGGGCCGCATCACCCTGGGCGATGAAGAGCTATCGCGCCACAGCCCCATACGCGCCAGCATCGGCTACGTGGGTCACGAGCCGGGTGTGTACGGAGATCTCTCGGCCCGGCAGAATCTGCGCCTGTTTGCCTCGCTCTACGGGCTGGCAAACGCCGAGCGCTGCATCGATGAGATGTTGGCCCGTGTGGGTTTGGAAGGCGTCCGGAGCGAGGCGGCGGCGCGGACCTTCTCGCGCGGAATGTTGCAGCGACTGGCGCTGGCGCGCGCCCTGTTGCACGCGCCAGAGATCTTGCTCTTTGACGAGCCAGGCGCTGCTCTCGACCCTGCGGGCGCCGCGTGGCTGGCGGGCGAGTTGCAGCGCGAGCGTGAGGCGGGCCGGCTGGTGGTGCTGGTGACCCACGATCTCGCGGCGGCCGCTGCCATTGCCACCCACGTGGTGGTTCTGCGCCGGGGCCGCGTGGCACGCGACCAGACGCGCGCGAGTTTCTCCGCCGACGAGCTTCGCGCGATCTACGAGGAGGCTACCCGTGGCAAGGCGTAGCTGGATTTCTCAGGCCGCGTGCATCGCCTGGAAGGATCTGCACATCGAGGGACGCAGCCGCGAGGTGCTGTACACCATGGGCTTCATGGCAGCGCTGGTGGTGCTGGTCTTCTCTTTTGCCTTCATCTCAGGGCAAGAAACCACGGTTGGCCCCGACGCGGTCGCCGGCATCCTGTGGGTCGCGGTCCTGTTCTCGGGCACCGTGGCCTTGTCGCGCACCTTTGACCGTGAACGGGAAAGCGAGGCCATCCGCTCGCTTCTGCTGTCCCCGGTTCCCCGCTCGGCGATCTACGCGGGCAAGCTTGTGGCGACCGCAGCTATCATGTTCCTGGTGGAACTGCTGCTCGCGCCGTTGCTCGCGGCGCTCTTTTCCGCCGGCATCATGCCGCACGTGCTTTGGCTGGGCCTGCTGCTTCTGCTCGGAACAATCGGCTTCTGTTCCGTGGGAGTGATCTTTTCTGCCGCGCTTTTGCGCGCCCGCAGTCGCGACGCGCTGCTGGGCGCTCTGCTTTTTCCCATCGTGATTCCGGTGCTGCTCGCGGCCAGCCGCGCGACGGCGTATTTGCTCGATCCAACCGCCCCTGATCTCGATCCCGCGCTCTTCTGGACACGCTTTCTGGCCGCCCTGGACGTGGTGTTCGTGGTGGTTGGGCTGTGGTCCTTCGAACCTGTCGTCATGGGAGAGTGAGCTATGCTTGCCACTATGCCCTCGGCCCGCAGGTCCAGCGCCAGTTTCTTGGCAGGTATTGCGGCAACGCTCGTCGGGTTCCTGCTGGTGCCCTTGCTGGTCGCGAACGCGCCCCTGGAGAAGACCATGGGCGTGGTACAGAAGATCTTCTACTTCCACGTGCCTTGCGCCTGGCTACTCATGCTGTCCACTTTCGTGTGCGCGGGTGGCAGTCTGGCGTACCTGTTTGCCGGGTCGGAACGCGGGGATCGCCTGGCTCTGTGCAGTGCCGAGCTGGGTGTGCTGTTCGGCTTGTGCGTGATGGTGACCGGCCCGCTTTGGGCGCGGGCAGCGTGGGGCGTGTTCTGGACCTGGGACGTGCGCCTCACGTCGTCGCTGATGCTCTGGCTGATGCTGATCGCCTACCGGCTGGCGCGCCGCTATGGCGGCGCAGGCGGCCGTCGGCTGGCGGCGGCCATGGCCTTGTTCGCCGCGGCGGACGTGCCCCTGGTTTACCTCAGCGTCAACTTCTGGCGGGGCCTGCACCCGAACACCAAGACCGTGTCTTCCCTGGCCCCTGGGATGCGCCTTCCGTTTTTCACGTCGCTGCTCATTTTTAGCGCTTTGTGGGGCGTGCTGCTGGCCTTGCGAATGCGTGTCGAGCGCGCCCATTCGCGCTTGGCAGAATTGGCAATCGCCGTCGAGGATGCGGAGGAAGAGTCACTATGACCTACGTCGCCCTGGCTTACGGTTTCATTTGGGTTGCAGTGTTCGTTTACGTCGCGCTGGTCGGGCGGCGCGTGGCGCGGATCAACGCTGAGATCGAAGATCTGCGCCAGAGAGTGAAGCCCGGGGCGTAGCAAGCTAGCTTTTTTCACCACAGAGGGCACCGAGGACACAGAGCCGGACCGGGGAGGAAAAGGTTGGGTTTTGCGCAGTCCAAGACCTTTCTTCTCATCCGAATCTCTGTGTTCTCCGTGCTCTTCCATGAGAAGGCCGCC
>PMKP01000159.1 GCA_003157775.1 Myxococcales bacterium | reverse complement strand
GCGGCGGCGGATGCCCACGTTCACCCGCATGCGCGGATCGGCGCTGTAGGCCAGGTACATGTAGTCGCGCTCGCGGTCGCTGACCATCTCCAGGGTCAGCTCGTCGTGGTTGCGCAGGAAAAGTCCCCACTGGCAACCCGCCGGAATTTCTGGGGTGTCGGCCATGATGTCGAGGATGGGCTGCCGATCCTCCAGGCGCAGAGCCATGAACAAGCGTGGCATGAGAGGAAAGTGGAACGCCATATGGCTCTCGTCGCCCTCGCCGAAATAGGGCCGCACGTCCACCGGCAATTGGTTGGCCTCGGCCAGGATCATGCGGTTGGCGTAGCGCTCGTCGAGCGCAGCCCGGATCTGGCGAATGATCGCGTGTGTCTCGGGCAGGTTCTCGCAATTGGTGCCCTCGCGCTCGACCAAATAGGGAATGGCATCTAGGCGCAGCCCGTCCAGCCCCTGGTCCAGCCAGAAGCGCATGGCATCCAGCACCTCGCGCAGAACCTCGGGGTTGTCGAAGTTGAGGTCCGGCTGATGCGAGAAGAAGCGGTGCCAGAAATAGGCCTTGGCCACCGGATCCCAGGTCCAGTTGGATTTCTCCGTGTCGGTAAAGATAATGCGCGCCCCGCTCAGCTTGTGGTCGTCGTCGCTCCACACGTAGTAGTTGCGTTCGCGCGAACCCGGCGCGGCATGGCGCGCCGCCTGAAACCAGGGATGCTGGTCCGAGGTGTGGTTGACCACCAACTCGATCATCACCTGCATTTCGCGGCCATGGGCAGCATCAAGAAAAGCACGGAAATCATCCAGCGTCCCGTAGGCCGGATGCACGCCACAATAGTCCGAGATGTCGTAGCCGTCGTCGCGCAGGGGCGAAGGGAAGAAGGGCAGCAGCCAGAGGCAGGTCACGCCCAGGTCCTGCAGGTAGTCGAGTTTCTGCGTAAGCCCGCCGAAGTCGCCTATCCCGTCGTGGTTGCTGTCAAAGAACGCCTTGACCGGCAGCTCATAGATGATGGCGTCCTTGTACCAGAGCGGGTCGCTTGCACTTCCGCTACGCTTCATGGTGGGCTTTGGCTGGCGGGGTCTGCTGCCTTCGGGCTTGCCTGGAAGGCTAGCACTTTCCCGGCGGATCTGGAGGAAGTTAGCTAGTCCTCACAGATCGCACTGAGGACGCAGAGATCGGATGAGAAGGAGCTAGTCGGGCCGAAGCAAAGCCAACCCTTCCTCTTCTAGTCCTACTCCTTGTCCTGTGCACTCTCTGTGTCTCTGTGGGGAAGAGCTAGCTTTTCTGGCGGACGAAGGGGGAACGATGCAGATTGTGGCTGCCGATGCCTTGGTTCCTCCCTCTCCTATTCCTGTCGGCGGCCTCGACTGCACCTGACAGCGGCGTGCCTGATGCTGCGGCGGTCACGACGTCACCGCCTGCGGACCGAAGCTTCGATCCCCGCTGGAGTCGCGTCGCCACGCCCAAGCCGGGTTCGCCGCGCGCCATCGGTCAGCCAGGAGCTGGTTGCGCGCAGGGCGCAGTGGCTCTGCCTTTGCGCGGCCCGGGCTGGGTGGTCGAGCATCCTGAACGGCACCGTGAGTTTGGCCTTCCGGCGTTGCTGGCCTTTCTGCGCGATCTGGCGTCTCGCGCGCGTGGCGAACACTTGGGACTGCTGTGCGTGGGCGATCTGGGCCAGCCGCGTGGCGGGCCCATGCCAACTGGTCATCGCAGCCACCAAATTGGGCTCGACGCCGACATCTGGTATGGACCACCGGCCAAGCCGCCTTCCCCGGGCCAGGCGCCCGCGCCGCCCGCGCTGGTCGACTTGCGCACCGGCAAGCTGCTGCCCGCCTGGAACAGCCGCGTGGCGCGCCTGATTGAAACGGCGGCGTCGAATGCAGCCGTGGATCGCATCTTCGTCCATCCCGCGATCAAGCGCGCCCTTTGCCAGGACAAGGGTCGGGCCGGCCTCTGGCTACAGCGGGTGCGGCCCTGGTGGGGACACCACGACCACTTTCACGTGCGCCTGCGCTGCCCGACTGACAGTGCCGATTGCAAAGAGCCGCAGCCGCTACCATCTGGCGAAGGCTGTGATGCCTCGCTTAACTGGTGGTTCTCCGAAGATGCGCGCGTCGCCGCGGCCAAGCGCGGCCCGCCCGGCGAGGGCGCGCCTGCGATGCCAGAGCAGTGCGAGGCGCTCCTTGAGGAAAAGGGCGACCCAAAGACGAAAGCGCCGTAGCGAAGTCAGCAGAGATCGCAGCCCACGCTGACGTAACTACTCGCACCACACAGTAGACCCGAAGCGCAGTCGAGACGCTCAGATTCGAGCTGCGCCTGGACGCAGGCGGTTAGCTCGGTCGGGTCGACCACGAAACTCGTTGGACAATCGCCGTCAAAGAATACAGATAGCGCTCCTCTCGTTGCTGCCCCTGTGCTCTTTAGGCAGTTCCACACCAGCGTTGCCATTACGTTGTCCAAGGCCGTTTGTGCAGTGTCGGTCGAAACGACGGGGCAACTCACTACCGGGCGACTAGCACAAGTCGAGGCGAGTTCGATGCGTGCACCGGAGAGTCCGCCCGGAGAGGGAGCACCGACCAGGCAATCGTCACCGGTTCGCTTGCAAGCCCGCTGATACTCGATCCACGGGTTTGCGTCGGGCCCCGTGTTGCAAGCCCAGACGTCCTGGAAGCCGGGACTGAGCGAGGACGGATAGACACAGGTCACACCCACCAGCGAGTTCGGACAAAAATTGACATCGGCAGGCTCTGCCACGGGACAAGGCGAGTGCGTTTCCGACGGATAGTGAACCGACCCGTTCACAAGAAGCAAAGGACAAGTGCCGTTATCCTGACTCCTCGTGCCGGAGTCCGGCAGTGAGGCGAAAGTGCTCGTGCTGGCATCCGGCAGCAAAATGGTGCTGGTGTTCGATGCTGTCCCATCCACCCCGCTGTCATCTTCGCCGGCTGAGCCCAGCGAATCGCTCCTCATGCAGCCGAGCGACATCAGGGCAAGGTTGGCAATTGCAAGCAACGAAAGAAAGGAAAACTCGAACGTACTTTGCTTTCTCATGGCGCTCCTCGCTTGGTTCCTATCCTTCCTAGTGACGGCACCTGGGCAAACGTTTCAGGGACAGTGATGAATGGCGCGCACGGCTCGCTCGGCCAGGGAATCGGCGACACCTTTCTCAAGCACGTCGCCAAGATCCCGCTTGCCCTCGGGGCAACGGCCAGCCTTGATGCGCAACTCGCCGCGCACGGTTTGCAACTCGCGCGCGCGCGGGATCCCCAACGGCGCAAGCGAGTCCAGCACCGCCAAGGCCTCAGTCTCGCGCCCCTGCGCCAGATAGATCTCGGCGCGCAACATGCGCGTTTCCAGGCGCATGTGTCCATTGGGATAGCGCTGCTCGTGTGCGTCGAGCAACGCGAGCGCGGCGCTGGCGTTGTGGGTGCGGTGCCAGGGCTCAATTACCGACGCGAGGGAGTGACTCTCGGCCACGATGGGGCTCTCTTGCTTAGCGACTGGTGGAGTTGGGGTGGGCGCCCCCTCTAGCCGGGCGCCCTCGCGCGGGGCGAGCGGAGCGCGCAGGGCCAGCGAGAGCGGGCGTGCGCCTGCCGGGTGCGCAGGTGGGATAGGCGGGGTAGGCAAGGCAGGCAATTCGGCCGTCTCGGCCGGCATTTTTCCGGGAATGGGAGTAGGATCGGAGGCAGGTTCGGCGCTCGGCGCGAGGGGCGGAATCAGCCCGGACGGTTCCGTGGCAGACCGATCTTCTGCGGGCAACTTCACTTTGCCTGGCCAGTGACGCTTCTCGGGTTTGGTCGCCGCGGTTGTCGGAACCGACGGCGGCGCAAACAGCCCTCCTATGAGGGGCAACGAGCGCAGTCCGCGCTCGGCCACTGCGAGAGTCGCACTCGCAGCCAGGATGAGAGCAAGCGCAGCCAAGGCTGGCCAAAGAGCCGTGCGCCGCGAGTAAGCTTTTCGCTCGCGCAGGCGTCGCTCGATGCGTTCGACCTGGGCTGGAGCAAGGCCACGCATGTCGCGCGCCTGATGCAAGAAGCTCAGGCCCTGTTGCAGAAGTTCTGTATCCGTTTCGGTAGCGTGCGCTTTGCTATCGGCTGACATTTTCGCACCTCTGTCGAGTGACGTTGGCAGGGAAAGTGGGGAATTCCCGCTGATAGATGTGCAGAAAGCGCGCTCGCGCTCTGTGCCGTCGCAGACGCGCGTTGGCGGCTTTGATGCCCAGCAACGCGGCGACCTCGTACGCTGCCAGTTCTTCCAGCTCAAACAGAATCAGGATGCGCCGGTCGCCCTCGGACAGGCGGTCGAGCACGCGGTAGACATCCCTTGCGGCCTGGTTTTGTTCAACCACGCGCAGGGGATCCGGGCCGGCCGCTGCGAGCCGCCCAGCCGTCGCGCCGGCAGAGCCCGACAGCCAGCGCCACCAGCGCTCTTTGCGGCGGCGGTGGCGCACGACCTTGTCGGTGATGCCGAACAGCCAGGTGGACAGGCTCGACTCGCCGCGGAAGCTGGACAGGCGCCTGCAGGCAACCGCGAACACCTCGTGCACGATGTCCTCCAGATCAAGGGCCGGCCCGCCCAAGCGCGCAGCCCAACGCGCCACCTGATGCACATGCATCCGGTAGATGGTTCCCGCATCGCGCGAGACCTCGGGATTGGTCACGTCGCCTTATCTAGTGACGGCTAGGTGCAGAACATTTCACCTTGCACCGAAAAGAAATGCCAACCCGGCGCCTGCGCTGACGTTCCAGCGCGAGAGCGTGACGATGGTCTGGGGACGATCGTCGAGGGTGAGACGCTCCTCACGCAGGTCGTAGCTCCCGCCCACGAACAGAAAGGGCGCCACGTGGCCCCAGGCGAGTCCGAGGCGCGCGCGCAGGTCTGCCGCCGCTCCCCATGCGGTCGCGCTACGCCCGGTCGCAAGCTGTTTGCCATTGAGAGTCAGCAGCGTCAGCTCGGGGAAGATCCCGACGTCGCCGAAAACCCGGCCCCACTTGTGCAGCCCGCCGGCACCAACCCCGAGGCGGAAGGTTCGGTAGGCCGCCAACCCTGGGCCCAGGGTCCGCTCGCGCTCTCCCGTGGCCTCGAAAAGTGCGGCCAGAAACAGTGCGCCGGTCGGCCTATAGCCCACGAGAATACCGGCGCCAAAGGTGCCCGCATCTCCGTCGTGCGTGCCGAATCCCAGGCCAGCGACCTCGCCGCGCAAGCCTCGTTTGGGTTCCTTGGCCGCAACCACAGCGGTCTTGGCCTCGGCCTCGGCTGCAGTCGGAGTTGCTGGCGCCTTTGCACTGGATGGGGTTGCGTTCGCCTCTGGCAGGCTAGCGTCGTCTGCTTTCGCCACCTCACCTTGCTCGCGCGGGTTGATCAGTGCTGGTTTTCGCGGGATTTCGTCTGCTTTCTTCACCTGATCCTGCTGGCGCGAGGCCAGGCTTGTTCGGCTCGTGGGATTCGCAACTTCTGGTCGCGGTTGCGGAACGTTGAACCGGAATGCTGTGTGGTTCGAAGCTTCACGCTTGGCATTCTGATCTTCGGCCATGGGTGCGGTGGTCCACTCTCCCACCCAGGCCGCAATGAAGACTGCGGCGACGGTCGCGCGCTCGTGGCAAGCCTCGGGCGCCGCCACTTCTCGATCCCCCAGCATGGAACCGTCCCGGCCGCGCAGAACGACATGCATCTTCGCGTCTTTGATTGTGATCTCCGGCGAGCCCAAGGCAGCCAGGGCTGAAGCGGCGTCCAGCCGGTTTAGTTCCGCGGCGATGGCTTCTCCGCTTGGGCAAGTCGTGCCTGTCGGCAAGACCATGACCGCCCCAGCCCACAGCAAAGAAGCGATTGATCCCCACATGCCCAATAACTATCGCCGATTTTGGGCGCAGACGCGAGAGCAGTGCGGTCGGCTACCCGAAGACAAAAGCGCCGTAGCCCACGACCTCGTCGCGCGGGCCGGCCGTGTCGCCGGAATTGCGTAGGTCGAGGGTCGCGGCAACAAGGCCCTTGTCCGCGGCGATCTGCAGAAGCGCGTTGACCGGCGTGGCACCGCAGGCTTGGTCCAGATCGACCGCGCCTGCTCGGCGCGCCTCGATGGTCTCGGCTGTCTCATGGTCAAGGCGACGGGCGGTCTCATAGTCGTGGTAGTGGGAGAGGTCCGAGCTGACCACAATGACGGTCTCCGGCCCGCCCCACAGGCGCGCAAGGATCGCCGCCACACTTGCGTGGTCTTGGTCGCCAGCCAAGAGAGGCACCACGCGCGCGCCGGGGAAAACCCTTTGCACGAAGGGCAGGTGCACTTCCAAGCTGTGCTCGTGGGCGTGAGCAGCATCGTTTTCTTGAATCAGCCCGTCCTTGAGCAGAGCTTCAATGGCGTCGCGATCCACAGGCACTGCGCCGAGAGGTGTCTCGAAAGCTGCGGCACGGCTACACGCCACGCCGGAAAAGGGCACACGATGCGACGGGCCCACCAGGATCACGCGTTCGATGCCCTTGGCGTGGGAAACGAGGCTGCCGTAGGCGCTGCCCGCGATGGGACCGGAATAGCGGTACCCGGCGTGCGGCGCAATGACTGCTTTCGGCATCTCCGGCCGGGTCGCAGGCCGCGCGCCAGCCAGGTAGTCCTCGACCGCTGCAGTCAACCGCTTCGCATCCCCGGGATAGAACATCCCGGCCACCGCGGCAGAACGGGTCCCCATGGCCTATACTCTACCGCGTATTTCTCGCGAGGGAACCAAAGCTTGAGCATGTCCGCGAAAGCGCCGCATCGGGCTGGACAGCATCCTGCTCCAGTCGCAACCCGGTACTTCCGCTGCGACGGCGATGACCATGTGGTTTGCGAGCTGTGTCCGCGCTTCTGCCGCCTGCGTGAGGGCCAGCGCGGTCTATGTTTCGTGCGCGCCTGCCAGAACGGGCGGATCGTGCTCACCAGCTACGGCCGCTCGACGGGATTTTGCGTGGATCCCATCGAGAAGAAGCCGCTCTATCACTTTCTGCCCGGCACGCCGGTGCTGTCCTTTGGCACCGCCGGCTGCAATTTGGCGTGCAAATTCTGCCAGAATTGGGAGAGCACGCGCTCGCGCGAAGTGGAAAGCATGTCCGCGGGCGCTTCGCCCAGCGAAATCGCCGAGGCGGCGCACCGGCACGGCTGCCCCAGCGTGGCCATGACCTACAACGATCCGGTGGTGTTTCACGAATACGCCATCGACGTGGCTGACGCCTGCCACGAACGTGGCATCAAGACCGTTGCGGTAACCGCCGGGTACGTGTGCCCGGCCCCGCGCGCCGAGTTCTATCGCCGCATGGATGCCGCCAATGTGGACCTCAAGGCGTTCACCGATCGCTTCTATCGCGAGCTGTGTGCCGGCGATCTCGCCACTGTGCTCGACACCCTGGTCTTTCTGCGCGAGCAGACCAAGGTCTGGCTCGAAGTCACCACCTTGCTGATCCCCGGGGAAAACGACAGCGATCGCGAGCTGGACGAGATGACCCGCTGGATGCGCGCCAATTTGGGCCCGGACGTGCCGCTGCATTTTTCCGCGTTTCACGCCGACTTCCGTATGCGCGATAAACCGCCCACCCCACCCGAGACCCTGACCCTCGCTCGCCAAATTGCGCGGGGCAATGGCCTGCGCTACGTGTACACTGGCAACGTGCGCGACGAGGCCGGCGGCGGCACGACCTGCGCGGGCTGTGGCACCCAACTGATCGGCCGCGACTTCTACGAGATCACGGCCTGGGGCCTCACTGACGACGGCCATTGCGCAACTTGTGGCGCCGCGTGCCCAGGTGTCTTCGCCGGTGCCCCTGGCGGTTGGGGCAATCGCCGGCTGCCGCTCGCCGACGTTGGCCGAGACTGATCAGAGTTAGCTACTCGTATAGCTCGGCGCTCGCGAGATCCGCGCGGGCATCGATCCATCCGCCGACGATGAGCACCGGCCCACTCGGCAACCCCGTCGCCGTGTGGCCATACCTTTGCGCGGTCATGTTGCTGGTTGCTGCGAATCTCCCGGCGCTGGGGTCGTATAGCTCCGCGCTCCCGATGGACGCGTTGCCAATGTCGAGTCCGCCGACGAAGAGCACCATCCCGTTCGGCAGCGAAGTCGCCGTGTGTTCCTCTCTTGCCGTGGTCATGCTGCCGGTTGCGCTGAATGTCCCGGCGCTTGGCTCGTACAGCTCCGCGCTTGCCAGAACCGCCGTGCTCTCGCTTGAGTTGGCAGCCACGCCGCCCTCGAGTTCGCCAGCGTCGAGCACCCCGCCATCGCTGGCAGCCACGCTGCCATCGAGTCCGCCAGCATCGAGCGCCCCGCCGTCGCTTGGGTTTGCGGCCGGGCCTGTACCGAGTCCGCCTGCCACGAGCACCCTTCCGCTTGGCAACAAAGTCGCCGTGTGAGCAGAGCGTATATCGGTCATGCTGCCGGTGGCGCTGAATTTCCCGGCCGCTGGATCGTATAGTTCCGCGCTTGTGTTGCCGAGTCCGCCTGTGACGAGCACCATCCCGCTTGGCAACAGGGTCGCCGTGTGACCAACCCTGGCCACGGTCATTTTGCCAGTGGTAGCGGCGAATGTCCCGGCGGTCGGGTCGTACAATTCCGCGCTCGCGATAGCGGCGTGACTTTGGTCGAGTCCGCCGACGATGAGCACCTTCCCGCCCGGCAACATGGTCGCCTTGTGACCAGACCTCACCACCTTCATGCTGCCGGTGGCGGTGAATGTCCCGGCGCTGGGGTCGTATAGCTCTGCGCTCGCCAGGGAATTCTGACTGCTATCGAATCCGCCGGCGATGAGCACCTTCCCGCTGGGCAACAAAGTCGCGGAGGGCTCGAACCTTGCCACGGTCATGTTGCCCGTAGGCACGAAACACCCGACACCAGCGTCGGGAACGCACTTGCCGGCTTGACTCCCGCCGCTGCAAGCGCAAAGGAATACGGCGGGGAGGCACGAGAGCGCCATGTACAGCCTAGCTGCCATGGAGGCCATGTTGTCTCAACTCAGGCTTCGCCGCAAACAGTTCCAGCGGCGGTGTCGCTTTCCGTGGGGCTGGCGGCCTTCGGGGGGAGCGGGACCACGTTGTCAGCCTCGGCCGCTCTTTGGGTGGCAGCGGCTGTCGGGGCTATTCGTATAGCTCCGCAGTCGCAGCACCGCTGCCGGCGATAGGCACCTTCCCGCTGCCCAACAACGTCGAGGCGTGGTCGCTGGAGTTCACGGCGGAAGGTCCCCATTGACCAGAGTGCTTACGCAGTTCGAAAAGCTAGGGCAGTCTGAAATTGTCAGGCATTTTTCCATGGCCTGGTTCGCGGCGGCTATGGCCGGGTCCGCGGCGGCGGGATCACTGCCGCTCAGCTGGCTCAGCTGGCTCAGTTGCTGAAGACCGTTGGCCGTGCATTGCGATACGGTCGAGACATTCCTCAGGGAAAGCTCGCCGCAACTTTGCAGCTTGTTGCACAGGTCGGCAACGATGTTCTTGCCGTTGCCGCAACCGGTTGTGCAAGCAGCGAGTAGCCCGATAGCTGCCGCGGTCCACAGAGTTCTTTTCATCGTGGATTCTTCCTACTGCTTGCGGAGGAACAAGTCCGCCCTCTTTTCCACGTGTTATCACGTTAGACGTTGAAGCGGAAATTGATCACGTCTCCGTCGGCAACCACGTACTCCTTGCCTTCCAGGCGCAGCTTGGCGGCTTCTCGGCACTTGGCCTCGCTGCCCAGCTTGCAGAGGTCGTCCCAGCGCATGACCTCGGCACGGATAAAACCGCGCTCGATGTCTGAATGGATCTTGCCCGCGGCTTTCTGCGCGGTGGTTCCGGCGCGGATGGGCCAGGCCCGGCACTCGTCTTCGCCTGCGGTTAGCAGCGAAATGAGATCGATGAGGGCGTAGGCCGCGCGGATGAAACGCCCAGCCGCTGGCTCGGCCAGGCCCAGCGAAGCCACGAAGTCCTTTTGCTCTTCGGGTGACATCTGCGCGATGTCCATCTCTACTGCGCCTGCCAGCACCACCAGGCCCAGGCCGGACTCGCGCGCGTGGGACTCCAGATCCGCGGGTGCCGGCTTGGCCACCTCGGCCTCGGCCACATTGAGCACCAAAAGCAGCGGCTTCAGGGTCAGAAACCTGAACCCGGAGATGGCGACCAGGTCGGCTGCGCCTAGCCCTTGCAATCGTCGCAAGGGCAACCCGGCATCGAGCTGCGCCTTGAGCTTCTCCAGCAACTCCTGCTCGCCAGCTTTGCCCTTCTCTTTCTGCAAACGCTCAAGCCGCTTTTCGACCAGCATGAGGTCGGAGAGGTTCATCTCGACCTCGAAATCCTTGGCCTCGTGGAGCGGCCGCGGCGCCTCGGCACTGGGGCCGGCAAACCCGCGCACCACATGGCAGAGAGCATCCATCTCACGCATGGCAGCCAGGGTCTTCTCGTCCAGCCCCCGGCCCTCCGCCCCAGCCAGCGCCGCCGCAACGTCGGAAAAAGCAATCTCGGCGTAGGTGGTCTTCTTGGGCTTGTACAGCTTCGACAGCGCGTCTACGCGTGCATCAGGAACCTTGACCACACCCAGGTTGGTCTTGCCGCGGGCAGCGCCGTAGCCGGTTTCCGCGGACAGCCCGGTCAGGGCGTTGAATACGGTTGTCTTTCCACTGCCGGGAAACCCGACCAGGCCGATCTTCATGTCGGCGTCCTAGCGCGCCTTCTCTGAGCTGGTCAATGGCAAATCTGTCATTCTCTGCCAGATACGCCGAACTATGCTTTTGGGACGGTGATAGGAATCTGCCGCGGCTGTGCCTCGGGTTTCTTGGGGACAACCAGGTTCAGCACGCCGTCGTTCATCGTGGCCTGGACCTTTTCGCCGTCAACGCCTTCGGGCAGGGTGAAGACGCGCTCAAAGGCGCCGTATTCGCGTTCGGTGAGGTAGCTGCGCTCGTTCTCTTCGTGCTTCGCTCCCTCGCGTCGACCGGCGATACGAAGTTGGTTTGCCGTCAGGGTGATTTCTAGGTTTTCCTGCTTGATGCCGGGAAGATCAGCGCGGAAAACAAACTCACCGGCGGTCTCGTGCACGTCGAAGCGTGGCGCGAAACTCTGCTCGACCGTGGGCGGCAGATCGGCGGCAGTCCAGGGCGTCCATCCCCAAAGCTCGCGCATGGCCAGGGCTGGATCCCAGGCCCAGTCGTCGGCTCGACTTCGTGCTGAAACAGTTGACGGGTTTCTCACAATGAGGGTTGTCATGTTGGCTTTCTCCTTTTTTGTCTGTACGGGTGATAGACACCCGCTTCCCGACGTCAAGCGCGCAGCCAGTCGTGACGTGAGCAGGGCGCGTGCATCGCACTGGGCGCCGATCGCCTACAAATGCTATGAGACAACGCTGTGACTCAGGCGCTCATCTTCGACTGCGACGGAACCTTGGCTGACACAATGCCGGCTCACTACCAGGCCTGGCTGGAGGTCTTGCGGCCCCACGGCATCGACTTTCCTGAAGACCGCTTCTACGCCATGGGCGGCATGCCCACGGATAAGATCGTGGTCGAGCTGTGCGGCGAGGCGGGCAAGTTGCTCGATGTGGCCGCGCTGGTGCGCGACAAGGCGCTGGCATTCGAGCGCAAGATCGGCGAAGTCCGGCCCATCGAAAAAGTCGTGGCCGTGGCGCGCGCTCAGCGGGGCAAGGGACCCATGGCCGTGGCTTCGGGCGGCCAACGCCGCATGGTCGAGAAGACCCTGGCTCAGGTCGGTGTGCTCGACTGGTTTCCCGTCGTGGTGACGGCAGAGGACACCCGCCAGCACAAACCGGCGCCTGACGTGTTTCTGGAGGCTGCGCGCCGACTAGGCGTGGCGCCCGCGGCCTGCACGGTTTACGAGGACACGGATTTGGGCCTGGAGGCCGCCCGCCGCGCCGGCATGCGCTGGGTGGACGTCAGGCGCATGTAGTGAACGACCGTGGCGACTGCAGGCCGCCCCGCACCCAAGCGACGGCACGTCTTGCCGTAGGGGCGACCTGCGGTCGCCCCGCACCGCCAACCGGGGATGCTACTTCGCCGCCTCTTGTATCCCTCGGGCGGCGTTGGCCACGCCCGCGCGTGCCGCCATGTAGTCGTTGACGGTCAGGAGGAAGTTCTCCAGCTCTTCCTTCTTCTTGCCCTTGCGCGAGCGCTTGCCACAGCTCTCCCAGGCCTGGAGCTGGCGCGCATCCTCCTCGAAGAACAGCTTGTGGGTGGTCCTCCAGGTGGGGACCGACTTCGCATCCACCTTGGCCTCCTTGTCCGCGACGATTACCAGGTTGCCGCAGTTGGCGCGTACCTTGTCCATGAACGCCACCGGGTCCTTCTTGAAACACTGGTCGGCCAAAAACTCGAGCAGGGCCTGGGCGTCTTTCATCTTGGCCAGACCAGGAACCGCGCAATAGAGGAACTTCTCGAAGGCCACGGCTTCGGGCGTGGGGTCCGGGGTCGAGTGCCAGGCATTGCCCGTCTCCTGGATGAGCTGGTCAACATCTTTGACCCCGCCGCGCTTCTTGATGTTCTCGGCGTAGTCCTCCAGGCCCGACTGCAGCTTGGGCAAGGTTTCGCGGTACTTGTCGATGGGGCCCGCCAGCTCAACCGGGGCGTCGCGCAGCCCACCAAATGCCTGGCGCGCGCGTTCGATCTTGGGCACGCACTCGCTGATCAGGTAGTCGGAGAAGGTCTTTTGCTGGGTGAAATAGGCCGACTCGATACGCTGCTGGAACTGCTCGGCCTTCTGGAACATGCCCACGTCAACCTCGCTGGCCATCACGCAGTTCCAGAACGCGCCGGTCTCGCGCTTCTCCAACTCGACGAACTGCGCGGCGTAGTCCAGCTTCTGCTGCGCGGCCGCCTTGCGGTTGCGCTCTTTGACTTGCAGGTAGGCCAACGCGATCACCACGACCGCGGCGATGGCCGCGACGATCATCTTGTTGCGCTTGCGGATCGCCTCACGCGCGGCCACCTGGCGCGCATACTCATCCACGCTGTCGATGACCGGCGGGCCGGCCGGAGCCACCGCGGCGGGCAGCGGAGCACCGCACCTGGAGCAGGTGGCAGAACTGGGAAGATTTTGGTGCCCGCATTTTGCACAGGAAACCATCGCGTTCTCCTTCTTCTTAACGCGGCGCGGTCTGCGTCGCGAAACTAGCCCTTTTTAGCAGATTGCTTGGAAAAAACGGCCCACGATTTTAGGTAGTCGAGCGCGACCTGCAATTGGTGGTCGGTCAGGCGCTTCCGCTCCTCGGGTTTCTCGCCTTGCTCATTGCGCAGGTGACGTTCCATGTTGCGCTCGCGGACGATCTCGGCGTCACCCCCGTCGGGCGCTGGTGCCGTGGCCTCCACCACGACGTTGGGGGTGATGCCCTGGCTTTGGATGGAGCGGCCGTTGGGCGTGTAGTAGCGCGACACCGTAAGCTTAAGCCCGCAGGGTTTGGCCCCGCAGCCGTCGATGGTCATCACCGTCTGCACCGAGCCCTTGCCAAAGGTCTGCGTGCCCATGACCACCGCACGCTCGTGATCTTGCAGGGCGCCGGCCACAATCTCGGCCGCCGAAGCGGTGGCGCCGTCGACCAGCACCACCATGGGGAAGCCCAGCCAGGTGCCGCGCGTGTGCGCCATCTGCCGGTCCATCTCCTTGCCGCCCTTGCCCACGGTGCGCACGATAAGGCCCTGGGAGACGAACCGGTCTGCCACCTTGACGCCCTGATCCAGAAGCCCGCCTGGGTTATGGCGCAGATCCAGGATGATGCCCTTGATGCCGCCCGCAGAGGCGCTGCGTGTCTGGATGTCCTGCAACCCCTCCAGAACCTTGGCGTCGGTGATGGCCGAGAACAGGCGCAGCTTGATGTAGCCGTAGCCATCGTCGAGCATGCGCCATTCCACCGCCTTGACCTCGAACTTTTCGCGCCGGATTCTGAAGGTGATTTCGCGCCCGCGGCGATTGACGGTGAGCACAACTTCGCTGCCTGCCGGGCCCTGGATGCGCGCCACCGCATCGTTCCAATCGAGCGGGCCTGCCTCCACTCCGTCGATGCGGTCGATGACGTCACCGGATTCGATGCCGGCACGGAAGGCGGGCGAGCCCTCGATGGGCGACACCACCACGAAACCGCGCTTGCGCTTTTCCAAGTCGACGCCAATGCCGGTGATCTCCGCGTCGCCTTCGGTTTCCTTCTTCAGGCGGTCGTATTCCTCGGGATCCATGAAGCGCGAGTGGGGATCCAAGGCTTCGGTCAGGCCGCGCGCGGCCCCGTACATCAAGTCGGTCTCGGGGATATCTTCAACGTAGCTGTTCTCGATGTAGGAGAGCACCTTGGTGAAAACCCCCAACTTGTGATACGGGTCGAACCGCCCTGCCCGACTGGGTCGACTGGCCACCATGCCGCCGGCAAAGGCACAGAGCCCGGCCAAGGTGAAGAGCAGGATTCGGGATCGGAAGAAGAGATGATGCCGCATAAGCGGGCATTATGGCACGGCCCGAAGGAAGTCAGTGCACCCTAGGATTCGGAGAGGGGTGGTGGGTAGCGGAGGGTGGCAGTGGCGGTGGCGGTGACAGTGGGCCCGGTTGCACATAGTAGGGGCGACCTGCGGTCGCCCATGTGGGCCCGGGCCGAGGCGCGTTCTACTGGTAACGCAGCACCACGGTCTCGGCCGAGGGGCGTGAGCGGAGCCCGGTGATGACGAGGCGCGCACCAGTTTCGCGCCGCACATTGGATCGGCCGGCCAGGAAGCCGTCGACGGTGGCCAGCTCCTTGATGGTCAAAACGTCGGTGCGGTAGTGCATGGGAATCGTCGCCAAACGCGGGCGAATCTGGTCGACGACCTCGGTGGCCTTGCGCGCGTCGACGGTCCACACGCCGCCGACCGGGACCAGGACCACGTCAACCGAGCCGATGTCGGAGATCTGCTGATCGGTGAGCGTGTGGCCAAGGTCGCCCAGGTGGGCGATGCGCACGCCGCCCACCTCGAACACGAATACCGTGTTCAGGCCGATCTCGGCGCCCTTCTTGTCGTCATGGTAGACGCCGACCGAACGGATGGAGATGTCCTTGACCTTCTCGTCGATTCTCATCCAGCCCTTCTTGTCGGGCGTCAGCCCGCGCAGAATCTTGGGCTTGCCGCGTACCAGGGCCACGTTGTTGTGGTCCTGATGCTCATGGCTGACGGTGACCGCATCGGCGTGCAGGTCAGCCGGCGGCAGGTAGCCAATGTTGCTGGGAATCGGATCCATCACCACGCGGGTTCCGGTCGCGCTTTCCAGCAGAAAGCACGATTGGCCGTACCAGGTCAGGTATGCCACCGGGCGTGGTGCCGCATGAGCCGCGAAGTACGACCCCGCAACCAGCAGGGCCGCCCCGGCCAGCAAGGCGAGCACAAGACGCCGCGGAAATCTCTTCATGAGCCCACGCTATCCGCGGGCACGCGCAACTGCAAGCCAATGCCGGCGCCCCCATACCCGACGGGCCGCACGCCTTCGAGGTCCCTGGTCAACGCACGGGCTGGGCAAACGGATTGACCACGAGGAGCGAACCGAACCTTTGACCCGCGTTCAAATCCTCCGAGTACAGCCGATCGCAGCCAGCGTCGAGAGCTGCCTGCACTACGAGAGCGTCCCAGAACGAGATCCGCGTGCGTTCCTGCAATCCAACCGCAGCGACCAGCAGCCTGGGCGTGTTCTCCACCACAACCCATGACAGGTATTCCCTGACGATAACCAGTGCCTTGGCTGGCGGGAGCGGCTTGCCAACCTTGCGCGTGAGCGTGACGTAGAGTTCTTGCAATACCTGCACGCTCAGCACCCCATCGCGGTCGTTCCACAGGTTGATGATCAGATCGCGCGCCAGGTCGTGCTTGCGTCCCGCGGTCCCGTCCTCGGCGTAGACGAGGACATTGGTATCAACGAAGGCCGGCACGGTCGTAGAGATCTTCCCGCCGCGGTAACCTACCGGCCTTGAGCGCCTGCCCTCGGCCTAGACGACGCACCGCGGATGCGCGCGCCTTGTCGTATCCGCGTTCGCTCTCGACCAAGTGGAGGAGTTCCCGGCGTAGGAGAGCGGAAACCGAAAGGCCTCGGTGCGCGGCAAGAACCCGAGCCTCGCGCAGAATACTCTCATCCAGAGCCAGGGTGATATTGCGTGTCATGGCTACACAGTTTTACGTGTAGCACACGAAACGCGTGTAAACCACCCGTTGGGCGATGAACAAAGCCCACTTTCCGCTATTCGTCAGCCGCCAACTCCGAGTTCCAGGAGGTATGCTAGCCCCAATGTCCGAGGGTGACGAGCGCCCCAACCAGCC
>PMKP01000241.1 GCA_003157775.1 Myxococcales bacterium | reverse complement strand
CTCTCCATCAAGTAGTCCTTGAGAGTCTTCCAGGCGAGCTCGAAGCAGTACTCGAACCGCTGGACCGTCCTTTTCAAGCGCCGAAAGCGCGCCTGGGCCGCGCTCCAGCGCCTCGCGAAGGAGAACGAACGCGCGGTCGAAATTTTGAAAGCGCTGCTTCCATCGGATATCGGGGTTGGTTGCCATATTCACACCACCCGAAGATAGGCGTGGGAGCGAAAAGCCTCGATGACGGTTTCACGTCGCATGGAAGTCCTAGAGGTAAGTGTACGTCGAGTGTTGGCGCCGGCCAAGTTGAAGTCCGCGGCAACGCTCGCAACGCCCTTGTGCAGATTGTGGTTCCACCACGCCCTGACGTAGCGTGTGGTTGCCGCGTTCTGAAACCGTGCCGCGTGGGACGGCTTCGGAGTGAGCTCAGGAACATAGTGAGGAGAACCCATGACCAGCAATTGTCTTCAAATCCAGTGGAGCAGGGCGCTTGTACTCTCAGCCACCCTCACGTTGGCGGCGTGCTCAAGCTCGTCGACCACAAATGATGGTGCGCAGGGTGGAGGCGGGGGCACGACCCCGGTTAGCTCGGGCGGCAGCACCGCTATCATGGACGCCGCCGTTGCGACTCACGGAGACGCTGCGGCTGGCGCCGATGGTTCGACAACCACCACCGGAGGCTCGACAGTCAGCTCGGGTGGCGTGACGAGTTCAGGTGGGAGCACCGCGGGGGTTGACGCCCCCGTCACGAGCCCCGGGGACTCTGCGGCCGGAGCTGATGGCTCGACAGCCAAAGCGGACGGTGTGACCAGCTCGGACGGAGCGACGAGATCGGATGGAAACACTGTTGGTATGGACGCCGCGGTCCCGAGTCCGGGGGACTCTGCGGCTGGCAGTGACGGAAAGGGCGGCAGCGGCGGCACGGGTGGCGCGGTGGATGCGGGTCCTACGGGAACGGGAGGTAGGGTGGATTCTGGCGGGCCCGGCGGAGCGGGCGCTACGTCGGATGCCAGTAGTACTGCGGGCACGGGCGGCATTGTGGACGCCCGCGGAATCGGTGACGTCGGTGGAGCTTCCGCCGATGCCGGTACCACCCTGAACTCGACCGGGAATCTGATCGTCAACGGTGACGCGGAAGAGGGCGTTGGATCCTCGGATGGCTCCCCGGTTCCGGTACCAGGATGGACCGTCACTGGCGAAGCCACGGCTGTCCAATACGGCGTAGTGACCTCCGGTGGCGCGTATCCTGCGGCGACCGATCCGGGTCCGGTGAACCGGGGACTCAATTTCTTCTCGGGCGGTCAAAACGACACAACGTCGACGTTGGCCCAGACAATCAGCCTAGCATCGTATGCAACGGGCATCGACGCTGGCGCGGTCACGTTCGCTCTCCAGGGATACCTTGGCGGTTTTTCCACTCAGGACGACAACGCCGTATTGTCCGTGTCGTTCAAGAACGCCTCTGGGACCGAGCTTGCAGCCGCAACGATCGGGCCTGTCACAGAACCCGATCGCAGCGGCCTGACCGGCCTCCTCCTTCGCAGCACGACCGGGAGTGTCCCAGTTGGATCCCGCTCTGTTGTCGTCACGGTAACCATGACTCGCCTTCAAGGAACCTATAACGACGGATACGCGGACAATCTTTCGTTGGTCCTGACTGGCATCTGAACCGGGCACGGCGCCAAGCGAGCGAAAGGCTGGTTCCGCGGAGAATCGGCCTCGCAACTTCTCCTGGCAGTTTCGGTCAATGCACGGCCCTCGGCCGGGTTACCCGTCTACGCGACCCGCTTGTGAAAGCGCAAACTGGCGATCGTCAGCAGTGCTACCCCAAATCCGAGCAGAGCCGCCAGGCGCCACCAAATATCAGCCAAGACAGCGCCCTTGAGCAGCACCGCGCGCAACACCTCAATGTAGTAGCGAACGGGATTGAAGTAGGTGACGACCTGCAACCACAAGGGCATGGCGCGAATCGGGGTCATCACGCCGGAAAGCAAGATGGCCGGCATGGCAAAGAGAAAGCCGGCGAGAAAGGCTTGCTGTTGGGTGCGACTGACCGTGGAAATCAACAGGCCAATGCCGAGCGTGGAGAGGACGTAGAGCACGGTTCCCGTGCCCACCAGCAGCAGGCTGCCGTGCAGAGGCACGCCGAAGATCCATACGCCCGCGGTCAGCACCAGCAAGACATCGAAGCAGCCGATGACCAGAAACGGCGTCATCTTGCCGACCAGCAGGAAGAGCGGCCGGATGGGCGTGACCAGCACTTGCTCCAGCGTGCCCATCTCGCGCTCCCGTGCAAGCCCCATCGCGGTAACCAGGGTCGTGGTGATGACGAGCAAGATGGTCATCACTCCGGGGATCATGAAGGGCGGAGTCTTCAGGCTGGGGTTGAACCAGATGCGCGGCGTGCCCCGGATGAGCGGCGGCGGCGCGATCCCGCGCGCAGCCAGGCGCTCCTTCACCATCACCTCGGCAGTTTCGCCGAAGTAGCGCGAGGCCGCGCCCGCCACGACCACGGCGCGGTTGGGATCGCCGCCGTCGAGAATAACTTGCACCTCGGCGGGGCGCTGAGCGCCCAGGGCGCGCGCCAGGCCTGCGGGCAGTATCAGGGCCGCTGCGGCGTCGCCGGTCTGCAGTCTGCGCTCGACCTCGACAAGTTCGGTCGTGCGTCCGGCGTCGCGCAGGGTTCCGTCGGCCAGCAGCCGGCGAACGTGCTGGCGGCTCTGCGGGCTGACATCGTGGTCCACCACCAGGGTGGGCACATGGTCGAATTGGAAGTCGACGGCGAAACCGAAAACCACAGTCTGCAGCAGCGGCGCCACGACGAGCATGAACATGATGCGCCGGTCACGCACCGTCTGACTTACCTCCTTGCGCATGATTGCGCGCAACTGCACCGACCAGCGTGGCTTCGCGATCATGCGAGCCTCCGGCGGAAGCGCGCAGTGGCCAGAATCAGGATGGCCAGCGCAAAGATCGTCAGCGCGACCAGATCGGTCCAGAGAATGGTCAGGCCAGTGCCCTTGAGCATGATCCCGCGCATGGCGTGCACGAAGTAGCGAGCTGGGATGACTGATGACAGGGCCTGCAAGATGCGCGGCATGTTTTCGATGGGCACCAGCATTCCCGACAGCAGCAGGGAGGGCAACAGCGACGACAGCGCACCCGCTTGCGTGGCCACGAGTTGACTGCGCGCTATTACCGAGATGAATAGACCCTGGCCCAACATCCCGACGAGAAAGAGAAAGCCGACGAAGAAGAGCAGGGGCGTGCTGCCGCGAATGGGCACATCGAAGATCACCGCACCGACCGCCACCACCAAGAGGAGTTGCAGCATCCCGAGACCGAGATAGGGCAGAAGCTTGCCGAGCACGATCTCCAAGCGGCCCACCGGCGAGGCAAAGAGCTGCTCCATGGAGCCGCGTTCCCATTCCCCGGACACGGTGAGCGCAGTCAGCAACACAGCCGCGACGGCGAGCAGATACACGGCGAGGCCGGGGACCATGAACAGGGCCGAGCGGGCCTCGGGATTGAACAGGGTGAACACCTTAACCTGCAGCGGCGGCTCGGCGGCAACGTCGATGCGGCGCAAGCTCTCGGCGCGCACCAGGCCGTCGATCTTGCTCAGGATCTGGTTGGCCACCACCCCATCAGCACCGTCTACGATGAGCTGCACTTCACCGTCGCGGCCGGCGGCTAGATCGCGTTCATAGTTGGTGGGAATGGCCAGCGCGGCCAGGGCTTGGCCCCGGCGAATCATGCGCAAAGCGGTGGCCTCGTCGCTGTCGGCCGCAATTTGAAACTCGTGGCCGGCGCTCACGGCGCGAATCAGGGAACGCGAAGCGTCGCTGCGATCGCCGTCGAGGACCACGAGGGGAATGTGGTCCATGTCGAAACTGACGCCGAATCCGAAAATGAGCAGCATGACCACCGGCATAGCCAGCGCCATATACAGCGTGCGCGGATCGCGTCGAATGTGCATGACCTCCTTGGAAGCCATGGCCCCCACTCGAACCAGAAAGCGCTCCGGCCTGTTCATGGCGCGCGCGCCTCGCGAGGCTGGGCCACCACGGCCAAGAACACGTCTTCCAACGTCGGATCGCCGGCCTCGACTTCCACGGCTTGTGCGCCCGCGCTGGTCAGGGCGTGCGCGACTGAGTCTGCGTTCCATTCGGCGGCAGCCACTTGCAGGTGCAGGCCGGCGCCAAAGGGCTCGACCGCGATGATCCCCGGGCGGCCGCGCAAGGAGGCCGCGGCTTCGGCCAGGTTGCGGCCGCGTACCGCCAGCACCCGGTCAGGAACGTAGCGCTTCTTGAGCGCGCCAGGCGTGTCGAGCGCCACCAGGCGGCCGTCCACCATGAGACCAATGCGGCCGCAGTACTCGGCCTCGTCGAGGTAATGGGTGGTGACGAAGATGGTAGTGCCCTCGCGGGCCAGAGCGCGAATGAAGCGCCAGAAGTGGCGGCGTGCGACCGGATCCACGCCAGCGGTGGGTTCGTCGAGAAACAGCACCGCTGGCCGGTGCAGGATGGCGCAGCCCAAGGCCAAACGCTGCCGGATGCCACCCGGGAGCGAGCCGGTGATTGCGTCGCGCTCATGCTCGAGATCGCACAAGCGCAGGACCTCGTCAGCGCGGGCCGCGAAGTCCGGCCCGGAAAGCCCGTAGGCCCCGCCGAAGAACTCGATGTTGGCCCGCACCGGCAGGTCCAAGTACAGCGAGAACTTCTGCGACATGTAGCCGATGGAGGCCTTGACTGACTCGGGCGCGGTTTTCACGTCGAAGCCGGCCACGCGTGCCTGACCAGCCGTCGGGGCGAGCAGCCCGCACAACATGCGGATGGTGGTGGACTTGCCGGCCCCGTTGGCGCCCAAGTAGCCGAAGATCTCGCCGCGGGCCACTGAGAACGACACGTCGTCGACCGCCAGGAACGATCCGAACCGGCGCGAAAGATGAACCGCTTCGATGGACGGTTCGCTCATGTGGCCTCCTGGCGCATGCGCGCCAAGAACAAGTCTTCGAAATCGGGCGCGACTGGGCGAAGCGAAGCGTGGAGCGGCGCCAGGGCCGTGCCCACGGTGCCGGCCGATCCGCGCGCTAGTGCGATTCGCAGGGTCGAACCTGCGGGCGAGGCCGCGTGGACCTCGGCGAGGCTGGCCAGCCGCTCGTCGACCTGCTCGCGTTCGCCGCCCTCGACTTCGTAGGTCTCGTCCTCGAGGCTGGCGAGTAGGGCACGCGGCTCCCCGTCAAGCAAGAGTCGGCCGTGGTGGATGAGGCCGACTCGATGGCAGCGCTCGGCCTCGTCCATGTAGGGTGTGGACAAGAGAACGGTCATGCCGTCGTGGACCAGCTCGTGCAGCAGTGCCCATAGCTCGCGGCGGCTGACTGGGTCAACGCCATTGGTGGGCTCGTCGAGCAGCAGCACCTCGGGACGGTGGAGCAGGGCACAGGCTAGGGCCAGTTTCTTGTACATCCCGCCCGACAGGGCATCGGCGCGACGGTCGAAAAACGGACCCAGACGCGTGATGTCGAGCAAGCGAGCAGAACGCTCGCGGAAGAGCGTGCGCGGCAGGCAGTACAGGCGGGCAAAGAAGCGCAGGTTCTCGCCCACCGAAAGATCGGGATAGAGGCTCGCCTGCTGAGGCATGAGCCCGAGCGACTCACGCACAGCCGCTCCGCCCTGGGACGGGTCGCGGCCCAGCACCAACGCGCGACCCGCGTCGACGGCAATCAGCCCAGCCAGCGCGCGAATGGCGGTGGTCTTGCC
>PMKP01000290.1 GCA_003157775.1 Myxococcales bacterium | reverse complement strand
CTGGTAGAGCTTGATGTCCACGCCTTCCTGATCCGCCAGGGCACGCGACTTGCCCGCAGGGCGCACGTTGAATCCGACCACGATGGCCGCGGACGCCTTGGCCAGGGTGACATCCGACTCGGTGATGCCGCCCACCGCGGCTGCGATCACGTTCACGCCCACCGTCGGCGTCGACAAGTTCCGCAAGGCATTGGAAATGGCCTCCACCGATCCTTGCACATCGGCTTTGAGCACGATGCGTACTTCTTTGGCCTCGCCCTCCTTGATCTTGTCGAGAATATTCTCCAGCGACACGCGCGTGGCGCTGCCAGCTTCCTTGCGTTTGCGCTGCTCGCGCCGGTGTTCGNNGACCAGCGCCTTGGCCGATTTCTCATCGGCGACGACGTTGAAAATCTCACCCGCCTCGGGAACCCCGTCCAGGCCGAGCAGCTCGACCGGCGTGGAAGGCGGCGCCTCGCTGATGTTCTGGCCCTTGTCGCCCAACATCGCGCGAAGCTTTCCATATGCCTCGCCGGCCACCACCAGGTCGCCCACGCGCAAAGTACCTTCTTTTACCAGCACGGTCGCGATGGCGCCGCGGCCTCGATCCAGGCGCGCCTCCACCACGTGACCCTTGGCCGCTTTCTTGGGATTGGCCTTCAGCTCCAGCACCTCGGCCTGCAAGGCCAGCATCTCCAGCAGCCGGTCGATGCCCTGCTTGGTCTTCGCTGACACTTCGACATAGATGGTCTCGCCGCCCATCTCCTCCGCAACCAGGCCCTGCTCCATCAGGCGGGTACGAACATTGGCCGGGTTGGCACCCGGCTTGTCGATCTTGTTGATGGCCACCAGGATGGGCACCTCGGCAGCCTGCGCGTGCTTGATGGCCTCGATGGTTTGCGGCATCGGGCCTTCTTCGGCCGCGACCACGATGACCACGATGTCCGTCATCTGGGCGCCGCGCGCTCGCATTGCGGTGAATGCCTCGTGGCCGGGCGTATCCAAGAACACGACGTCGCCCTGCGAGGTGTGAACGCGATACGCCCCGATATGCTGGGTGATGCCGCCGGCCTCGCCGCCCGCGACATTGGCCTTGCGAATGGCGTCGAGCAAAGATGTCTTGCCATGGTCCACATGGCCCATGACCGTGACCACCGGGGCACGCGGCTGCAGGTCTTCCGGATTGTCGTCCACCTGGCCCTCGGCGATGACCTCTTCTTCGTTGAAGGCGGTGGACTCCACCTGATAGCCGAACTCGGTGGCAATCAGGCTGGCGGCGTCGAGCTCGATGTTCTGGTTGATGTTCACGCCCATCATACCGAGCGCCCAAAGCTTCTTGACCACCTCATTGCCCTTGACCCCCATTTTCTGGGCCAAGTCAGACACCCCAATGCTCTCGCCCATGCGGATCACGCGCTTGTGCTCCGCCGGCGTCGTGATGAGCGTCTGCTTGAGCTTCTTGCCGGCGAGCGCGACCTTCTTGCGGGGTGGTCCTCCCGGCCGCTGCCCCGGGGCGCCCGGCGTGCGCCAGTCACGGCCACCCGGGCCACGCGAAATGAGGCTCCCCCGTCCCATGCGGCGCAATTCCTCATCCCGGTCCTTGATCTCGATCTTGGGAACCCCGGCCTCGCGGGACACCAAACCGGGCAGCTGGATGAATTGTCCGGTGGCGGCTGAGCCGGTCACCACCGGCTGCGGAATCTTCACCGGCACCGGGGGCGGCGTCACCAGCCTGGCCTCGCTCGACAGCAAGGTAGGCTCAGTCTCCTCCTCAGGTGCGGCCTCGGCCGGGGTGGCACCCGCGGGCTCTTCCGCCTCGGCTGGCATCGCCTCTGCCGTCGCCTCGCTAGGGGCGTGGGCCTCTGCCACGGACGCCGTCGCTTGCGGCTCGCCGGGCGCAGATGTCGGCGCAGCCACGGGTGGCTTCTCCGGGGGTAGCGCAGAAGGTGTTGTCTCCCCCAGGGACGGCGGTGGAGGCGCAGGGACAGCCACAGCCGGCGCCGGTCCCGGACGGGCGGCCCCCGCCGCGCGCGAACGCCGCCGGATCACTGTGTCGCTCAGGCGTTCTTCGACCAGACTTTCCTGACGTTCGCGCTCAATGGCGCGCCGGACCCGGTCGGCATCGGCGCCGTCCAGGTTCGACATATGGTTGGCCACCTCGACGCCAAGAGTGCGAACCTTGGCCACCAGATCCTTGGGGGCCATGCCAAACTCTTTGGCCAGCTCGTAGACGCGGATCTTCGCCGCGGACACGACCGTGCCAGAAGGCTCTGAGCCCGAATCTCTGCGTTCATATCCGCTCATCATGGTGATTCACCCTGCTCGTGGGACGCAGCCCCGAGCGCAACGCGCACGTCGCCGAGAAGCTGAACCGGGTCCGGAGCATCCACCCTCCCTGGGAAAGCCCGTGCGAAAGCCCGCCGCTTGACCGCCGCGGTCATGCATTCCAGTCTGGGATGCAGCCAGGCCCCGCGTCCCTGCCGCGGCATCGCAGCACCGCCTCGCCGGGTCGCGACCGCCACGCGGCCGTCGGGCGCCGCCAGGCGAATCAACTCGCTGGCCGGGACGACACACCGACAACCGATGCAGGTTCTTTCGGGAATGCGCCCCATGGTATTCCGCTTCCGCTACCTCGTCTCCCCCGACGCCACAACTGCCGGCGTGGGTTCCGCCGCGGGCTGAACTCGCGCCTTTTCCTCGGCACGCCGTTGCTCTTCAATTACGGCAGCCCGGCCTGCCGCGGCGCTCAGACTAGCAGCCGCCTCGGGACTGCCCACCCCGGGCAAGGCGCGGAGCTCATCCAGGCTGGCCCTGGCCACGGCCTCGGCCGAGCCCCAACCCGCCTGCAGCAGCGCCTCCAGGATCTCGGGGGTTGCCCCCTCGATGGCGGTGAGCGAGGCGCGCGCCCGCTCCTCGGCCTCGCGCATCTTGGCTTCCGAGTGGATGTCGATGCGCCAGTTGGTGAGCTGCGAGGCCAGGCGCACGTTCTGGCCCTTCTTGCCGATGGCCAACGAGAGCTTGTCGTCGGGCACTACCAGCTCCATGGTGTGGTTGGCGGCATCGATCATCACGCGCGAAACCTGGGCCGGCGCGATGGCGTTGCACACGAAGCGGGCCGGGTCGTTGTCGTAAGGCACGATGTCGATCTTTTCGCCCCGCAATTCCTGCACCACCGCCTGCACGCGCGAGCCCTTCATGCCCACGCAGGCGCCCACCGGATCCACGTCGCGATCGCGCGAGCTGACCGCGATCTTAGAGCGGGCGCCTGGCTCGCGTGCCGAGGCCTCAACCCGCACGATCTTGTCATAGATTTCCGGGACCTCCATCTCGAAGAGCTTCTCCAGCAGGCCCTTGTGACCACGGGAAATGATGATTTGCGGGCCGCGCGCCGACTTGTCGATGTCAACCACATAGGCCACGATGCGGTCACCCGCCCGAAACGACTCGCGCGGCACCTGCTCGCGCACCGGCAGCACCGCCTCGGCGCCGCTCAGATCCACGACAATATTGCCGCGTTCGAAGCGCCGCACGATGCCCGAGATCAGCTCGCCCTTCTTGTCGCGGTACTGGTTGAACACGTTGTCGCGTTCGGCCTCGCGCACCCGCTGCAGGATAACCTGCTTGGCGGTCTGTGCAGCGAAGCGCCCGAAAGTCTTCCAGGCCCGGTTGAGCTTGAGCAGGGCCCCATACTTGGCGTCCTGTTCCTCGGCCCGCACCTGGTCTTTCTCGTCGAAGAAGATCTGAAACAGCAGCTCGTCGCCCGCGTCTGCCTGCAGGTTGAACTGCTTGGCCTCATCTAGTGAGATTTCCTTGGCCGGATTCGACACCGGGTCGGCCACCATGATGATCTGGAACAGGTCGACGCGTCCGGTGGCGTCGTTGAACTTGGCCTCCATCTCGCGCTCTTCGCCAAAGGCGCGCTTGGCCGCGGTCAGGATCGCCGACTCGAGCGCTTCCACCAGGATCTTGCGCTCGATGTTCTTGTCCTTGGAAACCTGATCTATGACCTGACTCAGGCTGGTCCCTTCACTCATGACACACTCCTGTGTGGCGCATGCGGCCCAATGTTCTCTTCCCGCCCCGTCTTGCTGCCGCCATGGGAATCTCCCCACGCCCCCTTCCGCTCTGGCTCGGGCGGCTGCGTCCCGCCTTCGCCACCGGCCGCTTGCCGGCGAAACTCCGCGGCCCAGTCCGGAACCAGGTTGGCTCGCGCGATGGTCGCGATGGGCAGTTGATACACCCTGCCCTCACAATCGACCTCGACCTGGCCGTTCTGCGCGCCGCGAAGCACGCCGGAGAAATTCCGCCGCCCCTCGCTGGGTTCGGTACAACGAATCTTCACCTGCTGGCCGGCAAAGCGCCGGAAGTCCTGCTCACGGCGCAGCGGACGGTCGAGGCCCGGCGAGCTGACCTCGAGCTTGTAGGTGTGATGAATCACGTCAGCCACGTCCAAGGCCGCCGACAGATCCCGGCTGACGCGCTCGCAGTCCTGGTGGCTTACCGCGAGACGAGGCAGAACGTCCGCTGGTGGTTCACTCGC
The DNA here is from genome assembly GCA_003157775.1 of Myxococcales bacterium. Lineage (GTDB taxonomy): Bacteria > Myxococcota_A > Polyangia > Fen-1088 > Fen-1088 > Fen-1137. Next base: position 2,195 of record PMKP01000290.1, on the reverse strand, counting down.
GCCTGGCAGGTGAGGTGGCTCGGGTCGGTCGATGAATACGCGCAGAACCCACCCTTCGCCTTCGCGATTCCACTGCAGCTCGATGAGATCCAGCCCCGCCCCCTGAATCGGGGGTTCGACTAGCTNNGGTCTCGTCGGACAAAAAAAAGGCGGGCTCGATGGCCCGCCCACGACTTTGGGGTGTGCCCTTTTAGGTGAAGAGGCTTCTTACCACGGGAGCGTTTTCCGTGCAATTGCTGGCAGACACGCCGCATTGCGCATGGAGCCGGTTGCTGGCCGCGGGCGCGAGTATTCGGCCCCCTGGCGACCGTTGAACTCCGACGGAAAGGGCGCTAGGTGTTAGCCGCGGGCGTCGCCCCGATACCGGCGAACGCCAAAGCGCGGCAACAACCTAGGAGAATCAGTTATGGCGACCGGCAAGTTTGGAGTGGGGGTCATCGGCTGTGGCACCGTGGGGGGCGGTGTGGTGAAACTGCTCATCGACGAGGCAGACAACCTGCGTCGCAAGACCGGCGTGGCGGTCGAGCTGCGCAAAGCGGTGGACATCGACCCAGCCAAGCGCAAGGCCACTGGCTTGCCTGCCGAGCTGCTGGCGGAGAACGCGCAAGAAGTACTGGACGACCCCGAGATCCGCGTCGTGGTCGAGGTCATTGGCGGCGTCAAGGCGGCCTGCTCCCTGGTGGAGGCGGCGCTGGCCGCGGGCAAGCATGTGGTCACTGCCAACAAGGAGCTCCTCGCCAAGAAGGGGCCCGAGCTACTCGCTTTGGCCCGCAAGCATAACGTCACTCTGCACTTCGAGGCCTCGGCGTGCGGAGGCATTCCTGTCATCCACGCCTTGGGCCAGTCGCTGGCCGTCAACCGCTTCGAACGCCTGTATGGCATCGTCAACGGAACCACCAACTTCATCTTGACCAAGATGCATCGCGAAGGGGCTGAGTTCGCTGCGGCGCTACGGGAAGCACAAGAACTGGGCTATGCCGAGGCTGACCCTACTGCGGACGTGGACGGCCACGACGCCACCTACAAGCTGGCTATCCTGGCCGCCTTGGCCTTCAACACCGCAGTCGACTACCGCGAGATCTTCACCGAGGGTATCCGCGGCGTCACCGCACGCGACATCGAGTTGGCCAAGGAATACGGCTATGTCATCAAGCTTCTGGCCATAGGCATCGAGCACGACGAGAAGAGCGTCGAGCTGCGCGTGCACCCGATGATGATCCGACGCGACCACCCGCTCGCCGCGGTCAGCGATTCCTTCAATGCTGTGTTCGCGCACGGCAACTACGTGGGTGACGTCATGTTCTACGGCCGCGGCGCCGGCGCACTGCCCACCGCATCGGCCATCCTGGGCGACATCATCGACCTGGCCATGCATTATCCCCAGGGCGGGGTGAGCGCGCGCATGAACTTCGGCGCGCGCAAGAAACACGTGGTCCCCATGGGCGAGGTGGTGAGTAGGTTCTACCTGCGCCTGGAGGTCAAAGACCGGCCCGGCGTGCTGGCGACCATCGCCCAGATATTTGGCGAGTGCCAGGTCAGCATCGCGGGCGTCAAACAGAAGGAAGCCACCGGCAAAGAGGCCGAGCTGGTCATCCTGACCCACGAAGTCCGCGAGTCCGCCATGCAGAAAGCCGTAGCCGACATCCGCAAGCTGGACGTGGTACTAGGCGTGCGCTCGCTTCTGCGCGCAGATAGCTAGCTTGTTCTCACAGAGAGCACTGAGAACACAGAGATCGGATGAGAAGAAGGGGTTCGGATCGAACCAAACCAACCCTTCCCTTTCCGGCTCTCTGACCTCTGTACTACTAACGTCGAACTTCTTCGCAAGCCGCGAAGATTTTCGCGGAACACTCGGACATTACTGAGGTTTTTGGTTGCGGCCGTCAGGCCNNACAGCTAACTTCTCACGCTCGCTTCGGCCCGAAGAGCAGCGAGACCGCGGTTGCGACAGCGAGCAGGCCCACCACCACGGTCAGCGAAATCAGCACGGGGATCTGAAAGAACGGCTGGGCCATGATCTTGACACCAATGAAGGCCAAGATGCCCGCGATGGCGTATTTCAAGTAGACAAGCTTCTGCGCCAGTCCCGCCACCAGAAAGTAGAGCGAGCGCAGGCCCAGCACGGCAAAGATGTTCGAGGTGAACACGATGAACACATCGGTGGTCACCCCGAAGATTGCCGGAATGGAATCCAC
>PMKP01000072.1 GCA_003157775.1 Myxococcales bacterium | reverse complement strand
AACCAGAAATCCACCGTCCTTTCTCCGCCAAACCCCCGGTTTCGAGGGCTTGGGAGCGATCCATGATCTCCATCGTCTCTTCCACTTTTCTTTCTTCGTGTCTTCCATGCGTGCCTCCGCTTGAAGGCGCACCTGGACATCCACCCCCAAGGGTATCACCAGGCGGGATACCTCGGAGAAAGTTGTCTAGGTCCTCAATCCTCCACATCCATGTGCCGGTGCCTCCTCGCTTCCCAACCGGGCGAATCTTCCCCTCCAGGTACGCCTTCCTGAGCGCGCTGCTGTTTTTGAAGCCGCAATACGCTGCCGCTTGGGTTGTCGGCAAATAGGGCGAGGAAATCATATCTGCGCTCGCATCAACCAAAGCTCACCCAACGGCCGCCGTGCAACCCTCGTCACTCAGTCCAGTTTCGAGGTTGACCTCGGTGATTTCATCGTTGTTCATGGTCATCCGGCGTGACGACAACATCGTCGGCCTCGGCTATGGTCGTGGCGTTCGGCGAGGTGGAAGTCGTCATCGCAGGCGTCTCCAACATCACCACCTGCGGCTTCCGCCCCGCGTGCCTAACCACTGATACCAGCCCGGCACCTTCTAGTGCCGCGAGGCCCCGCGAGGCTGCAAACCGGGAGCCCCCCATCTTGGTCATGCCGGTCATCGAGATCGACACCTTGCTGGACTTGGTCAGCCCCACCTCGAACCAGAGCCGGATCGCTACGTGCAGGGCCTTGCCTGGTAGCGCCCCCGCGCGCTCTAGCCAGGGCCAAGGGATTGGTCCCTTCAGAAACCTTTCACGTTGCCGTGGCCTCGGTGGCGGGCGGCGGGCGGATGTCCGCACGCCGCCGCCGTTGGCAACTCGCAAGGCGTCGATGTCCACCAGGCGGTCCACAATCCTACCCCTTCGTGCTGGATGCGGCCGAGACAGGGTCTACGCTACCGGCCTGCTCCAGTTCCTCGATGATCTCCCAGACCTTGGCCCACATGCTCTCGCCACGCGGGTCGGTGAAGCGATTCGGGTGGGCAAAGATCTTGACCTCCGAGCGCAACTCGAAGCCGCCCAAGACGAGCTTGCTGGCGTCAGCCATCGCCTTCTGGGTGGCGGACACGACCTCGTCAATCCGCTCGATAGGAGCCATGACAAGTAGCGCATCGTGGACGGGGGCGCAGACTTCGATGCCCTGCTCGGTGGTGAAGATGCTCGCGAGACGCAACATCTCGGCTCCGTTTCCTTGCACGGGATGGTTCCTGATCGAACGAGGGTTGGCGTCACCGCCCACGTGGATCTCCCACCCGTAAACCGTGGGCAATGCCCCGGTCAGCATCGCATAGTCGAGAGCGGCGTCTGACCACGCCCAGAATTTGGGGTAGGTCTGCCGATGGAGGGCCAGCAAGCGGCGCGCATGAGCCTCGGACTGTCCAATGCGCACGGCCAAGTTCTCGTATCCCATGCCGTATTGGACGGCAAGAGCGCAAGCCTTGAACTGTTCGCGGATTTCCCCGTGCGTGCTCCTTGTCGCACCTTCTGGCGCGGCACCCGCCTGGATCGCAAAAGCGAGGTATGCGTCCCCCGTGCGATAGGCGGACATCATGGCAGGATCACCGGACAAGGCGGCGGCGATTCCAAATTCCTGCTGCTCCCAGTCAACGTAGGCCAGCGCGTGCCCTGGCGGTGCCTTCATCAACATGCGCAGCCAGACCGCTGGCCCGAAAATGAACTCGCTCGTGCTGGGTTGGTTCCTACCTGTCTTGGCCCGGTACGCGGACAACATGCAGCGGTTTCGACCATCGGCACCGACCGCGAGATCGGCAAGGCGCAACTGCGAGAGCGAAGCGCGGAGTTCCTTCATTTCGCCAACTTCCGGGTGCATCTGTGCCATGTCCCGAAAGGTATCTGCGTCGAGCGCCTGGACGCCGCTGGGCAGTTCGGGCCACGCTATGTCGTGAGCCTCCGTCCACCTTCGCCACCGTTCACGCTTGAATGTCCCCCCCTCGTATACGCAGTAGGATTGATCGATCTTCCGTATGAGCCGTTCTGGTATGGCATCCCACCAGCGACGAAGTCGGCTCAGTTCGTCCACGCTCACCGGCACACCCGTTCGCTCCATGCACGCGACTGCCTTCATGAAGCGTCCTCGGTGAAGTGCGCGCGGCAGGTCGATGCCCAGCATCATGCTGGGCAACAACTCCGCCAGCGCAGTCACATCGGTTTCGCAGTAGGCAAGGAGGGCAGATCGCTCTTCAGCAGTATAGGGTCCACCCCGCAGCGCTAGCATCCGCATCGCCTCTTTCTGTTCCCATCCGATAGCTGGTAACCCGAAATAGCCCAAGGCACCAAGTAAGCTCGCACCATCCGGAGGACGAAGTCCGTTTGTACGCACGCGAAACTCTGCGAACAGGTCCAGGATGTTGGTGGGCAGCGGCCATCCAAGTGCAAGATGACAGCTAGCCTCAGCGGAGGCGTAGTAGCCCACCATAACCGACTCGGCGTCTGTGCCGTAGGGCGGGCCTGCCGCCCGCCGGAGGTCGTCTTCCCACCAGCGGACAGTCCCAGAGTCCAGGTCGTGTGCCACCAAACAGATCGGCTCGGGCAGCCCGCCAGGCTGCGAGCGGAACTCGAAATCTACCAGCCAAATCTTGCGGATCCCCACAGCCGCAAAAGCGGCGCGGACGAAGGTCATGAGGCTCATATTTCACCTCTCAGCTTCTGCAGGACGGGGTGGTCGAGCGAATCGATCACACGCCCCTTCACCCCGATGCGCACGGCCTCGTCCATAGACAGACTCGGCCACTCTGGATCTGGGATCGCCCCCACTGCCTCATAAACCTCAAACGCCCCCAAATCCATGTTGGCCTGCACTCGCACCCACGAGTGGACTGCCCGGACGGCGGCCTCTCTGGCTGAAGTGAGCCAGGTATCGGTCCTGCCGTTCTCTCCCGGTACTCGCAACGGCCAAAGAATGAGTGTCCCCTGCCGAGTGATGGCCAGGACAAGCTCCTTCATGACGATGTGACCTGGAAAACTGTCAGCTATGTCGCTGGTGACCACATAGGTCTGCTGCTCATCCACCAGAGTGTAGAACAGCATAGGCTTCACCATCTGACGAACCCGAACGAATTCCTGCTTCTTGGGATTTCGCATCGGAATGGTCATCACCAGCTTNNCCACCCTTCTTGCAAAATCTTGGGGAATGAGGAGTTTCTTGAGCACATCGGTCTCCGCGTTGGCCTCCTTGCTGTTGTCTGGCCGGGGTTCAGTGGTGGTTGGTGACGTTGTCGCCACTGTCCTGTCTGTGTTACGGCTGTCTGGGTCGCGTTCGGTTGTGGTCGACAATGTCGGTGCGGTGTTCTTGCCCATGTTGGACTCCTTGCTGTCGTGATGTTCCTTCGCGATGGCCGCGAGTGTCGATTGCCCTGGCGATGTCGGCGTTGTGGCCGCCTCGTCCTTTGCCATGGTCTCCTCCTTGCTCGTGTTGTCGTTGTTGTCAGCGGTTTCGTTGGCGCGTAGTGCCTCCGAATCAGTGGCGGTAACTAGTGGTGTTGCGGTTGTGGTCCTCTTCATCACTGTCTCCTTCGCATCCCTTGTGTTGGTATTACTGCTGCTGCTATTACTGCTGCTGCCGTGCTGCTACTTGCGCCTGTTGTTCCGATTGCTCGTGCATTTGTAAAAAAAACAAGCCTAGCATTGGAGGTCCGGATCAATCGGGTGTCAGCCGTCACTCCAAGAGGGTGTCAATCGCGGCCCGAGAACGGCGACGATGCGTGAGATACGGCACATCGAGGGTGTCAGCCCTCACCCCTCAATTTGCCCGAAAGTTTTCCTTGACTCTCCAGGGGGGAGGAGGGGTGTCAACCGAACTCCAGGACGCCGCTGAATCGCTCGTTGGGCCTACAAAACAAGGCAGATCACGGGTGTCAACCGTGCCGAGTTTGGCTGCAGATCAGGCATTGTCTGAGAGGGCGCAGTCACCTGTGGTCGCGATGCGCACCCGCAAGCCTTGCGAAGACCGATACTCAGGACTTTGCGCTCAAATTCTTCTTACGCAGGTCCGGCTTTCTGTGGGAGACGTGCTTCGAGAGGTTGTGGCGGATTATTTTGTCAATGGCCCTGGCCGCAGTGTCGCTAATGGTAGTGCTCTTAATAGAGTCCACAACCTTCTTCTTGCTGTAGTCGTCAGTGGGCCGGATCTTGGGGTCCTGGTTCTTCCAGAATTTCTCCACTGCGGCCTTCAATGCGTCGAGCAGTGTCGTGGTGTAGCCTCCCCACGGCCAAAGTAGTGTTGGTTCTTCTTCGGCAAGCTTCGAGAACTCAGGAGGAAATCCCTTCCACAGATCCAGTTGTCGCGCCTCTTTGTCCAATGCCCATCTTGCAAAAGCACCCAAACGAATCTTGGCCCTGTTGTCCCCGTCGCCATCGGGAACCCAATGCAAGTGAAGGTCGTCTCCATCTGCCAGGATGGCGACATTCAGGCGGGAACGGTAGGTGGCCAAGACTGCGGCCTCAACGGGAGGAGAGCCTGCCTCGTCGAGGACTTCACCCTCGAAGTTGCACGACAAGGCGACTGCGTCACGCAAGAAGACCTCATATTTCCGACAGGAGTTCCACTTGATCCAGTTTGGCTCGCTATTTGACGATCGTTTTTCTTCCTTCGTATCCTCGACCACGGTTGCACCTGCTGGCTGAAGCGCCCCAGTGCTTTCCGGTGGTGTGTCCGTCTTGGTGTTCTCGGCCACAGATATACCTCCCGAATGCGGTTCTATCGGTTGGATGGCCCCATGGCCTGGCTACTCGTCCTCGAAACCATGGGTTGTAAACTTCAGGGTCCGGCCGTTCTCGGTGACTATGCGGACGACGTTGTCGGGGACGCCGCTGGGGACCTCGGCCTCGATGTCCAGCGTGACCTTCACGTTGGCACCGACAAGGCCGGATAGGTGCGAGATGATGTTCTCGGCGATGGTTCCGGCATCACGGCTGACTCGCGCGACATCCAGGGCGACGCTGCCGTGGAAACGCTTGGGCTTGGTCGGCGGCGGGGGCGTCGGCGGCGGGGGTGGCTCAACGGTCGCGTCGCCGCTGCCCAGGACTCCGACAAGCACGGGAGCTGGCGTCTTGTCGGCTTCGATCTGTCGGAGCGCGGCCTCGGCCTTCACCATCACACCCGGCGCGTTTGCATCCGCCAGCCTGCGAGATCGACCACTGATCAGCCCTCTGTAGCGGCTGGTCTTTTCATCGTAGCTGTCAGCGAATGCGAACGAGTCCTGTTGCCACGATGTCAGCACCAACCCGTCCATGACGGCGTTGAGAAGCACCTCTGGGTTCTTCAGTCGCGGCAGGTAGAGATAGCGGGCAAAGTCCTCGGCGAGCTGCTTGACGGTGACGTGATCCCCGCGCCAGAGCGGCACGCGATCCAGCTCCATGCGCAGGCACGACGGCGCGTAGCTGGCGATGAGCAATTCGTCGTTCCTGAGCTTCTTGCTCGCACGCACCGCCAGGGGATCTTGTCCGGTGAGGCGGATCGCCTGCCACTCGACCGCCGCCTGCGGCGTCTTCTGCGTCGGCACCAGCAACCACTGGTACGCCTCGGGCAGCCGCGCGTTCACCGTGGTGTCGGCGGATGACTTCTGGCCCTCGGCTTGCTTCTTCTGGTGCGGATCCAGGTTGAGCGTGGTTTCCTCGGCCAGGATCGAATCCCAGGCCAGGTAGCGGCGCACAGCCTCGTCCAGGTCCTGCAAGCGTGTCTGGTCCACCGCCAGGAAGGCCAGGGTGTTGCGATACAGGCGTGGCGTGTTGCCTCGCGACTCGAAGATCCCCTTCGCGGCCACCTCGGCCTTACTGCCCGGCTCTTTGCCGTATGGATGCTCGATGTCCAGCACCACCAGCCGGGCGTCCATGTCGTCGGGCACGTCCTGCCCTGACTGCGGCATGGGATGCACACGACAAAACTCACCTATCTTGTGCAGATCGGCTCGCACACGCTTGCCGATCTCGGCCGCCACTGCATCCGGGTTGCGCTTCAACTGCTCTGCCCGGTCCTCGGCCAGCTTGGTCACCGTCGGCTGGGTCGAGTACCAGTAGCGTGCGCCATCCTGGTAGAGATAGGTGGCGGCGGCTGTGAGCCGTCGCAGGGCATCGCCGAACACGGCTGTTGGCTCTCCCGGCACCACGCATCCGAGCCTGATTCGCCGGTCTTCGATGCCCCGGTGGGCGGCGGTCGCGATGGGCGCAGAGCCAAGGTAGATGGTACGGGCCACGCGGCGGCAGGCGGCGTACTTGCCAAGGTTGGGCACCTCGCCGTCCAGACGCAGCGGCAACGCACTCGCGCCGTCCACGTCCTTGTCGATGACGGGCATCCAGTTGTCGGACAAGTACCGTGCCAGCTCAGACTGCACGTTCGGGTCGTCGATGGAGAAGTTGCCTGGCATGATGAGCGGGTTCTTGTCGCCTTTTTCCCAGAGGCTGTGGATCACCACCGCCATCAGGCGCAACACCCCGCGCGTTCGCTGGAACTTCACCAGGGTGGACCAGTCGGTGTACAGCCGGTCGAAGATCTCCGGGTGGATCGGGTAGGCGGCCTTCATCCGCCGCTCGTAGTCGGCATCGCGGCACTCAGGTGGAAACTCCTGGTGCTGGGTGCGGTACATGTCGAAGAAGGCCCGTGCCACCGTGTCCCGGGCCACGAACTGATCCTTCTCAATCAGCGGCTCGAACAGGCGGCGGCGCACGATCTCGAAGCCCTCCTCGGCGCTGGCAGGCCGCCAGGCTGCCTCCACGCGGCCCACGGCGTTGCGCAGCCGATCCAGTGCCGCCCGACCGCGCTCACCGCCCACCTCGACATCATCGGCGCGGGTGTGCTGCGATCCCCCCGTGTCGGAAGCAGGCAGGCTGATCACCAGCAGGCACTTTTTGGCCAGCTTGGCAGACTCGGTGAGCGCCTGGGCGAACGTGAAATGCGTCTCGAAGCTGCCAGCCGGCAGGTCAGCGGCGTCGTGAAGCTGGCGAGCATAGGCCACCCACTCGTCGATCAAGATCAGGCACGGCCCGTGCTCGTTGAGTATCTCGCGCAGAACATCGCCGGGGCAGGTGGCCTTCTGGTCGTCGGCCTGAATGCGCTTGAACGCCTTCTTGCCGCCAAGCTGCCATACCAGCTCGCCCCACAGGGTGCGCACCATCGTACCGTCGGGCTTGACCACCGGATTGCCTGGCGAGATCCGGTTGCCCACCAGCACCACGCGTTTTACGGCGGGCAACTTCGATACGCCAGCGTCCTTCAACACAACGTCGAGGCCCAGCAACTCGCCTGGCGCCGTGCCCGAAAACATGTGGTACAGCGCCAGCATCGAGTGGGTCTTGCCGCCACCAAAGTTGGTCTGAAGCTGGACAACTGGATCGCCGCCGTCACCTGCCAGGCGTCTGGCCGCGCCTGTGAGCAAGTGTGTGAGGCCATCGGTCAGGTAGGTACGGCGGAAGAACTCGGCCGGATTGCGGTATTCGTCCGAACCTTCACCCAGGTGAACTTGCCAAAGATCTGCTGCGAACTCGGCCTGCTGGTAGCGACCGCTGGCCACATCCTTGTGCGGGTTCACCACTTCACGCCACGGTTTGAGGCTGCCGGTAACCGGGCTCTCGATGGCCGTGCCCGCTATCTTGCGTTTCTCACCACGCATCTGCTCGTCGAAGATCAGGCGCCGCAGCTCCATCTTCATCCTGCCGATCTCGTCGGCCTCCGGTGCTGACACCGCAGTCAGCAGCCGCGCAATCGAGTCGAGCGCACGATCCGCGTCGTCACTGGAAAACACCTCCTGATGTGCCCACTTGTTGCGGTGGTCGCGGATCTCGCTGACCAGACTGCGCTCGGCATGACCAAGGGTATTGCGGAAGACATCGTTCCACGCTTCCCACATCAGCTTGAGCAGCCCGGCCGCATCCCACTCAGCGATGGGTTTCTTTGCCAGCAGCCGGTCCTCGCCCATGAACAGCGCCGCCTGGGCCGTGGCCTTGTCCTGGTAGACAGTCTTCATCTCGCGATCGACGAAGGACGCAAGCCCAGCCTTGAGCAGTTCCAACGCCTTGCCGACTCGTTCGTGATTGGTCATGGCCATGGGCTACTTCTCCTCGAACATCTTAGTCTGCCCTGGTGTGGGCTTACCGCCCTCACGGGCCAGGCGAGTGATCTCCGGCCAGCTCTGTACCAGGCCATTGTAAGCAAGGGCCTCGGGTGCCCGCTTCTTGCGCTCGCACAGGGCGTACAGGCGGTAGGCAAGCTCGCGCACGATCTCAGCTTTGCTTCCCATCTTGGCTGCCAGGGCTGCCGCCGCGCTTTCGCCACCCGCTTCGAGGGCGCGGATCAAGTGATGAACCATCTCCCACACCGTCAGGCGCTTGTCAGTGGAGGGATCCCAATCCTCGGGCAGCTCGGCGGGTTTGAGTAGGCGTACCCTGCCGGCCTTCGAGGCAAGCACACCTGCTTCAACCAAGCCGGAGACGCTGGTGTTCTTGGCCTTGGACAGAGTTTCGGCCACGCCATATTCCGCGCTTGCAAAACCGTACTCTTCAAACCACGCGAGCGCCCAACGGCTGTCGGCGTCGAAATCGCCCTCTTGCTCGGCCAGCACTTCGTCAACGATCTGATTGATGAGCGTCAGCGCATCGCGCACCGTGAGCGGTTTGCCCTCGGCATCGAGAACCTTGGCGTACCGAGTGTAGACCCCCATGCCGGGACCGATAGCGGCCTGAGCCAAATCGACCGGGGCAATGTTGCCTCGCTGCAGGTGGGCGACGGCAACAGGAAGCTCAGCCTTCAACGCCGCCAGAAACTCTCGACGCGCGACGGTTTGAGCGCTCCCGGGTCGGGGTCGGCATACGAGAACAATGCTGGACGCGAGTACGTTCATTCCGGTCTTGACGCCGAAGTCGCGCTCAGTTCGCATCGGCCATGTCCCTGTTAGAGAAAAGCCGGCGCGGATCACTCCATCAAGGAATGTCTCCCAACCTGTAGACGCAGTTCCTTCACTCTCGGTTTCTGCCTGCTTGAAGGCGTAGTAGATCGTGACCGGAAAGGCCGGATGCGACTGCTCGGCAATTCGGTGCATTGCATTGGTGATTCCCTCCAGAAAGAAGGCTTCCGCCTGCTCTTGACTGCCATGACGAGAACGTGTCGCAACCAACTCGGCAGTCTTTGGGGTCGTTAGCGTGGAGAAGAGATCAGGAAACACCGGCCGCAGCGATCGGCGCAGCCAGACGTAGAAG
>PMKP01000108.1 GCA_003157775.1 Myxococcales bacterium | reverse complement strand
ACCGTGGCCTGCATGCCGATGAGACAGGCATCCTCCACCCGGCAGGCGTGCAGCATGGCACGATGGCCAACCACCACATCGGCACCCACCAGGCAGGGGCCGCTGTCCGCCACATGAATAACGGTTCCATCCTGCACGTTGCTGCGATCGCCGATGATGACCGGCGCGATATCGCCACGGAGAACCGCACCGTACCAGATCGACACACCCATGCCCAAGCGGACATCGGCCACCAGCGAGGCGCCCGGGGCGACGAACGCACCCTGCCCGGCTAATGGCACGCGGTCGAGATAGCGATCAATGATGGCGCGCGGAAAGCGACGCCGCAACTCCTCCACCCGCCGATCAAGGGCCTCGGCATCGGGATGAGGTCCCGAAACGACGACAACGGACGATGTGACTAGGGCCATGCGGTGAAACGATACTACGACCACCCCGCATGGCCCTACCGCTTTGGGGACGCGTGGACAAGATAGAGCGCGCAGAGGGCCCTGCGATCGTCGGACGACAGGTCGCGTAGGATGGGCGCCGTGGCCAGTGACTCGACGGGGAACATGGCCGCGCTTCGCAGGACGGTCCCGGCCGCGCTGCACAGCGGAATGCGGTGGCCGAGGTGATCAACCGCTTTCCGCTCGCTTTCAACCATGGCGCAGTTGTGCCCCAGGCCCAGAATATGGCCAACCTCATGCACCAGAACGGTCTGAAGGTCGCGTATGCGCGAGGTCGTATCCTGACTGGCCTTGCCGTCGGTGCTGAAGCCGAAGTCAACCGCGTTCAGCTCGATGTCGGCCTCGGTGATCTCGGCGACAGTCGGCTTGCCCGGACGAGGCTTGGCGTACAGCGATGTCTGGGCCACCATGTTCGCCGGGTACCTCGCCAGGACACCTGCCGCGCCATTGCGGCTCCAGCGCTCCTCGCGAAACGAGATGCTCGATATTCCGTCCTCAACCACCTCGTTGTCCGTGGTCCCCTCTGCCAGGCGCAGCTCGACGCTGCTGCAGGGATTGTTGCGACGGTCCCAGACCGCCAGCGCCGCAGCCACAGCTTGGCGGACCTCGGACTCGCTCAGGTCTTGCGAGGGTGCTGTGCGCGCCAAAGCCACGGTCAGCACGCCACCCTTCCAACGCAGGGCCGCGCCGCTGCAATTCGGCAATGCATCTGTGTCGTATCTAGCAAGTTCCGCCCCTGCGCGCGGCAACCACCGTCATGCCAAGAAGGACAAACTTGGCCACTACGTCTTCTCCAACTTGACGACGAAGTAGTCGCTACACGAGGATGATGCCGTGAGCTTGGAATCCAGCAAGAGGCATGACTGTAGGTCGGTCGTTGCGTCAGACAGGAACGTTCGGACCATCAATACGGGCGGATACGCACCGGGAACAGGGGTTTTCAAAGGCGAATCGCTATGCGAAGAGGTAAAGCCCAACTCCCAGATGCCCGAGCATGCGCCCTTTTGAATCTTGTATTCCGGCCTTATCAAGACGTCGCCTGCGCTGCTCGTAAGTCCATCCATTCTCTGGACGAGCTGGACCTCCTGAACGTCGGACACATAGCCTATGCGACCGTAGCAGGCCATCAGATCCTCCCGCGCCACAGGCCGAAGCAAGAACGTCGATCCCGCGACAAAATCGAACCCAGCACCACAAGTGTAGGAATCGGAAATGTACATCCCGACGCCAAAATCCGGGCCATTGCTGGTCTGGACGGCGTACTGGGAGTTGGCGTTCGCCGGTTCCAGCACTGTGACCCGGTAGGTCGTCCCGATATCTAGTCCCTCTACGCAGTACTCATCCTTGCTGCATGAGGGTGTCACAGCAACCACAGTCAAGACGGCCACTGAAGCAGAACACCTCGTCCGCCGTCTTGCAACTTGACAAGGCATCGGCGTCATATTGGGCAGTTTCCAAGTCTGCAGTCCTCGCCCGCCGTCACACAGGAAAATGGAGGCGTACCAACGAACGTCGCGCCGTTGCACTCGACCTGGACTTGTGCGCCGCTAGCGGGATAGCGGTACACTGCGACCAACCCACCAGTGCTGTCGTAGAACGCGATTCCTGAGTATCCACCATCAAAGAACATCGGCCTTTCCGTGTAGCAGACCGTGCCGTCACTGCTATACGCAGTGATGGTGCTGGTCCTATCGTCGACGATATCCAACTCGCCGGTTGGCCAACAAGTGTAGTCACCAATTCCGCCGTCCCAGATCTGCGTTATGCAACGGTCGCTGGGCGATCCGCAGCATCGCCGCATCAATGCCCAAATACAAGCCGGCATGCCTCCATCAGGCGGATCGACGGGCAGATAGCCTCGATCGCTACCTAGCCCGTCTCTTGTGCCGCCGTCGCGGCCTCCTACAACCGCCGCTGGGGAATCAGGTGAACTGCGGGATGGCGCATCTGTGCTGCCGCCATTTCCAGCCCCGTCCGTCGTCTTGGCCTCGGGTGGGGCGCCCAAGACAGCGTCCCAAACAACACCTCCGCCGTCGAGACCTGAGCCGGCTTTGCCTCCACATCCTGCCAAGACAACAAGGCTGGCGACGAGTGCTGGCCAAGATGAGTTTGACGACATCCGCATGGTCACGCCACGCTAGGGAATACATCCACACGCTTGATCACAACCACCGCAGAGCATGCTCCCGGGCTGAGGATTCGCCCAGCCCTTGGCGCAGCAACTTGCCAGGCAGTTGCCATAGCAAAGGCCGTCATCCGGGGCTGGGTCACAGTACGGCGCAGAAGGCGGGCAGGAGAGGCACACGGTGTCAGTCGGGTCAGGGTACGATGCCGAGGGCCCGCAATCGACGCATTGTCCGCCCTGCAACACTGCGTGTCGACTACATATACTGGTACAGGTGCCGTCGGGAGCCTGGGTCGCAGTGGGATTGCACTGACATGCGTTCTGACCGTCGATCGGCACACCAGGACCGCAAGTGTAACAATGCCAGGTAGTTCCAACTAGCACGGCGATCTCGTCCGCAGGACATTGGGAGCAGTTGAAACCGTTTGGTATCTGATGGGGACCGCATATGCAGCCATCTGGTCCCGCGATCGAGCCAGCCAAGCATACCTCACAGACGTATGGTTGGGGATTGCAGACCCTGTCCAGGTCAGTCAAGCTCGGATCGGGTGGCGGTCCGATCCAGTCCTTGATCGGCGAGCTCAGACAAGCGCCGCTGTATTGCGCGATGGGAACTGGAGTGGTCAGGCCCAAGTCCTGTGGTGTGGCCTCGTTGCCGGGGGTGTGGATGGCGAACAAGCGGCACACGTCGCACCAAGAGTAGTCTTCCTGGGTCCGAGCGGTGTATGCAAGAGCGCTCATGAAACTGCTGTGGGAGAGGAAGTTGGTCAGGGCCACCCAGTTGTTGATCCATTGGCGGATATGCGGTCCCTCCATCCACACAGGCTCGTCGCAGGTGGAGAAGAAGCTGCTGGTGCTCTGGCCCGGGATGCACGAATTGGCGTACTTCTGGCTGGCGTAGGTCAATGTTCCCGGGTTGGAGGTGGACGCGATCCAAGAATCACCAGCGTCTGGCACGCCCGACCCGTCGATCCCATCAAAAGCATCCATGAAGATGGTGATGTCGCGAGCGATCATTGCGTTGCCGGTGTCAGTGGCGGACATGTTCTTCTCAAGGCACGGGGGAGCAATGCAGTAGTAGATGTTGTCAAAAAGTTCTGAGCCAGGTGGGGGCGGATCTTTGTAGTAATTCGTCCCGCCCACCACCGGCGCTGCGAAAAAATCGGCGAACGCCTCATTGAGAATGCGCGTCTCATCGGACGGCTGGATGTTGTTGCCGGAGGAGATCGTCTAAATGGTCATCGTGGTCAGCGAGGACAAGGCAGCCGAGGCTCCCCTATCGGCAATCATGCTGCAAAGGCTGTAGTGGCCATACTCGTGCGTCCAGATCCCGCGGGAGTGGAACACATCCTCTTTGGTGGTCGCCATCCACAAGTCGGAATTGAGGGCGAATTCGATCGGAACCGTCGCAAGCGCCGCCGTGGTCAGCAACGCCGGTGGCAGAATCGTGGGCAGTACGCTGTCGATCATCCACGAAGCGAAAGTCGTTCCATAGAAGACGAGATTTGGGAAGGTGGCGCAGGTGGTCACGGGATTGTTGCCATTTCCTTGCGCCAACGTGTTCACGGCAGTCCCCTCGGCCACCTTCTCCTTGTGCGGCGTGTATCCGACAATGTCCCTGAGGTACTCGTGGCCATCAGCGAACTGAGCAAGGACATTCATGTATCCCGCGTCGTCAATTTCTGCCGATTTGTCGCCGTCTATGGAGTCAAGTTCCTTCATCTCCAATACCATCGTGGTGGTCATGATGCCGTTCCAAGTGATCTTGGCGGCGTCGCTGTCGAGCGGAATCTCGACTGCGGCCAGCTTGGAAAACATCGGCACACGCGCCGTCAACAGTCCGTGCGCATCAGTGGTGCCCCCGTACGGGGCAATTATGGGCGCCAATCCAAGACTGCCAATCGAATTGCCAACCGAAAGATACCAGAAGTTTACCCGAACCCCTAAGATCCCAATTTCCTGGCCAGCGTACTTCCCCGATCCGTGAACCAGCGCTTGCCCCTGGAACGCGGGATCATCGCTAAAGGCCCGCAAGTGGACCGACACAGTTGCGCTGGGCAACAGCGCGTTCGCCGCGCTTCCCCATTCCCCCAACACCCACTCGCCACCATCCTTGATGCCGTCCCAGGCATCGCCGGGCCAGCTAAGCGGGTTGAACCAATCCGACCGCGCAATCACCTCGGTCGAGCCATCTGGATGGGTCACGGTCTCGCCGGACAGATACCCCATGTACTGAAATCCAGCAGACTTGAGATAGTCGATCGACACCGAGCCGTCGGCATTGGCCTCCCCTGCTGCAGGCGGCGTGATGATCTTGATGACCTTGAACAACCCCTGGGCGCCGAGGTCAGCGCCCGCAGCCAGCGCCAGGGCGCGCAACTTGTTGAACGCCACACCTGTCAGAAGGGCGTATTCGAAGTGCCCCTCGCCATCGCCAACGGACTCCAGCCTTCCGCACAGGTTCGGTATCGTCTGGTTTGGCGCCAAGAAAATCGGTGCTTTCTGGTGATGGATCAACAGCGAATCGAGGGCATCAGGCTGGCGTTCGTCGTGGATGTAGATCATCGCGTACCACAGGGTCGGGTTGCCAGCGGCATTCGTCTCAGCGACCGTTTGGGTCGCGGTCCACGAAAACTGGGTGCGCGTCGTGTAGGTGTCGTCGGGCGAAATGAAGTCGGCAACTACGTCGCTACACTGGCTGCCGCCGAGGTGAACCCGCGCCTTGGCCACCGACGCGGAATACTGGCAGTCGACGCCGAGTAGCGAGAGTTCGAAGTGGGTCGCCAAGGCAGTGGCACCTGGTTGNNTCGGCCGAACCACCCTGATAGGTGCAGGTCACCACAGGGCCAGCGCCGTTGCGGAACACCAGCGTCGCCTGCTGGTTGCCCGCGTTGCCCAGGATCACAGGGATCTGATCTGGGATCGTGAAAGACACCGCCGGGGCGTGGTCTGCCACTCCGGACTTGGTCTGGGGATCCGGCTGGGCACCACAGCCAAAGGTGGCTTCGAGCGTCACCGGCTCCATGCCGATCGAGATCTGATTGATGACAGGATTGGGGCGCAACTCGATGTAGTCCACGGAAATGCCATAGCCCGTACTTCCGCCTGACTTGCCGGTCACCGTCAGCGTGACCGTGTGCGGGCCGGCCGTCGCGATATCGACGACGCCAAGGACTCGCGAGATGTAGCCAGGCGACGCGCTGTAAGCGTCGATCTCTGCACCCAAGTCGGCGGCGTTGTCCAGGGTGGCTTGGAAGGCGCCCCGATCTGGCCCGGTCTTGTAGCGAAGCAAGACTTGATACCTGCCAGGCGCGGGAACGTACAGAGTGAACTGCAAGAAATCCCCGACCGCGTCCAGTGTGGTTGCGGCGATCTTGCCATTGCTGGCTGTCGTGTCGGTCGGATTGGTTTCGCTGTCGTCGGTGCTGACCACCGGGCCGGAGTTTTCCGCTTCGTAGCGAAGTCCGACATTGAAAAGGGTGAAGGCGTCCATTGCTATCACATAGCCGGTGGATTGCGTGTCCTTGCCGGTGACCAAGAAGCGGAAATGCTTTTGTGCGGCGGTGCTGTCGATCTTGATCTCGCCCAGGTCGACCTCTTTGTTTCCCGGCTGCGCCGCATAGCCATCAATCTCCATGCTGGCATACTTGCCGTCGACTTGCAGGCGCCACCGGCCCCGGTCAGGTCCGGTCGCCATGCGGACCTTGACATCGAAGGTCCCTGTCAACGGCGTGTTCAACAGATACTCCACCCACGAACCAACACCCGCGAGAGGCACCTTGGTGTACTTGCCCGCGCTGGCGGTCGTGTCGGAGATTACGGCTATGGCACCATCGGAAGCACTGCGAGCTTGGTCTTCAGCCTCAAACGTCAGCGGAGTTTCCACGCAGGCCATATTTGACGTTGCATAACCCGCGCCCGACTTGGCCCGCACCTTGTAGCAGTACGTGGTCAGCGGCGTCCGCGAAGTGTCATCCCACGTCGTGGTCCCGGCAGGCGATTGGTTGGCCTGCACGAATTGGCTCCCGCCGTCAGTCGAGCGGATCACGTAGTAGGCACTCTCGCCGCCCACGTCGTTCCACGTCAACCGCACTGTCCCCGACGAAAGTGCTGCCGCTTGGAGCACGAGTGGCGTGGATGGCGTCCAACCGTCGCCGACGACACAGGCTGGGCCATCGGGGTTAGCTGGATTCGAGCAGATGCCTGTGGCTTGGTCACAGATCCCTGGATCATGACATCCGTCGAGGGGCTGGCACGCCACTGGGTTTCCGCCCGTGCAAACCCCGCCCTGACAGATGTCGGTCTGGGTGCAGGCGTTCCCGTCGCTGCAGGCAGTCCCGTCAGCCTTGTTCGGGTTGCTGCACAATCCTGCGCTCGGGTCACAAGTTCCAACGCTGTGGCATTGGTCCTTGGCCGTGCAGACGATTCCGTGGCACTTGGCGATAATCGTCGCAACAGCGCAGACGCCCGGCACCTGGCACTGGTTGGTCGCACCACTGTAAGTCGTCACACCTGCTTCCGTCACGCCAAACCGGTAGCTTCCCGGTGGCACCCAGACCTTCGCCAAGCCCGTGCTGTCCGTGACACCAGTATTGCGGGTCGGGGTCGAACCGTTGTAGGCGACCACCGTGAGGCCGGAAATCGAGTGCCCGCTGCCATCCACCACTGTCACCAGGGCCAGCGTACTGTCCGAGAAGCGAAGATTGTCCAGTAGGTACGGTTGGGTTGCGTTGTAGGGCGCATTCACGACGATTGTTGCACGCAGATCTGTGTAGGTTGCGCGCAGCTTGGTCAGCACACTGGAGCTCGGGACAAAAGTAACCGTGTTCCACTGCCCGACGGGGAGCTGGGTCAGTTCCACCTGCCCGAGATACACGTTGTTGAGGCCCAGGGACGTGCTGTTCAAGTACAGCTGCGTGGCGCCGTAGTTCTTTGGGCTGACTTGCTTGAGCTGGGTGGGCGACATGATGTCGTAGTGGATCGCGCTTCCCACGCGTGAACCCAGCGACGGCAAGGCCACACTCTGCACGGGAACATACCCGTGCGACGCGACCGCCAGCGAGCGGGAGCCTTGAGACGCCGTTGGCGAAACGCTGAGCGTGCCTGGGCCGCTCTGAATGATCGCCCAGTCCGAAACCGCAGTTGCCTTGAAGCCAAGAACCCGATCGATGTCAACCGTGGTCAGCGGCTGTTCCGTCGCCTCTACCGCAACGCCGCCTCCCGTGGCTTCAGTTACCCCCCCCGTGACACGAACTGCCAAGCGCCGCAATCATCGCCAAGGTGACCCTGCTCACGAGGCTTTGCATCGTCCTGGTCATCGCTGCGTCTCCTCTCTATTTCGACCATAGCCCGGTGACTTCCGGGACAAGGGCACCAACGCTCACCACGATTGAATCAAACCACGGCTGGTGATGTCAATGGATTACGGCGCAGGCCTGGGCGCGGCTGCCCGCGCCGCTCGGCACTTCGACTCAGGCGGAAGCAATGCTACGGCGATGCGCCCTCAGCACGGCGACTGGCGGCTCTGCGCGCGATCTCCAACCGCTTGGCCAGCACCGGATTGCTCGGTTCCAGGCGCAAGGCCTCGCCGTACTCGCGTGCCGCGTCCTCGAAACGGCCAAGCTTGAAATAGGCTGCGCCCAGGATGTTGTGAGCGCCTCCTTCACCTGCGGCCAGGGCCGCCCGCCCCAGCAGAATAGCCTGCGCAAAATCGTCGCGTTCAAAAGCGGCGTGGGCCTGGGAAAGTGCCTTCTTTCCCTCTCCGCTGGCGCGTGGTCGCGTCCGGTCGGCCGGCAGCTCGGTGGCGGAGCCCGCGAGCGGTCTTGCGGCCGCGACGACGGAAGCCGCGGGACCTGCCGCCGGCCGGTCTGGCCTGGCGAGGGGTGGCATCGGTGCAAGCGGCTGGGCGCCTTGCGCTGGCCGAGCGGCAGGCTCACCGGCTGACAGCCCAGTCGCCGTGGTCACGGCCGCTGCCCCACCGGCGATGCGAGTAGCCGAGGCCGCGGGCGACGACTCTCCGCCGGCAGGTGGCGCAGACGCATGGCCGGCTGCCGCCTCGGCATCCAAGCGCCGAGTCATGTAGATGTTGAACGCCATGGCCGCCACCAGGGCGACGCCAAAGATCAGGAAGAAGCGGCGGAGCCACTGGGCATTGCGTGACACGATGGTCGTCACCGATAGA
>PMKP01000313.1 GCA_003157775.1 Myxococcales bacterium | reverse complement strand
CGCCAGCCTGATGAAGTTCGCCGACATCAACAGCTTGCTCAACGGGCAGAACGCTGTCGGCGTGATGAGCCTGGGCGCCGGACACGGGTTGGCGCTGGTCATTGTCGAGGCGCCGCTGGCCCACTCGCTTCTGGCTGCGTCGCTCGGCGATCGCAAAGCCAAGTCAGAGTCCGGCGAGGCACGGCCCGACCTCACCCACGTAGGCAAGGTGGTGCTCCGGCATGTGCTGAACATGTTGTCGGAAGCCATGGCCACCTCGTGGGAGGGCGTGCTGTCGTTCAAGCCGCAGGTCCTGCGCTTCGAGTCCGACCCGCGTATGGCCGCCATTGCCACCCCCAGCGACGTGGGCATTCTGTGTGCCTTTGAGGTCACTGGTCCCATCGACGGCCGCCTGATGCTGGCCATTCCCTATGCTGCGGTAGAGGCGGCCAAGAAGCTGCTGAGTTCACCGCCCCGCCTGGGCGGGCAGCGCGACGTGCGCTTCGGGCAGGCGCTGGCCCGTGAGCTGGAACTGGTCGAGGTCGAGCTGCGGGTCGAGGTGGGGCGCTACCACCTGCGCCTGGCTGACCTGCTCGGTCTGAAGATCGGCGACGTGGTCACTCTCAACACCAGCGAAGGCTCGCCGCTGCCAGTGCTGGTGCAGGAGCGACCCAAGATGACCGGCATGCCCAAAGTGGTCGGGGGCGGAATCGCAGTCGAGGTGCTGAAGTCCATCATGCATGCCGCTGCCACCAACCGGCCCGCGCGACCGGGTCCGCAGAACTTCACCCAGGCGGCCGCGTAGGGAGATCTAGCAAGAGGAAACCATGGCTGAGGAAACCCCGAACCCTCCTGATTCTGGAGCACAAGGCAGACGCCTCGATTTGTTGCTCGACGTGCCGCTCGATCTTTCAGTGGAGCTGGGGCGGGCGCGCATGTCGATCCAGGACTTGCTCAATTTGAGCCCCGGCTCGGTCATCGAGCTGGACAAGATCGCGGGCGAGGCGCTCGACATCCTTATTAATGGCCGCCTGGTGGCGCGCGGTGAGGCCGTGGTGGTCAATGACAAGTTTGGCATTCGCATCAGCGACATCGTGAGCCCATCGGAACGAATCGCGCGCCTACGCTGAGGAGGACTCCAAGATGCTGACCCAACTGGCCCTGCTTCCGCTTGCCGCCGTCACTGTCACGGGTGTGACCAGCGAAACCCACGACCGCGACGTGATCGTCGAGGTGGCCACCTCGGAGCCGGTCCCCGTCCGGGTAGCCCGGCCCATGGTCGGCAATCGCCTAGCCTACATCTTCGTCGATGACGCCACCCCGATGCGTGAGGTATTCGAAAACGGCGAGCACCCCGTGGTGGCCCGCGCTCGTTCTCGCTACACCAAGCTCGAAGTTCCGCTCGACCCCGGCGTGCGCTGTCGCGAGCCTGCTGCCGTCGAGGCCCTGCCGTCGGGGCTTCGCGTGCAGTTCCCCTGCGGCTCCAACGCGGGTGCAGCCGCGACGGTACAAGGGCAGGGGACGCGTGCCCCTGGGCGGCTTAGGGAAGGCAAACCCCCGGGCCGCGGCGCCTCGCAGGAGTTGCTGCGGGCTGCCCTGGCCCTGCCCGACGAGATGCCCTTCGCGGCCAAGACGGAGAGCGACGAAGATGAGAATCCGGGAGCCAAGCCCCGGGCCGAAGACCAACCGAAACAAAAACTCGAGGCCACCGTCCTGGCCGCAGCCAAAGTGGTGGCGCCCGCAGCCGCCGGACCGGCGCTGGCCAAGACGAGCGATACCCTCGGGCACGACGCCACGGCCGCGGCAACCGCGCCGGCGAAATCGGCGCCGACCGCCGCGCCCACCGCCGCGCCCAGCGTTGTGGCCCCGGCTCACAGCGCCGCTGCTCCCGTGGCCGCGGCCCGCCATCCTGGTTTGTCGTTCGTTCTGGCCATACTCGCGCTGGTCGCAGTGGCCGGCGGCGTGCTGGCACTCACACGCCGCCGCACGCGCCGCCAGGGTCTGATCCACATCCTAGAAACCGCGGCCATCGGTCCCAAGCGGGCGTTGCTCGTGGCACGGGTGAACGGCCAGGTCATGATTCTCGGGGCCAGCGAAGCGGGGATCGCTCTCTTGGCGCCGCTGGAAGGCGCGATCGAGCCACCCATCGCGGCCGTGATGGGAAGTCCCCCCGCTCTGAGTGGAGGGACGGATGAGCCTGCCCTGGCTGAAGCGGCCGAGGCCGCGCCCGAGCCCGAGGGAGAAATCGGCATGCTTAGTCGGTTGTTTCGACTCCGGCCGCAGCAGTCGTCCCCGCGAGACGCAGCCGCCTTCCGTGAGCTGCTGGACGAAAGCTACGAAGATCAGGAGCTGCGCGACAAGCTGGCCCAGGGACTCTCGGGCAAGGTTTCATGAACGGCCCGAGCACCACGCAGCTTCTTTCCAAAGCCGTCGGCGCCAGCAGCGAGCTGGCCTTGGCCAGTGGCGGATCCTCCGCGGTCAAACTCTTCCTCATCCTGACCGCGCTGTCTTTCGGAATGGCTTTGGTTCTGTCGGTTACCTCGTTCACCCGCATCGTCATCGTGCTGTCGTTTTTGCGCCAGGCGCTGGGCACGCCGCAGTTGCCCCCCAACCAGGTGTTGATCGGGTTGTCGCTCTTTCTTTCGCTTTTCATCATGGCGCCCACGGTCCGGCGGGTGCACGAGCAGGCCGTGCAGCCGCTCATGGACGACAAGATCTCGATGGGCGAGGCCCTGCAGCGGGCCCAGGGGCCGCTTTCCGATTGGATGCTGAAGCAGACGCACGAGGAAGAATTGCGCCTGCTCTTCGAGGTTTCGGCCGCGCCACGGCCGGCGCGGGGTGAAGCGGTACCCTTTACCGTGTTGGTGCCCGCCTTCATGGTGTCCGAGTTGGGCACCGCTTTTCGCATGGGCCTCTTCATTTTCGTGCCCATGCTGCTCATCGATCTTTTGGTGGCGGTCATTCTCATGTCTTTGGGCATGATGATGGTGCCGCCGACTATGGTGGCGCTGCCGCTCAAGCTAGGGGTGTTCCTTCTCGCGGGCGGCTGGCACCTGGTGGTCTCGTCGCTGATTCGGAGCTTCTGATGTCGTTGGACTTGCCTTCTGCCTTGTTGCGCGAAGGTTTCGCCATGCTGGCTACGGTGGGTGGGCCTTTCGTGGGCGCGCTGCTGGCGGTAGGCTTAGTGGTCGGGCTGCTGCAGGCCGCGACCCAAATCAACGATCCCGCGGTGGGCTTTTTGCCGCGTGTGTTGGCCGCGGTGCTGGTCGCTTGGTTCGCGGGTGGTTGGGCGGTCGAGCGCATGGCCCAGTTCGTGGCTGGCGCGCTGGAGCGTATGTCGCAGCACCTGTGAGGCAAGCGCAGTGTTCAGCTTCTTACCCTTGGCCGCCGCCTTCATCTTGGTGGTGATCCGTTGCGCCGGCCTGTTCTCCGTCGTGCCCCTCTTGGGCCTGCCGGCTATTCCCGCGCGGGTGCGCATGGCCGCGGCCGTGGTGGTGTCGGTGGCGGCGTTCTTCGGCGCGGGCGCGCCGCCCTTTGCCGCCTGGGATCATGCCGCTCGTTTCATCATCGCTGCTCTGTCCGAGGCCCTGCTTGGCCTTTGCGCCGGTCTGGCGGCGCGTCTGGTCCTTGACGCCGCCGCCGCGGCCGGATCGGCCATTGGCATGTCCATGGGCCTCAGCATGGCCGCAACCTACGATCCGGTGCACGGTTCCGAGTCCCCCGCGGTATCGCAAGTTCTTTCCCTTTTGGCGCTTGCCTTCGCCGTGGCAGGTGGCGTTCACCGCGAAGCCGTGGCTTGGCTGTGCCGGTCAGTGGTCGAGATGCCGCCCGGCTCACCCATTAGTGTCAGCGAGCTGGCAGCGCGGGTAGTGGGCCAGGCTGCGGGTGCCATCGCCTTGGCCATACGTCTTGCCTTCCCGGTTCTTGCCGCGGTGACCATCGGTCATCTGACGCTCGGCCTGCTCAACCGCACCACGCCGCAACTTGGCCTCTCCAACATCGGCTTCTCGGTGGTACTGCTGGCGGGTGTCGGGGCGCTCTATTTGGCCGCACCACCGGCTGCTCTGATGGTGGCCGAGGCCGCGCGCTCGGCCCTGGCCGGCCATTGAAAGACTTGCACCATGGCGGAGGCCCAGAGAGAAGACCAGACCGAACAAGCCAGCCACCGGCGGCTCCAGCAGGCGTGGGAAGAAGGCAACATTCCCATCAGCCGAGAAATGGCCATGTGGGCGGCGCTGCTGGCCGGGCTGGGCGCGCTGACCGCGCTGGGGCCTGCGCTACGTGACGCCCTGGTGAATCTGGTGTGGGCCTCCGCCGACGGTCTGGCCCAGGCCACAGCAGGACGTCTCATACCCTTCTTGGCGCGACCCCTGATCGTCACCCTGGCAGTGACGGCTTCCGTGGCCCTGGGCGCCTCGGTCGCCCTGGCTGCGCAGACTCGCTTGGGAACCTGGGCACACCTGGCCCTGCCCGACCTCTCGCGGGTCTTTGGCGGCGGCCGGCTGGGCCGGCGCTTCCGCAAGGAGATGCTGGTCGATTTGCTGCTCACCGGCGTCAAGGTCGTGACCCTGGTGTACGCGGTGTGGAGCGCGTTCCATGACGACTTCCTGACGCTGCCTCGCATGCTGCAGCAGTCAGCGGCCACGCAACTCCAGTCCACCTTTGCACCTCTGGCCCGCGGATTCGTCAGGATCTTGGCGGCGCTCGGCCTGTTGGCCGGCCTGGACCTTGCAGTCACCCACTATCGCTATCACCAGCGCATGAAGATGACCAAGGAAGAGGCCAAGCGTGACTATCGCGAGGAAGAGGGCGATCCCATGATCCGCTCGCGTCGCCGCCGGCGCCATCACGAGCTAGCCAAGGGCCACGCGCGGGTTGAGGTGCCGCGCGCCGATGCCCTGGTGGTCAACCCGACCCATGTGGCAGTTGCTATCCGCTACCTGCCCGGCGAGGACGCCGCTCCGCGGGTGACCGCCAAGGGCAAG
Organism: Myxococcales bacterium; assembly: GCA_003157775.1. Taxonomy (GTDB): domain Bacteria; phylum Myxococcota_A; class Polyangia; order Fen-1088; family Fen-1088; genus Fen-1137. The sequence continues at coordinate 21,829 of PMKP01000313.1, read as the reverse complement.
GGCAGGCTGGCCGACATCATGCGCGAGCTGGCCCGCGAGCACGGCATCCCCATCATCGAGGACATTCCGCTCGCGCGGTTGCTCTACCGCCGGGTGAAGGTGGGCCGCACAGTGCCGGCGGAAACCTACCGCGCAGTGGCTGCCATCCTCGCCTTTGTCTACCGGGTGCTGGGTCGTAACGGGGCCGCCCAAGTTCGGGCCGCCCGAGGCGCCGCATGAGTCCTGCCGCCCCGCCTGCCGTCGCGGTTGCCGGGCCCGCCCCGCGCGGTGACTTTCTGCTCGCTCTGGCCGTGTTGGGTGTGGTCGCCCTTTTGCTCCTGCCCTTGCCGGCGTTCGCCCTCGACGGCCTGCTGGCCACCAGCATCGGCGTGTCCTTGCTGGTGTTGCTGGTCGCTCTCGGGGTGGCCCGTCCGCTCGACTTCTCGGTCTTTCCGACCCTGCTGCTCGTCGTGACCTTGTTCCGGCTGGGGCTCAACGTGGCCACCACCCGCCTAATCCTCTTGCAAGGTTCCTCGGGCACCGACGCCGCGGGCCACATCATCCAGGCGTTTGGTCAATTCACCGTGGGCGGCAGCCTGATCGTGGGCGCGGTGGTCTTTCTCATCCTCCTGGTGGTGAACTTCGTGGTCATCACCCGCGGTTCCGGCCGAGTGGCCGAGGTCGCCGCCCGTTTCACCTTGGACGCCTTGCCTGGTAAGCAGATGTCCATCGACGCCGATCTGGCCGCCGGGATCATCGACGACCGCGAGGCGCGCGCCCGCCGTGCCAACCTGGAACGAGAGATCGAGTTCTTCGGCGCCATGGACGGCGCCAGCAAGTTCGTGCGCGGCGACGCGATCGCCGGCCTCATCATTACCCTCATCAACATCGTGGGCGGCCTGCTGGCCGGGGTGGCGCGCGACCACATGTCGCTTTCCGCCGCCGTCGAGACCTACACCATCCTCACCATCGGCGACGGCCTGGTCAGCCAGATGCCGGCGCTGCTGGTGTCGACCGCAGCGGGCATCACGGTCACCCGCGCCAGCTCGGGTTCGCACCTGGGCACGGAAATGGGCGCGCAGATCTTCGGTCACCGACGCACGCTCATGCACGCAGCCGGCGTGCTCCTGGTGCTGGGGCTGCTGCCCGGCATGCCATTGTTGGCGTTTGGCGCTCTGGCCGGCGCGTCCTTCCTGCTCTCGCGCCGTCGCGTCGCCCAGCCCATGACCGCAGCGCAGGCTGAGAAGGCCGCGGCGCAAGCTCAGGCCGGCGTGGCCGAGAAGCTGGGTGACCTCGTCGGGTTCGACACCTTGGAGCTGGAGGTGGGACACGGGCTGTTGCGGCTCATCGACCTGGACAAGGGCGGCGAGCTGCCGGGGCGGGTCACCAACTTGCGCCGGCAGATTGCTGGGGATATCGGTGTGATCATTCCCGCGGTTCACCTGCGGGACAACTTGCGTCTCGACGGCAACGAGTACCGCATCAAGTTGCGCGGCGTGGATCTGGCCAGCGGGGTGGCCTACGCCGACCGACTCATGGTTCTGGACCAGTCAGGCAAGAAGCCGCAGTTGCCCGACCTCGACGGGATCGTGGCCAAGGAGCCGGCCTTTGGTTTGCCGGCCTTGTGGGTGCTGCCCGGCGATCGTCCGCGCGCTGAGGCTGCCGGTCTGACCGTGGTGGACGCGGCGTCGGTAATCACCACCCAGCTCTCCGAGGTACTGCGCCACAACGCGCACGAGCTGGTGGGCCGGCAAGAGATCCAGGAACTGCTCGCCCATTGCGGAAAGGAGGCACCCAAGCTGGTCGAAGACGTAATACCCAACACCATCACCCTGGGTGAGTTGGTGCGCGTGGTGCGCGGTGTGCTGCGTGAGGGGCTATCGATTCGCGACTTCCGTAGCGTGCTGGAAGCGGTTGGTGATGCAGCTCCGCGCAGCAAGGACACCGGGTTCCTGGTCGAGCAGGTCCGTCGGCGCTTCGCCCGCCAGATCACCTCACGCCTCGCCGACGGCAAGGGCACGGTGCACGCCCTGACTATGGATCGCGCAGTTGAGGAGAGCCTGCGCAAAGCGCTGGGCCAGACCGACGGCGAGGCAGCGTTGGCGCTGGAACTGGCCACCGCCAAGCGGTTCATCAGCACCCTGGAGGCGCATGCCTCGGGCCTGGCCGCGGGCGGCCACCCCACTGTGCTCATCAGTCCGCCCGACCTGCGCCGGCCGCTCTATGAGTTCGCGTCCCGCTTCGTGCCCGACCTGTGGGTCATCACGGCTCGCGAGCTGGTGCCCGGCACGCAGGTTGAGCCCGTCGGCACCCTAGATCTTTCGCCTTCGCCCTGGAGCAAGGCCGCATGAGGAGAAAAGTGCAATGAACGCCACTGTCAGGACCTTCCGTGGCCCCGATCCGCGCACCGCGCTTGATGCCGTCCGCTCCGCGTTGGGCGAGGAGGCCATCATCCTCAAGACCCGCGAAGTAGGCGGCTTTTTCGGAAGGAAGGAGATCGAGATTACCGCTACCGGTTCGGGCAATGGCGGTCCTGAGTCCAAGGACCGATCGTTCGATTTGGAAAGTGAGGTCTCGGCCTTGCGTCGCATTGTCGAGCAACTGCGCGCCGAGGTGCGGTCCAGCAAGGCTGAGCCGCGCACCCCGGCCGGGCGGAGCGCCAGTCCGCTGTCCCCGGCCGCGGCTGCGACTACGCGCCGGCTGGTGGAAAGGGGCGGAGAGCCGGCCATCGTCGACGAGCTCGTGCGCGAAGCGGTGCGCGCAGCCGCCGGTCACGGCGAACGCGAGATCATGGAATCACTGCGCGAGGGGCTTCGTCGGCGCCTTAGCCCGGCCCTGCCGCCGTGGCGGGGCGAAGGCCGGCGGGTGATCGCTCTGGTGGGCCCACCCGGGGTGGGCAAGACCACCACCATTGCGAAGATCGCGGCGCGTGCGCTGCTGGAAAGCAAGCTCAAGGTCGCCCTGGTAACCGTCGACAGCTATCGCATCGGTGCCAGCGAACACATAGGCCGCTACGGCGAGATCATGGGCGTGCCCACCCACCTGGCGCGCGATCAGGCGGGGTTGCGCCAAGCAATCACTGCTGAGCCGGAGGCGCAGCTTGTGCTCATCGATACCGCCGGGCGATCGGATCCCGCGGCGTTGGAAGCGCAAGCCCACTTGCTCAAGGCGGCGCCTGAAACCGAACAGCATTTGGTGTTGTCGGCCGCGACCGGTGGGCGCGAACTGCGTGCCGCGACCCGCCGCTTCAAGTCGCGCGGGGTGAGCCGTTTCATTCTCACCAAGCTGGACGAGGCCGATGGTCCTGCCAGCGTACTGTCGGTGACGACCGAGCTTAGCTGCCCAGTTTCCTGCGTGACCAACGGTCAACGGGTGCCCGACGACTTGCATCCAGCCACCTCAGCACTGCTCGTTGAACTGGCGTTGGGCAAAGGAGACTAGTCATGGACCAAGCCGACAACCTTCGCCTGCGCATTGTTGCTCGCACGCCGGCACCTGCGCCCGCAGCCGAGCCCACGCGCGAGGCATTGCGGGTTATCGCGGTCACCAGCGGCAAAGGCGGGGTGGGAAAGACCAACGTCTCGGCCAACTTGGCGGCGCTGGCCGCCCGCGCGGGTAAGCGCGTGTTGATCATCGACGCCGATCTCGGGCTGGCCAACGTCGACATTATTTTCGGCATCAAACCCATGCGCCACATTGGCGATCTGCTGCAGCCAGGGGTGTCGGCCAACGATGTGCTGGCCCAGGCGGCACCCAATATCCACATCTTGCCTGCCGGCTCGGGCGTGCAGCGCCTGACCGAGCTGGACCGCAAAGACAAGCTACGGCTAGTGGCTGCGCTCGACACACTGGAGGAGCGCTTCGATTTGGTGATCATCGATTCGGGCGCCGGCATCGGGGACAACGTGCTGTTCTTCGTGGGGGTGGCGCAAGAAGTGGTGCTGGTGCTAAGCCCCGAGCCCACCTCGCTGGTGGACGCGTATGCCGTGGTCAAGGTGCTGTCCCAACAGGCGGGCATTCGCAACTTCGCCGTGGTGATCAACCCGGTGGTCGACGAAATGCCCGCGCGGGACATGTTCCAGAAGCTTTCCACTGTCACCGGCCGGTTTCTCACCGCCAAGCTGCGCCACCTGGGCTACGTGCCCCGCGACGAGAACGTGCATCGGGCGGTGATGGCGCAGAGGCCGGTTGTCGATCTGTTTCCCATGGCACCGGCCAGCCGCGCCCTGGCCGCCGTGGCCGAGCGCCTGTTCAGCGAGCCGGCGCCGCAGATTCTGGAAGGCGGGATGAAGGTCATGTGGCAGCGCCTGATGAGAGAGGCGGAAGGCCCACGCTAAGGACAGCAACCATGCACAGGGCAATCGCCAGCTACACGAACGGAGCACCCGCAGCGGTCCTCGACGACACGACTGTCCTGGAACAGTACGGCGCCATGGTCGAGCGTATGGCCAGACGGCTGATCTCCCGCACCGGACTGCGCAGTGCCTACGACGACTTGTGGTCAGCCGGGGCCATCGGTTTGATTGAGGCGGGCCGGCGCTTTGATGTGAGTCGGGGCGCTTCCTTTGCCACCTTTGCCGAGCATCGCGTGCGCGGCGCCATGCTGGACGAGCTGCGCCGGCTGGACCACTTGCCGCGGCGACTACGCAACCGCACTGACGATCTGGTCAAGACGCGCAAGCGGCTCGCGGGTAATTTGGGCCGCGAGGCCACAGTGGAAGAGGTGGCGACTGAGCTGGGCGTGGACGTGGAAGAGGCGAGCGACATGGCCGCCTTGCTAGAGCCGCCCCTGCCGCTCGAATCTATCCTGCCCACCCTGGCAGGAGCTGAGGCCACCGATGCGGCTGTGCTGCGCGCCGAGGCAGTGCGCCGCTTGACTGAGGCGCTGGAGAAGCTGCCCGAACGCCTGCGCATGGTGCTGTCGTTGCATTACATCGAGGATCTCACCTATCGCGAGATTGCCGGCATGCTGGCAGTCAGCGAGCCGCGNNGACACGCCGTGGCACGCGGGTGGGCGTGGCCGTGGTCATCTGACGCAGAAGACCCTATTCAAGAAAGGGCAGAGCCGGCTTGCGCCGTAGGCTACAATCAACCGCAGAGGCTCTTCCGATGCGCGCTTGTCGAACTTGTGTGCTAGTTCTCGTGCTTGCGGGCTGCGGTCGCACGAATCTGGATCTTCCATTCGGCCAGCCGGACTCAGCGCCCGCTCCCGCCTTGCCCGCAGATGCTGCTATCGACAAGGTAGGGCATCCCACCGACGTGCGCGCATGCCGGTGGGCGGGTTTTGCACCGCAAGTCACCTATGAGGGTGCAGGCCACTTCCTCGCCGTCGCTGATTTCAACGGTGATGGCCACATCGATGTGGTGGCCACCGCTTGGGGAGGAATCTACAATGGCACGGCGAGCGTCTACTTGAATCAGGGAAACGGCACCTTCGTCCCACCCACCACCTACAACACGGACATGGAGGCAGAGGGTGTCGCTGCGGCGGATTTTAGCGGCGACGGCAAGCCGGATTTCGCAGTGGGCAACGACGTCCACGATCTCGACGTCTTCCTCAATCAAGGCGATGGCACGTTCGGACCCTTCGTGCAACATAGGGTACCTGGATACTCTGGTGTCATGGTTGCCAGCGACTTCAATCGCGATGGCCATCCCGACCTCGCCGCCACTCAATCGAGCTCGATCGCCATATTTTTGGGCGATGGCCAAGGCAGCTTCTCCCCGCCGACCACGTACGCCAGTGGGGGCAATGTCGATTCCATCACGGTGAGTGACCTCAATGGCGACGGTTACCCGGACATCGTGGTCAGCAACGCCGATTTCACGGGCCTCTGCCCAGAGGCCCTCTGCCTCCCGACCGGGCTGGGTGCGGGCACGGCAAATGTTTTCATCAATCAAGGCGATGGTACCTTCGCACCGCAAGCAAGCTACGCTGCGGGCAACGGTACTGGGTCTGTTGCCGTGGGCGACTTCAACAGCGACGGTGCGCCCGATATCGCTGCGGTCAACGGTGTGGACAATACCCTGAGCGTCTTTTTCAACCAGGGTGACGGAACCTTCGCGCCGCAAGTGACGTATTCGAACACGATCGATGGCTTCGTCCCGGTGACGCCGTTTCTGGACCCAGGTGGCGAGGTGGTTGCTGCCGACTTTGATGGTGATGGTCGCGACGACGTCGTGGTCGTGCAGTGCTCGTCACAGGGGCGGAACGGGATGTTGATATTCCGTGCCGGCAATGGCGACGGCACGTTTCGCGTGCCCGTAACCTATCCAATTGTCGACTATCCTGGCGTACCCGTGGTTGCGGACTTCAATGGCGACGGTTTCCCGGATGTCGCAGTGACGATTTCCTATGACAAGATGGGCGTGTTCCTGTCGGACTGCGAGTGAGGCTCCATGCCCAAGTACCAGGGCGTTCTCAATTGGCTGGCTGCACACCCGTAGGTGCCGAGCGACGAATCTCGGCCGGCCAGGACCGGTTCGGCCGTTGTCGCAGGCTCATGAGCAGCCCCGTGCCGCCCACGACGAGTCCGATCAGAAGCGGAAACAGTGATCGTTTGGGTTGCAGCCCAAGGGCCAGTCCGAAGTTGGTCGCAGGCCCGGCGGAGTCGTGGTAGTCGTCGCTCAGCGCCACCCGGCCCTCGCGAAAGGCGGGCCAGAGGTATTCTTTGAGCGGATTCCTGAAATCCTCGGGAGTCATTCCGTGGGTGCTGACCGCAACCAAGGTCAGAAAAGCCGCACCGAGCAGGACGGCCCAGATCAGGGGGCGCAAACGCCCAATGGCATCGTAGAAAGGAGCTAGCCCCAGGGCGAGAAACGGAAGTGCGATGGTCACGTGGCGTGGCCCGTAGGTCCACCCACCCGTCCAGTAGCGATAGGAGGCGTTGAGCAGGATGGAGTAGACGATCACCACCACGCTCAAGATGGCGACCCACCGCTGACGCGTGCGCGTGATCGAGATCACGTGCCCGACCAGGCCGAGGACCAACACCGGCGCCACGCAGAGGAGTCCGCGCGGGCTGATCAGCAGTCCATACAAGGCCTCGGCGCGCGGCCGCGTCACTCCGAAGATTCCTTCTCGCATGCCGTCGAATCCCTGGACGCTGGCGTACCCCAGGTGAAACGGCGATCCAAACGCCGCCAAGTTGTAGGCACCCAAGACCAGTGCCGTGGCGGTGGCCGCTGCGGCGTACGCTCCCAGTTGCAGGGCCCAACGCGACCACGGCCGCAACTTCCAAACCAGAAATATCATAAGCAAGAACGCCGCCGGCGCGGCTGGGAACTCGGTGACCACGGCCCACCCTGTCGCAAGCCCGGCCAAGAGCGCCATGCGGGTGGCACGTTTCGGCGGTGGCTGCCGGGCAAGGGTCATGACCCCCTTGGCGCCATAGAGGAGACAGAATGCCGCCAGCACGTGGCCCCAGAAAAGCGAGGCATAGGCCCATAGGGGTGAAGTCAGCCCGAGGGCCACGGCCGCAAGTGCGGCGCCTTTGCGGGAGAAACCGCGGCGGATGGACCAGTCGAAAAGCACCAGACACATGAACAGCGCGGGCAAGGTTGCGACCCACGCGGTGGCGAGATGCATCTGCGCCAACAAGCCCGGTTGGCTGACCGGATCGATGCCCACGAAACGCAAGCCCACCCGCGCCAGCCAGAGAATAGGCAAGGCCGTCAGGGATGAGCCAGGAGCCTTCTCGGAGTAGTGATGGCCCCGGTAGAAAGCTTTGTCGATGGTGTTGTCCTGGTAGGCGTCGATGTAGACCTTGCCCTGCTCCAACAGGGCGCGATCCAGGTCAAACCGTGAAGCTTGGTTCGGCCCGCCACCTGAGTAGAAGTAGAAGAACGCGAACCCGAGGAGTAGAGCCAGCCACGTGCGTGTGCCAAGCCCAAGGAAGCGCCTATCCGGAGCGGCTTTCAGGCAGGGGTTGGTTGGCTCAGGCTCGGGCACGTGATGTCTCCGCGGACTTCAAAGACGCATCACATGATAGCCTGGGGAAGCGAGTTTTCGCCAAGAGGAATCGATGGGCAGGCCGCGCCGGGTGTGCGCAAGCACACAGGGCGGCCTCCCCCTTCGGGGACTTCGGGACGGACAGCCCGCCCCGCCCACCCCGCGCGGCCACGACCTCATGCGGCGGGAGCCAGCGCGGGGATTGCTTGCGCGGACCAGGTTTGTTCTACTAGGCGCCCTTGTATCGGGAGGAGCGACGAATGTCTATGACACCTGCGACCGCGGAAAGTGAAAAGCTCTCGTTCAAAGAGAAGTTTGGCTATGCCCTGGGTGACACGGCTTCCAACTTATTTTGGATGACGTTCGTTTACTTCGGCACCTACTTCTACACGGACGTGTTCGGGCTGGCGCCCGCGGCGATGGCCACTTTGTTCTTCGTGACCCGGATCTTGGACACGGTTTTCGATCCCGTGATGGGAATGCTGGCGGATCGGACCAACACGCGCTGGGGGAAATTCCGGCCCTACCTCTTGTGGATGGTGGTGCCCTTTGGCGTGTGCGGCTCTCTGGCTTTCATCACGCCGCCCTTTGGCGCGGGCGGGAAGCTGGTCTGGGCCTATGTCACCTATGGCCTTATCGGCCTAGTTTACAGCGCCATCAACCTGCCTTACTCGGCTTTGTTGGGCGTGATCTCACCCAGTAGCGAGGAACGCACCAAGGCGTCGTCGTTCCGTTTCGTCGGCGCCTACTCCGCCGGACTGGTGGTCAGTCTTTGCACTATGTACCTGGTCGACTTCTTCGGCGGTCCGAGCAAGCAGACCGGCTTTGCCATGACCGTCGGCCTGTACGCCCTGCTCGGCATGGTGATGTGGATTGTGTGCTTTGCCACCACGAAAGAGCGGGTCAAGCCCCCGGCGGGGCAAGCCTCGTCGTTTCTGCGCGATCTCGGCGACGTGGTGACCAACGTCCCCTGGCTGGTGCTGTTCGTGCTCGGCATCGCCACACTCAGCTACGTGTCCATCCGCAACGGGTGTTTCACCTACTACTTCAAGTACTACGTGGGCAAGCAGACTGTCCTCGGCATGAACCTGACAGCGAACGACATGCTGGGTGCCTTCCTGGTGGTGGGCTCGCTGGCCACGCTGTTCGGGACATCCCTGGTCGCGCCGGTCGCCCAGCGCATCGGCAAGAAGCTTCTCTACATGATCATGATGGGGATCTCGTCGGTGCTGACCATTTCATTCTATTTCCTGCGCCCGCAGGACGTGATCGCGATGTTTGTGCTGCAGATTCTGGCCAATCTCATCATGGGCCCGACCGCGGCGCTGGTGTACGCCATGTACGCCGACGCATCCGACTACGCGGAATGGAAGACTGGCCGCCGATCGACTGGCCTGGTGTTCGCGGCCTCGTCGTTTGCCCAGAAAATGGGCTGGACCGTAGGTGGCACGGTCACTGGTCTGATCCTGGCCGGGTTCGGCTACCAGGCCGAAATCAAGCAGACCGCCGAGACCCTGACCGGGCTCAGGCTGCTGGTCAGTTTTATTCCCGCGGTGGGCAGCGTGCTGGCCACCATCCTGCCGCTCTTCTACTCGCTGGGCGACAAGCGCATGAAGCAGATTGAGAAGGACTTGGCCGAGCGGCGGGCCGGCCTGGCGGCGTCGCCGAGCCAGCAGCCGAGCTAGTGGGGAGCCCGTCATGAGCAACAAGAGCATCTCCAACCCCTATGGCTTTTTCGACGCCGAGGCGCGCGAGTATGTGATCACCCGGCCCGACACGCCCACGCCCTGGTTCAACTACCTCGGCGAGGGTCGCTACGGCGGCATCATCTCGAACGCGGGGGGCGGCTTTTCCTTTGATCGCGATCCCAAGAACCGCAGGGTTTCCCGCTATCGCTACAACGCCATCCCCATGGATCAGCCGGGGCGCTACGTCTACATCCGCGACATGGAGAGCGGGAAGTTCTGGAGCGCGACCTGGCAACCCACGCCCGGGGTGAAACTGTCGTCCTACGAATGCCGCCACGGCGCCGGCTATACCTGCATCGCCAGCACCCACAACGGCATCACGGTCAGCCTGCTCTGCTTCGTTCCGCCTGCGCCCAAGGACGAAGCCTGCCCTTGTGAATTGTGGGTTCTCAACATCAAGAACACCGGCAAGAAGTCGCGCAAGCTGCGGACATTCTCTTATGTTGAATTCAGCTTCAGCGACGCGCTCGGCGATCAGCTCAACCTCGACTGGTGCCAGCACATCCTCGAGGCCAGGGTCAAAGACGGGATCATCACCTCGAAGACGCGCTTCGCGCCGACCACCAACTTTTTCGGTTCCAGTGTCAAGCCGGCTGGCTTTGATACCGATCGGGAAATTTTCGTCGGCCGCTGGCGGGATCTGTCCAACCCCGAGGTGGTCGAGCGGGGCAAGCCCAGCAACATCGAGGCACCTCGGGGCAACAACATCGGATCGCTTTGCCACAACTTGACCCTGCGTCCTGGCCAGGAAAAGGAAATCGTCTTCGTCATGGGCGTGACCGACGAGCCCGCGCGCATTCCCGCGCAGGTAGCGCGCTTTTCCGAACCCCACAACGTGGTTGCCGCATTCGCGGACCTGCGCGCCGACTGGGATGAGTACCTGGGCCGCTTCACCGTCGACACGCCCGACCCAGTCGTCAACGCCATGCTCAACGTCTGGAATCCCATCCAGTGTCGCACCACGCTTTTCTGGTCGCGCTTCGTTTCGGCCTACGAAACTGGCACTGGCCGGGGCATGGGCACCCGCGATTCGGCGCAAGACACCCTGGGCACTGTGCACAACGCCCCTGACCGCGCAAGGGCCACACTGAGCATGTTGTGGCATCTGCAATACCAGGATGGACACACCTGGCACCAGGTGTTGCCCTTGACCGGCGAGGGCGGGCCCGGCCTGGCCGCGGAATTCCCGGCCTGGCCCCAGTGGTTCTGCGACGATCACCTGTGGTTGATTCTCGGGGTGTGCGCCTATTTGCGCGAGACCGGCGATCTGGCCTATCTGGACGAAGAGATCGACTACACGGATGGCGGCAGCGACAGCGTGTGGAACCACATGCTGCGCGCGATCGAGTTCACCCTGCAGCACCGCGGTCCCCAGGGTCTGCCCCGCATCGGTTTTGCCGACTGGGACGACACCATGAACGTGGATCACGGCAGCGGCAAGGCCGAGAGTGTGTGGTGCGGGCAACAGTTCTGCCGCGCCCTGCTCGATCTGGCCGAGCTGTCGGATCATTTGCACCAGGCCGATGAGGCCAAACGCTTCCGCGACCTGCATGCCGAGATGGCGGGGATTATCAACCAGGTGGCCTGGGACGGCGACTGGTACGCGCGTGCCTTTGACGACGAGGGCAAGCCCATCGGCGTGAAGAGCGAGGCCCACCACAAGATCGCGCTCAACACGCAAACCTGGGCTGTGATCGGCGATGCCGCCCCACCCGAGCGCGCCCGGCGCGCGCTTGAGCAGGCGCACGAGAAGCTCAACAGCAAGTTCGGGCTGGCCCTGCTGTGGCCGGCCTACACCGAAGGCGACCAGCGGGTGCGCGGAACCACGACCTATCCACCCGGGGCCAAAGAAAACGGGGGCATCTTCTGCCACGCCAACACCTGGGCCATTATCGCGGCAGCCAAGCTCGGACTCGCCGAGAGGGCCATGCTGTACTACCTGCAGATCACGCCCTTCATGCGCCGAGATGTCGACGTCATGAAGGTCGAGCCGTACGTCTATTGTGGCAATATCAACGGCCCTGAGCACAAGCAATACGGCTATGCCCGCAACGCGTGGCTATCCGGCACCGCCTCGTGGACCTACGTGGCCGGGACGCAGTGGATCCTCGGCATTCGCCCGACCTATGCCGGGTTGATGATCGCGCCGGTGATTCCCGAAAAGTGGAAGGGGTTCAAGGCGACCCGTTTGTTTCGGGGCGTGCGCTATCTCATTGATGTCAAGCGCGCCGGCAAGGGCTCGGCGGTGCAACTGACCGTCGACGGGCAAGCCGTCGCTGGCAGCGTGGTCCCGTTGCCCGCCGCAGGCAGCAAAGAGGTCAAGGTCGAGGTGAGATTGGGGTAGAGAAGAATGCTTTTCCACCACAGAGGGCACAGAGGGCACAGAGGCCGGAAAGGAAGGGGTTCGGATCTTGGGTCCAAACTTCTTCCGCCCCCATTCCCTTTGCTTTGTCCTCCGTGCTCATTCAATAGAATCCCAATCGGCCTGAAATTCGAACCTCATAATCTCCGCGTCTTGCGCATAGGCCGCAAGGTGCTGTTCCCCCATCTTCCATGCCACAACCGTCTTCCCTCTTGGGAAGAGATCCAGTAGGCGTTTCATCGGAAGCAGGAACCCGTGAATCGCTTTGCCAGCGTCGACGACTATGGCAAAGAATGGGGCACACCCAAACGCGGCACAGGCCGCATCTACCTTTTCCAAGTCGCCATTGGGAATACCGACGTAGTCTCGTTCGGTCCCCTCCATTCGGCTGCGGCTCTTGACCGAGATGCCCATTGGCGTTCGGGCTTTGGGATCGCGCGCGATAATATCAATGCCCGTGTGATCGATTCTCGCGCACTCAAACCCAAGTCTCGTCTTCGAATGTCTCGTGCTCTTGACCTGCCGTAGACTCGCCTGCCTGCGCAGCGCTGTCTACCCACTCCTCGGCACGCCGAGACTTGCAACCGGATAGTATCAGTGTGATACTATCCTCGCGTGCCACGGAAACTTCGGGAGCTGATTGCTGACCTCAAGCGAGCTGGCTTCGTTCAGGAGCCAGCCCGCGGGAGCCATCGCAAGTTCCGGCATCCGAAGGGGGTCACCGCGGTGCTGTCCAGGGCACAGCGAGGGAGCGGACGCACTTCCCTACCAGCAACGCCACATCCACCAGGTCATCGAGGAGAGCCGAAGATGAGCACAAAACGCGAGCACAAAGAGGAGATCCGCCGCCTGTCGGCGCGCTATCCTCGCGTGATCGAGTGGAGCGAGGAAGATCACTGCTATGTAGGCAGCGCTCCACCCCTGGCTGGCCAGTGCTGTCACGGCGCGACCGAGGCCAAGGTGGCCGCTCAGTTGGCGGTCATCGTGGCGGATCTGGTGCAGGACGTGATCGATGGAAAGATACCCGAGCCGGAGAGCCAGGCTGGCAAGAGCTATAGCGGCAAGTTTGTCATCAGGATCCCGTCGGCTGTGCACAAGAAACTGGCGCTGAAGGCGATGGCCCGTGGCGAAAGTCTGAACCAGTTCGTAGCCGAGGCCCTGGCGCACGCTTAGGCCATCTTGACGGAGAAGACGTATTCTACGGCGGGCAGTCGTCGCCCTTGGTCGGGCCAAGGTCCGCCCACTGGATTGGGCCGTCGGGCACGCCGAACCTGGCGGCAGTGAAGCTCTCGATGTCGATGAGTTCGTTCGCGCTTCCCTTGTTCTGCGTGCAACAGCCGCTGCAATCCGAATCGGCGCAGGTATCGATGACAAGAACCACCATAGTCTTTGACCCAGATTTCAAGCACAGATCGTGGTGCTTCAGAGTGGCGAAGTCGGGAAAAACCGAGACGATGTCGTGCGACTGGACCCAACTGAGCGGCATCACGGGGCCGCAGCCCGCGAACATGCCCTCGTACTGACAGCCGCTGTACTTGATGCACTCCTCGCTGCCCGGGACCGGGTAGGACGTGAACTCCGTCTTGTTGGCAGTCTTCCAGACCAGGCCCGCGGCCGCACACCGGTTCGTGTCCGTGCCGGTGGCTGCTCCGGTGCCAGTGTCCGTTGCCGTCTTCGATGCTGTGCCGGCATCGGTGGCCGAAGCGGTGGCCGAGCCAGTGCCCGTGCCGGTTGCGGTCTTCGATGCGGTGCCGGCATCGGTAGCCGAGTCGCTGGCCGAGCCGGTGCCGGTCGCTGTCTTCGATGCCCTGCCTGTCCCGGTGGCCGAGCCGGTGTCAGCACCTGTGTCCGAAGCGCTGCCGGTCGCTGTCACCGAGGCGGTGCTGGTCCCCGAACCGGGTGCGTTGGCGTCCCTGGCGGCGTCGACCGTGGGCGAGCCGTCGATGGCTCCCGTTTCCGCAGCCTGCGACGCAGCATCGGCCGCGAGTGGCTGGTTGCTGCTCCCGTTGCAACACGGAGTCAGCAGGAGAACGAAGGCGAACATCACGCACCGACTTGCCAAGCGCCTCTTCCACATGAGCACGTATGCCAGCCCGTCCTCGTCGAATCGATCGGCCAGTCGCGCTGCAACCTCCGTGGGCGCCGACTCAATGGACGTCATTCGCGCCTCCCGGCCTGCTTCAGTCTCTCCAGCAAGGCCAAGCTGTCAGCGGGCAGCGGCTCGGGCTGGTCAGCGCGCTGGCGCACGTCCTCGGGCCACAGTGAGCGAAACCAAGGCACCAGCGCGCACAGACGCCAGGTCGCGGCGACCCGCTCCTCGGGCGTGGCATCGCACCAGGGGGCAGCCTCGCGACGGATATAGTCGTCGCCCGACAACGCCTGGACCTGGGCAGCGAGGCGTTGGTTCTCCGTCGCCAAATCGGCGCCCGGATTCGCGTTGCGTGGCATCGCACCCAGTCTACCGCAGTTTGCTTGGATCCGCCCTTTCGACACCTTTCGGCGCGGCCATGCGAGCTGGCAAGGGCCCAGAGGGGGCCTCCCGGCGAGCGCAGAAATATGGCCTTCCGTCCACGTATCGGTTGAGTGTATGGCGTGCAATAAGCAATGGGTTGTGTGCATCTTCCTCAGACGCACACAACCCAATTGGCAATGCCTCTGTTCTACTGATCCGTGGCGTAGTAGCTGCCGATGATCTCGGCCATCGCCGTGTTGCCATCCGCGGTGAAGTGGGGGGTTGAGTTGGGATCGAAGGTGCTGCAATCCGGGACGTAGAACTTCGGCGCAGCCGTGACCTGCACGGTGTGTGGCTCGGCGACGACATTGGCAATCGCCTCGTCGACGAACGGTGCTACAACGTCCTCTCCGGTTGCTTGGCCGCAGGTTTGATTATCGGGACTGCGGATCATGGTCATCAGGTCGATCCGCTTGATGTTCGAGTACTTCGCCTGGATGTTGGTGATGATATTCTGCAGATCGAATTGGAACGGAACCGCATCTGTGTAGGTCCAATTGAAGCCGATAAAGATGACCCTGTCGGGATTGCTGCTTCCATTCGTGCAGGGTGAGGTGGGCGCGGTTGACCAGAAGGCGTTCGTCGGATCCGCCCACACGTTGGTGTAGGCCTCTGACTTGGGAATGATTTGCCAACGGTCGCCGTCCACGAAATTCTCAAACCCGGCCGCGAACCACTGCCCCGAAAGACTCCCACCGATGATTTGGTTGCAGGTATAGGGGCCGCCGCTGGATGTCGTGGCGCTGTTCGCGAGCTTGTAAACCTCGCTGCCCGCCAGCAGGAAGCCCCCAACCCCATAGTCGTCGAAGTCGGCGAGCTGTCTCGCAGCCAGATGTCCGGGGTGCATGGAGTCTTCGGTGCAAGGCAGGGCGCCCGTGGCCTGCACGTAGCCGAGCAGGCCGTCGTATTGAAGCGCGATGTTGGAAAGGCCATTCCAGGCGTTCTGCAGGGCCGGGCCGTAGATCGCCGGGTCGAGCAGGCCATTGCGAATGCCCCAGGCTAGGCCGTAGGTGAAGAAGGACGTTCCACTGGTCTCCGGACCATCGTCACCGGTCTTGCCAATGCTAGCGCAGTGGTTGGGATCGAAAAGGCTCTCGTTCCAGAAGCCGTCGCTGCGCTGCAGGGGCACGATGGCCTTGGCCATGGCCTTGAAGTCCGCCACATACGTGTCGCGATGCGAATCGGTGGTGGGCAGGATGTCGAGAACGCGCGCGAGAGCTACGAAGACCCAGCCGTTGCCCCGCGACCAGTAGATGCTCTTGCCGTTCGGGGCCACGATGTAGGAGTCAGTAGTTTGTGCCGGTAAGCTCGAGCTTAGGCTTGAGGTAATCGTCAGCTCGGTGCAGTAATTGCTGCCGACACTGGTGCTGCCGTCGGTGCTGCCGTCNNGCCGTCGGTGCTGCCGTCGGTGCTCCCGTCGGTGCTCCCGGATGCGCTCCCATCGGCGCTGCCCTTGGTGCTGCCATCGGTGTTGCCCTTGGTGCTGCCGTCGGTGCTGCCGGAAGCGCTGCCATCGGTGCTGCCGGAAGCGCTGCCATCGGTGCCGAGTGCGACGCCGCCATCGGTGTTACATATGCCACTCTCACTTGAGAGACTTGGCGTGTAGTGCAAATCGCGCCACCACAGTCCGTCGGCTGCGTGCCACAAGCCCCCGCCTTCCTGGGTGCGAGAGTCGTTGTAGAGGTTCCACATGGCATCGAAGTACTTGGTGTCGTTCTCCAGGGCCCCCAACTTCGCGAACACCGGCATGGACATCTGGATGGCGTCGATCCACCACCACACATTCGATGTCCCTTTCGACACCATGTCGTCGATGTTGGCCTTGATTTCCAGGATGCGAATGGGCTGCTGATCGATCTTGTAGAGATCGATATAGGTCTGGCCGCAAGCCTGATTGTTCGCATCGCTCGACATCACACCTGCCGCTGTGTTTGCCAGGAGCCAAGGATGCGAAGGGGTCGACGCCCATGTGACGGCATAGTTGTAGTAGTTCTGCTGGCTGTTCGGGTCGGGCTCGACGTTGTAGAGCGCCATGAGCCCTTCGTAGTACGCGGCCCGAGTCCAGAGATTGCTGGGCCTAGTCTTGTTCGTGACGATGTCCGCCGTGGGATCCGGATGTGCGTTCATGAACCAGTTATTCGCCCGGTGCATCGCTTCCAGCACCGCTGCGCCGCTCGGCAAGCCTGTGACCGTCACCCCACCCGCGCTGGTCGCGCCACCCGTGCTCCCACCGGTGGCGGTGGAACCACCCGGCGCGGTGGTTCCGCCGGAGCTGCTCACACCGCCGGAGCTGCTCACACCTCCGGAGCTGCTCACACCTCCGTGGCTAGTGGTCGAGGCGCCGCTATTCGAGCCGCCGCTGGCGCCTCCGTGCGAGCTGGCTGAAGCCGAGCCGCCGCTTGCTCCCCCGGTGTGGCCAGTACTATTCGTGGGCGTCGAGTTCGCGCATGCCGCCAAGGTGACGACAGCCGACAGAAAGAACGTCTGACGACAGTGGATTCCAAGACGAGTAGTGCTCATGAGTCCTCCTCCCTGTGCTTTTCGCTCCAGGTTTCGTAGCGTGAGACAACCTCTGCGCACGCCGCTCCAACTGCCTCAGCGTGACAACCCGACAATGACTATGCCCGAACCAGGAACGTGGCAAGCAAAATAATCAGGATGCGCGCTATCCGGCGCACACGCGGTTGCGGCCCTGGCGCTTGGCCTGGTACAGCGCCTGGTCGGCGCGCTTGAGCAGAGTCAGGGCGGTGTCGTCGGCCTGGACGGCCGCGGCGCCGACCGAGACGGTAACGCCGAAAGCGTGGCCAGGCAGGCGCAGGTCGCTGGCCGCCACCATGGCGCGGAATTTCTCGGCCACCAGCACCAGTTGCTGGGCGTCGACGTTCGAGATTATGGCGCCGAACTCCTCGCCGCCCCAGCGCGCGACAATGTCGAAGCTGCGGCAGTTGGCGTGCAGGGTGCGCGCCACCAGCTTCAGGATCGCGTCGGCGAGCAAGTGGCCGCATTCGTCGTTCACCTGNNGTCCACGTCCATCATCAGAACACCAAAAGGCCGGCCGTGCCGCTGCCACTCGGCCAGCCGATGGCCGAGAGCGTCGTTGAAGTGCCTGCGGTTGGGCAGACGGGTCAACTCGTCGACCAGCGCTAGGCGCTCCAGTTCCTTGATTCGCTCGGCTTGCTCGATGCGTGCGGTTCGATCGTTGAACACCTCCATTGCGCCCACTGCGCGCCCCTGGGCATCCAGGATGGGGGTGGCCTTGACCCGCACCGGCACCCGGTGCCCGTCCTTGTGGTGCATGAACACGTCGACCTGGTCGGACTTCCCGGTGGTCATGACCTGCTCCAGCGGGCAGCTATCGGTGCACAGGACGCGGCCGTTCACGTCCGCGTGGCACATAATGTTGTCTGGGCAAAGGCGGCCCACCACCTCGCTGCGGGCAAACCCGGTCAGCTCCTCCGCGGCCTTGTTCCAGAACAAGAGGCGGCGATCTCGGTCCACGAAGTAGACGCTGTCGTCCAGGCAATCGAGCAACTCGCGGTAGAAGCTGCGCCCAAGATAGCTGATGGCAGCCAGCACCGGCTCGCTGTTCGGTTGTTGCTCATCCTGCTTCATGTCTGGCTCGTGATTCGCCATGGTTGCTGCTTCGCCGGTTCTGGGTCGGCGATGAAGGATAGCAGGTCATCCCATGCTTGGGCGAGCGACCGGCGTTCATTGCGTGCCAAGGTCACGCAGGAGCGCACGGCAAGGCGCACCGTCGGCATTCCTTATCCTGAGCGGAGCACAGAGAAGCTCATAGTCGCCATCAGCGACCTGCGCGGTTTCAAAGTCCAAGCTTTCGAGGATCACAATGTCGGCTTCCAGCAGAGTCCGATGCACGGGGAGCGTGCGGTCCGACCCGTTCTCGATGGACAGGGTGTCAATCCCGATGAGCTTCACGGCTGTCCTGTAGCGCAGAAACTCCGCACCATCCAAGCTGAGGCTAGGATGGTGGCAGTCGAAAGCGGCGGAAACCGGGCGGCGGTTGCACGCGTGGAGCAGAAGACGTTCGACCGTGCGCCGGTCCTGTTCCGACAGATGCTGCGATAGAAAATCTGCGCCGATCAAAGCGCCTGCCGGATCCGTGGTCAGCACGCGGGCTGGCCCGTTCAGCCTCTCGGGCGCGATCCCGTCGATGGTCGCGCCAGCGGGAAGGACATGCGCGGGCGCATCGAGGTGCGTTCCAGCATGCGAGCCCAGGGTGAACACCTCCATCGCGAAGCCATCTTGGGCAATGCACTTCCGGATCTCGCGTCCCACCGCGGGATCGCCGGGATAGACCAAGGTGTCTCTGTCCAATATCCGCGAGATATCACGGAACTTCATGGTGAACTCCGCCGAGAATCGGCTACACGCATTTCCCTCTGGTGGAGAGCGAGGAGCCAGTGTTGCACACGCAACGCCCGTTTTCTACGCAGTGGCCGTGCAGCGAATTCATGGCGGTGTCATTACAGGTCTGATCGACATGCGAAAAGACAAACAGTGCTGCGGGAACAAGACTTCGCAGGATGGTCTTGGTCAAAGATAGGTGGTGCATGCCGTTACTCTCGCAAAGTGTCAGGGGAATCTTAGTACTCCGGCCAGGGCCACGTCTACCGCCACGGCCTTCTGCGGCTATCGCAGGGGTCTCCAAACTCTCCTGGCTTCTGGTCGCGCTCTGATCTAACCCTCGGCGCGCGATGATCGAGTCAAGCGCGCCTCCGCAATCCTCTCGCGGACTTCTGCCAGTCCTCTTCGGGGCAAGTTTGCTCGGGTTTGCAGCCGTCTTCGTGAAGTGGGGGCTCCTCGGCGGCGCCTCACCGTTGACCATAGGCCTCTATCGCATGCTCTTCGCACTGCCGGGCGTGTATTGGCTGGTTCGGCGCGACGGGAGACTGGGGCTTGGCAAGGGAGCCGCGTGGGGACTGCTCGCGGGCGTTGCCTTCGCCACCGACTTGAGCCTTTGGCACCGCTCGATGCAGCACACCAGTGCTGCCAACTCGACCTTCATCGTCTGTGGTCTCGCGCCGGTGTGGGTCGCCCTGTTTTCCGTCGCCGTCTATCAAACCCGGTATCGCTGGACGGGATGGCTGGGACAGGCGCTGGGCGTATCTGGGGCATTGGTCCTGGCCTTGGCGCGCGGAGCGCGGGTGGGCACAGGTCGCGGTGAAGTCCTGGCCGTGCTGGCGAGCTTCTGTTACGCAGTCTTCAGTCTGGCCATCTCGCGCAGCAGGCAGCGAATCTCAGCGCGCCAGGCACTATTCTGGATGAGCGTCGCCAGCCTGCTCTGCTTCGTCGTGCTGGAGGCACTGGAGGGTCAACCCCTAACCGGCTATTCCCCGCTCGCTTGGATAAGCCTGGTTGCTCTGGCGTTGGTGGTGCAACTCTTGGCTTGGCTCATGATCAACAGCGGCCTTGGTCACATCAATATCGCTCTTGGCACCCTGGCCCTTGGCTTTCAGCAAGTGGTAACGCCATTTCTCGCGGCATGGTTTCTGGGCGAGCCGCTGCGCCCGCTGGGCTTGTTTGGCGGATTGGTTATCGTCGTTGGGATCTACCTGGTGGCGACTGGCGAGCGCTCAGTGCAGGCGTTGTCTCCACAGATCTGAACTCAGCAGTTCGAACAAAGCCACCAGGAAGACCACGATCGCGAGCAGACTGACGGCTGCCGCCACGCGGGCCTGACGGCGCGCATACCCGGTCAGATCCTTGCGAGCCAGCGCAGCGAGCGCCAGCGCCAGCGCGTAGGGATGTGGGAGCGGCCACAGGATGAAGCCGAGGATGGCCACCCGCAACGCGCGCTGGGCTAGGCGTTCCGACTCGGCGACGGCCTTGGGGTGCTCTGGCGTCTCGTCGCCATCCGCTGGCCCGTCCGGGGTTCGGTAGTCATCCAGCATGGCTTGCGCCCGCTCGCGATCGGCTGTCCGCACCTGCACGCGCAGGCCACCCGCGATGCCGCTCAGGTAGGAGGCCTGCGATAGCAAGTTTTCGTCGGGAATGAAGCAATCGATGCCGGCCGACTGCAGCAGTCCTTGCATCAGGCGGGCTGCCGCCAGGTCAGGCGCCATGCTCAGCGTGAGCAGGCCATGGCCTTCCTGGGAAACGTCGTCGGGCATCAACCGAGTCTAGCATGAACGGTCAGATAGCCTCCTTGTAGTGACCCTCGCTCAATTCCCGCAGGCGGTCCGCCGCCTGTTCGGGTGTCAGGTCCCGCTGGGGCATGCCGAGCATTTCAAAACCAACCAGGAACTTCCGCACGGTGCGGCCGCGCAAAAGCGGCGGAAAGAAGTGCATGTGAAGCTGGAAATCGCCGGCGCCTTCCGTCTTGGGAGCTTGGTGGAAACCCATTGAATAGGGAAAGCTGCACTGGAAGAGGTTGTCGTAGCGGGTGGTCAGTCGCTTCAGCAGATCGGCCAGGGCGTCGATCTCTCCCTGGTTGAGGTCCATCAGGCGTCCGGCGGCGCGATGGGGCAGCACCAGCGTCTCAAAGGGCCACACGGCCCAGTAGGGCACTAGCGCAGTGAAATGCTGGTTGGCGCATACGATGCGCTCTTTGCGCTGCTCCTCTTGCGCCAGATAGTCGAGCAGCAAAGAGGAACCGTGGCGCTCGCGGTATGAGCGTTGATGCGCGAGTTCCTTCTGGACCTCGTTGGGCATGTGGGACGTGGCCCAGATCTGGCTGTGCGGGTGCGGGTTGGAGCAGCCCATCAACTCGCCCTTGTTCTCAAACACCTGCACATGCGCGATACCAGGCTCCCCCAGCAGCAGGCGGGTCTGATCGGTCCAGGTGCGGACCACTTTGGCGATCTCCGAAACGCTCAGTTCTGGAAGGCTCAGATCGTGGCGGGGACTGAAGCAGACCACCTGGCAGTGACCGGGCTCTCCCTGGCTGCGGAACAGCGGGCTCGACTCGTCGGGAAAGCCGGCGGCCTCGGGCAGCAGGGCGGGAAAATCGTTGGCAAAGACGAAAGTGCCCTGGTAGGCCGGATTTCGTGCAGAGCCCGCGCGCGAGTTGCCCGGACAGAGGTAACAGTTGGGATCGTACTGGGGACGCTGATCCTCGGGCGCACGCTCGACCTTGCCTTGCCAAGGCCGCAGCAGGCGGTGGGGCGATACCAGCACCCATTCGCCGGTGAGAGGATTGAAACGGCGGTGGGGATATTGCCCGGGTTCCATCAAAGCAATCGCTCCGTTCCGCAATGGGGGGCGCAGGCGTGGATCTTCGGGGTCTTGCCGATCTTGGCAAAGGCAGGCGCCATGCC
>PMKP01000209.1 GCA_003157775.1 Myxococcales bacterium | reverse complement strand
CGATTTCGAGGTCACGCCCTGAGGCAACGTCGCCTCGTTTGCCATTGCCGTGGCGGGCGCCAACGCCACCGGCAACGCGGGCGTCACTGTCAATCTGGACACACCTGCGCGATCAAGACGAACGGCAGCGCGGTCTGCTGGGGATCTAACGCCAACGGTCAGGCGCCTGCCGCGCCGGCTGGAACCTTCGTCTCGGTCAGCGCGGGAGCCAATCACACCTGCGCGGTGCAAAGCGACGGCAGCATTGCATGTTGCGGCCTCAACACCAGCGGCCAGGCCTCACCGCCAGCGGGGAACAACTTCGTCTCGGTCAGCGCGGGGAGCGGGAGCAACTACACCTGCGGGGTGAAGACCAACGGAACCATTGCGTGCTGGGGGCAAAACACTTACGGCCAGGCGAGTCCTCCTTCGGGCAACTTCGATGTGGTAAGTGCGGCCCAGAACCACAGTTGCGCGCTCAGCGCCGGCGGCATTCTCCGTTGCTGGGGCTACTACTGGAATGCCCCGTAGTGCAAGGCATTTCGCGCCGTCACGAATCTGTTGCTCTCTTGTTTCCCGGCGAGGATTCGACCCCTAATACGATGTCGGGGCAGTGTCCCCTCCTCGACTGACGTCGCTGGCCACTACTTCTGACGGGTGGCCGTGCGTGCACGATCGCTTTCCCGCCGCGCGCTGGCTGCTGGCCGGCGCAGCCGTGGTTCTGCTGGCCGGGGCAGGCGGATTGAGCGCCTTGGCTTTGCGCCACTCGCAGGAACGGCTGATCGACAGCGTGAGTGCGACGATCGGCCTCGCGCAGAACGTGGACATCGCCCGCGAAGCCCAGGTCCATTTCAAGCGCCAGGTGCAGGAATGGAAGAACGTGCTCCTGCGCGGGCACAACCCCGACGACCACGCCAAGTACTGGGCCCTCTTCGAGACCGAGGAAAGCAAGACGCAAGGACTGCTGGCTGACTTGCGCCGGCGCGAGCCCAGCGAATCGGCTGCCATTGATGGCCTCCTTGCTGAGTTGCGCGCGCTGGGGCAGCGCTACCGGGCGGCAGTAGCCAAGCTCGATGCTAACAACCCGCTCAGCTATCGCGAAGTCGACAGCCGCGTGCATGGAATGGATCGACCGCCCACCGATGAGATGTCTGCCCTGGTCGAGCGCCTGCAAGCCCGGATGGCGGCCCTGGGCCAGCAAATGACAGCCTCGCACCAGGCTGAGATGCTCACGCTCCGTTGGGCCGTGTTGGCAGCGGCTCTGTTGGGCGTGCTCTCGGCCGCCATGCTGATGCTGCTGATTCGCCGAGCGGAGCGAGAACGCGCCAAGGTGAGCGACGAAGCCAAGAGCGCCTTCCTTGCCACTATGAGCCACAAGATTCGCACGCCGATGAATGCCGTGGTCGGCATGGCCAACCTGCTGGAACACACCAGCTTGACCGACACGCAAAGTGATTACTTGAACAAGCTCAAAGCAGCCTCACAACACCTGCTCGCCATTATTGACGACATCCTGGACCTGTCCAAGATCGACGCCTCCAAACTGGAACTTGAGAGCCTGGTCTTCAGTCTGGACGACGTGCTCGATGACGTGGCCACCCTGGTCGGCGTGCGGGCCGCGGAAAAGGGCTTGGAGCTGGTGATCTCACGCCCGCCTGACGTGCCGGTGCTGTTGCTGGGCGATCCGCTGCGGGTGGGCCAGATTCTGACCAACCTGGCCAGCAACGCGGTCAAGTTCACTGAGGAGGGCGAGGTCCACATCGCAGTTTCACTGCGTGCCGCTCATGGCGATCACGTGGAACTTCGCTTTCAGGTCGAGGACACCGGTATCGGACTGACCTCGGACCAACAGGCCAAGCTGTTTCGTCCCTTCGCCCAGGCAGATGGGTCGACCACCCGGCGCTTTGGCGGGACCGGGCTGGGCCTGGCCATCTGCGCGCGCTTGGTGAAGTTGATGGGCGGAACCATCGGGGTCGAAAGTGAGGTGGGGCATGGCAGTCGTTTCTTCTTCACGGTCGCGTTTCGTGCCCGCACCGGCGAGCGTAGGCAACGGCCCGGCGTGCCGCTTGCGGTTCGCGGCAAGCGCGTCTTGGTGGGTGAGCCCAATGCGACCGCGCGCCGGGCAATGGTTGACACGCTGGTGGACACAGGGTTGTCGGTCACCTGTGTGGCGAGTGCCAAGGAGGCCCGCGTTTGGCTTGGCCGCTCTGACGTCAGCAAGTCAGTCGACCTGGTATTCCTCAATTGGCGCTTGGACGGTTCCCGGACCAAGGATTTGCTCGAACTCGCTCGGAGAGGCGCCAGCATTGCGCCCAATCGCGTGGTGGTGTTAGCTTCCCATGCCGATGCCGAGGAGGCACACGCCAGCCTGCGCGGCCTTGGTTTCGGCCTGCTCCTGATCAAGCCCGCCAGCCCCTCGGCGGTGTTCGCCGTCGTTGCGCGCGCGTTCGGTGCTGAGCAGCGCAGTCGTGTCGGACGCACCTCGGGCCGCCTCGACGCGGTCGATTCCACCGCGTTGGATCAGGTTCGTGGCGTACGCGTGCTGCTAGTGGAGGACAACGCCATCAATCAAGAGGTTGCAGCGGCGATGCTGAGATCGGCAGGTGCTCTGGTGGAACTGGCCAACAACGGTCAGGACGCAGTGGCCATGGTGAGCAAAGCCGTGCAGGGAAACCAGCCCTTTGCGTTGGTACTCATGGATCGCCACATGCCTGGAATTGACGGTTTGCAGACCACCCGCAAGATCCGCGCCGATCCCAGATGCGCCGACCTACCGATTGTGGCGATGACGGCTGACGTCGTGGGTTCGGCTCGCGAGGAATGCCTACGTGCCGGCATGAATGACTTCGTCTCCAAGCCGTTCTCGCCGGCGTCACTCTTCCCAGTTGTTGCCCGCTGGGCAAGCAAGACGCGGCCGACAACCGAGATCAAGCCTCCGCCACCAATTCCCCCGCCAGATAATGGAACACTTCCAACTGCCTTGCCCGGCATTGACATCCAGGAAGGTCTGACTCTCGTGGCGGGCAATCGAAATCTGTACCTGCGGATGCTACGTCAGTTTCCCGAAACCTACGCAGCCGCCGATCGGCGTATCAGGGCCAACTTGGCCGACTGCAAGTTCGACAATGCCATCCGAGAAACCCACACGGTAAAGGGCCTGGCCGGTCAGATGGGCGCGCGCGAGTTGTTCCGGGCCGCCGGCCGACTGGAAACTGCGCTCAGGTCTGCCAGCCCCGTGGACGCGGCCCTGCAGTGTTTCGCGGATTCCCTTGCGCTGGTGACCAGCGGGCTGGTTGAATTCTCGGAAGTACGCCGAGAGCCGCTGATCTCGGTGGAACAGATCGCGCACTCCTCGATGGACAATGAAACGGTTGACCATGCACTCCCCTGAGATTTTGATCGTCGACGACACCCCGCTGAACCTCGATGTGCTGAGCAGCCTGCTGGCCGGCTTTCGGAAGCCACTTCGATCCTGTGGTGGTGCAAGTATTTCTTGCCGCGGAGTCCGAGGTGTTGCGCATTCACCACCGGTATGGCGATGACAGCCCCGACCGGCCGCTGACGACCATCGTTGTCGCCGCCAGGGTCGCGCACCCGTCCGCGCCGCACTCCCTCGCCGCACAGATTTCGTCAGTCGACGACTAACCAAGTATCCGCAAGTGTGCCTCGCAATGCGGCGTCCGCGAGGTTTTCTATTCTGTAACAGACGCTGCATTTCACGCAATGTACGATGAAGCGCTTTGGATGCCCTGGGCACTCCGGAAGAAGATGCGACGAGGGGGCGCGGCGACTGGCGAGAGGTCGCCGTTCGCTCCATCATCGACAAGCGGCAGATTACCCCGTGCTTTCAGCCGATTCTCGATCTGCACCATGGCACGGTGCTGGCGTGGGAGGTTTTTTCGCGGGGGCCAGAGGCTCTTTCGGCGCCCGCCGAGATCTTCACTAAAGCGCAGGCTCTTGGGCTACTGTCGGAGCTGGAGAGT
>PMKP01000181.1 GCA_003157775.1 Myxococcales bacterium | reverse complement strand
CGGCGAAGCCGCGGGGGTAGGCGGCAGGGTGGGCAGGTCCGAGTGCCCGAAGGGCCTTCGCCATCGGCTCCGGCTTGTCGGCCGGCACTCGAAGGCGGATCTGATGCAGCAGTGCTAATTGGCGTTTCAGCGTGATTCGCCGGCGTCGGGTTCGGGTTTGTGTGGCGGCGGAGGCGCGGGAGAGCCGTGGTCCTCACGCAGCTTGACGGCCAGCTTGTCGATCAGGAGCTGCTCAATGTAGTGTGGCAGATCGGGCAGCGACGCCACGACACGTGTGATGTCGCGACCATCGCTGTCGTTGGTTCGGATGAGTTCGAGCGAGCCCTTGTGGAGCTTCTGGCCTTCCGGGTAGTCAAACAGGATGTAGCCGGTGGCCTCGTCCTTCTCGCGAATCACGCAATTGCGATCAATGCGCAAGAAGCGCACGGCACTGGGCCACACATCGGCCATCGGATACGGGACCGTACCCACGCCGCGCGCCTGTGCGGTGGGCAGCCCCAGGCACAACCCCACAAGCATCAGAGCAAGCAGGGGAGTTATGCGTGGCACGGTTCGGGTCACGAGGCATCTCCTTCCTCAGCGGCGCGTTTGGATTCGACCACAATGGCGCGTAGTGAGTGGGAACCTCCGCCCACCGCCAAGAGGGCGAGAAAGCCCAATCCCACGTACCACACGA
Source organism: Myxococcales bacterium (assembly GCA_003157775.1). Classification (GTDB taxonomy): domain Bacteria; phylum Myxococcota_A; class Polyangia; order Fen-1088; family Fen-1088; genus Fen-1137. Next base: position 32,887 of record PMKP01000181.1, on the reverse strand, counting down.
ACTGAATTCCATGGAGAGCGACGGCGTAGGCCCCGCCGAAAGAGCTGACCGTGGCCGCAGGCAGGTAGGCGCCCAAGGCAATGAGAACGCCCGCATGAAACTGGCCCACCAGACCTGGCGAATTGGGCAGGGAAATGAGCACGCCGGTAAAAGCCATGGCCGCGAATGCACCGGTGAGAGATATAGCAAGCTGCATGTCGCGGGCGAGCAGCCACATTCCGAATCCGTTGCTGAACCAGTAGAGTGTGGTTTGGGCCAGAAACGGAATCATGTTGCGCGGCTCACGCAAGGCGCGAAAACCGTGGATCAGGGCGCGCAGTTTGTCGGCCAGCCGCTCAGCCAGGGCAGGGGCAAAGTGCCGCAGGAGGGATACGGTCAGGGCGAGCCGGATCGTCTCTTCGGTCCAGCGTAGGGCGCAGGCCAGAAAGATGGTCAGAGAGAGAAAACCAATCAGGGACAGCCAGGCTGCGCCGGCCAGCACCGAGGAGTACCCCGAGCTACCTGCTCGGAAAGCCAACAGGTAGGTGACAAAGAAAAGTATGGAGATCACCAGACCGTCGACGATTCGCTCCACCGCGACCGTACCCAGAAGGGCGCTCATGCGTGACTGCCCGCTGCGCACGACGTAGTATGGCCGCACGAATTCGCCGAGGCGGAAGGGCAGTGCCAGGATGGCCATGAACCCTACCGCTGACACGATCATCAGGCGGCCGAAACTCAGGGAAACGCCGATGGGACGCAGAAGGTACTTCCAGCGCCACGCTCGGAACAGATGCGTGGGGACCATGGTGGCCGCGTAGACCAGAATGGCGGAAAGTGGCAAGTGGCGCAGCTCCGAGGCTGTGGCCAGGAGGTTCACTCTGCGAATGGCCAGCCACAGGCACAGCGCGCCCACGAGCAGGGACAAGAAGATTTTGACGAAAAGTTTCAAGGAAGTAGGCCTCTTGGCGCAGGGGGCATCAGGGGAGTTGGCCCACCAAGATACGGCGAGGATTCTCGTTGAGCAATTGCCTGACCGCGTTCGCGCCGAGACGTTTTTCGATCCAGGCCAAGCCTGAGGCAATGGACGGGCCGTCTTCAGGGTCGTGCATGTCAGAAGCCGCGGCATGGGCCATGCCTTCCTCGACCAGCCGGCGGGCCGTCTTGACTTCAGCGCGGTCGCCGGTTCCGGACAGCGCAGCCAAGTCCACCAGCAACGCGGCCTGGCGGCCTAGACTTTCGGCCACCGCGGGATTTCGTTGCACGGCCAAATACCGTTCTGGATGAGCCAGGACCGGAAGGCGCCCGGTCACCCGTATGTCGAAAAGGGCCGCTTCGAGACGGGGCGGCATGACGACCGGGCTGATCTCGAAGAGAAACGCCTTGCCGCCATCGTAGCAGGGCGGTTCACCTTGGCGTAGTCGGCTGGCGAGCACATCATCCCAGTAGTTTTCAGCGCCGAGCAATAGCCGCACCTTGGGCAACACAGTCGCAATTTCGCGGCTCACCTGGTCGAAGGTGAGCCTAACCTGGTCGAGCGGTGGCTCGAACCTTCCCGCGAACTGGTGGGGCGTGGCGCAAAGATCAGAGAAGCCCATTTCGGCCAAAGCACGCACCATGCTGAGACAGGTGGCGAGGCTGTCAGCTCCGTCGTCAAGGCCGGGAAGGAGATGCGAGTGCAGATCGACGTAATGCGCCACGGAGTTTGCCGGGAGACAATAGCGAATTCGGTGCTGGTTTGAGGTTTTCTTTTACTGCAGGAAGAAAACGCGCGCAGCGCACGCTTGGGGCTTGCGCAAAGTCGAAAAGCGATCGCAGAGTGATCGTGTTGGAGGAACCAGTTTGATGAGCGACAAGGTCGTGCTGCCACGTCTGGACTTGCCGGGTCAGAAGACCCATTGGGCGGTCGTTGCCGTTATTGGCGGCGCTGTCTTGGTGTTGTTGATGGCTGCGATCTTTCTCGTTGTCGTGCACAAGCAGCAGGCCGCGCAGGAAGCAGCGGCCCGGGCGGTTGAAGCCCGGGCCAAGGAGGCTGCCGCCCAGATCGAGAAGATGAAGCTTGAAGCGGCCGCCGCCGAGCGGGCCAAGGTAGCGGCCGCCGCAGCCGAAAAAGCCAAGCCCGCGGGTCCGGTTGCGGCTGGCGACGCCAGCAAGGCCGGGTCTGCCGGGTCCTCGGCGGCCGATGGGGATTCGGGCAAGGCCGGACAGAGAAAGAAGGGCCACAAGGCGGCGCACAAGCCAGGAAGGGCAACGGCATCCAGGGGCGGTGGCAGAGCGCCGTCCGAAGAGACCAAAAAGAGTGACGCTTCCGTTGATGCGTTGCTGCGCGGCCTGAAGTAGCTTTCTTGGCTCGCGCAGGGCGCGAGCGCCCAGCGTAGGCTCGGGGCACCGCGGGGGTGGGTTCGCGCTGCGTGCGCGTGAATCTGTGTTAGATATTGGAGTGACAGATTTACTTTCCCCAGTGAACGCAGCACAGTGCAAGGAGCTACATGCCTGAGGCACAAGAGAACTCGGTCCTGACGTCCCTCAAGGAACTTCGCAGGCAGGAAGAAGAGCGGGTCAAACAGGAGAAGGCAAAAGCCGAGGCAAAAGCCGAGGCTGAGCGCCAGGCGAAGGAGGAGGCTGAGCGGCGGGCGAAGGAGGATGCAGAGCAGACCCGCCGCGAGGAGGAGAATCGCAAGAAGCGCGCCGAGGAAGAAAAGCTGGCGCGTGAGCGCGAGGAGAAGCTTCGGGTAGAAGAAGCTGAGCGCCGGGCGCGTATCGAGGCCGAGATGAAGCTGCAGCACGAGCGCATGCGGCTTGAGGTAGAGGCCAAGGCCGCGGTCCAGGGCAAGCCCGCGCCCAAGGGTCTCATCATCGGAATCGTGATCGGCGTGCTGGTCATCGGAGCGGGCGTGGTGGCCAAGATCAAATCGGACCATGCGGCCGATGAGGCGCAGGCCAGGGCAGTGGCGCAGAAGGAGCGCGACGAGTTGCTGCGCAAGCAGCAGGAACAGGAGTTGGCCTTTCAGGCCCAGATCGCCAAGCTCACCCGGCAGCTCAGCGAGGCCAAGAGCGATGCCGATCGCGAGGCGTTGAGACAGCAGATCGAGCAGGCCAACTCGCGCCGTGCGGCCACCAGCGTCGCGAGTCGCGCACGCTCCTCGAAGGAGACTACCTCCAAGCCCGAGGCGCCGCAGAAGCTGATCAAGGACAAGAAGCAGGTCTCCAACGACCCGCTCGACGGGCTCTAACCAGGCTCTCGCGGAGCGCGATCCGATAGGTTGCTGGCTAGCTTTTCCATGTTGCGAACCACGCCCTTTGCGGGCCGCGCTGTGGTAAAAACGCTGCCATGAGCGGCCGTGAGCTTTTCGAACGCAACCGGGCTCGACTCCTCGATCTTCTCAAGCGACTGTCCTACGAGGAACGCGAGGTCATCCTCTCGTCCGGGCAGAAGAGCAATTTCTACATCGACTGCAAGCAAGCTGTGTTGAGCGCCGAGGGCCACTTCCTGGTGGGTTGGCTGTTCAACCAGGTGATTGCCGAGAACGCCCCCGAGGTGGAGGCCGTGGGGGGGCTGACCATGGGCGCCGATCCGCTGGCCTCGGCGGTTGCCACGGTCAGCTACCTGGGCGCGCGGCCGCTGGACGCCTTCTACGTGCGTAAAGAGCCCAAGGGCCACGGCACCGCGCAGTGGTTGGAGGGGCGCAAGCTGCTTCGTTCCGGGATGCCGGTCGCGATCCTTGAGGATGTGGTGACTACGGGCGACTCTGCCCTTAAGGCGATCGCGCGCGCGCGCGAATTTGGCCTCAAGGTCAGCCTGATCGTCGGTCTGGTGGACCGCGAAGAAGGTGGCCGCGAAGTCCTGGAGCGGGAGGCACCGCTGCACACACTCTTCCGACGGAGGGAGTTCATCTAATGGTCGCCCTGTGTCTCCGCAGCAGGGTGCTGAGACTCTGGCTGGCGTGTGCTGCGCCCCTGGTCGGGTGCGCCGAGGCGTCTCCCAAGCCCGTCAGTTTCTCCGACGCCACACACGACTATCGGCCAACCGACTATTTGTCGGTCTACGAGAATTGGACGCGACACGCGCGGCTGGTGCATCTGGACGCGGGCACCGTCATTGAAGCGTGGGCGACCTACAAGAGCTGGGATTTTCGCCAGGCCTATGTGGCGTACTACGCGAGCATCTATGAGGACAGCGATCGAGCCGCGCTCATGCGCTCGCAACTTGAAGCGTCGCGGGCCAGTTGCGAATTCCATGTGGCTGTGCAGACGACTACCGACAAATGGAACGATCTGGAGCGCAAGAACACGCCCTGGCGGGTGACTCTGCTTGACGCCACCGGGGCCGAATTGGGGCCCACGTCGATCCAAGTTGTGAAGTTGCCTGAACTCTACGAGAGCAAGTTCTTCCCTAGCCGCACCGAATTCACCCGCAGCTATGAGATCAGCTTCGCCCGCCCTAGCAATGGCGGGCAGGCTTTCGCCGGTCCAGCAAGTGGTCGACTCATCCTGAGGTTTGCCAGCCCTATGGGCCGCATTGAACTAGTCTGGGACGAAAAGTAACGGCCATCGCAGCCAGCGCTGCCCTGACGTCAGGCATTTCTCTTGGATGGCCGTCGGCCAGGCGGGTTCTTTGCGGCTCGTCGGCTGGCAGGCTCATCGAGGTCTGCGAAGTTGTCCTCGGCCTCGCGCTTGTAAAGGTCAGCCTCGCGGGCGAAGAAGTCACGCTCGACATCGTTGAAGGTACCACTGATCCGGCCGGAGGCCCTGCCGGGCTGCGCTGCCTCGCGGTGGCTCTCGTCCGGTGGGCGGTCGCTGCTTGTTCCGCGGGTCTGGCTCTTGCCCGAGGCCGCATCCTGGGAGCCGGTGCGGGTCTCGGCTCCGCCGGTCAACCCGCGCCCCGGCGCGACTGCCGGCCGATGCTTGGGCGCATCGAGCTTCTGTGCTTCCGCTATGAGGGCAGGATCGAGCGCGACCGAGACGCCGCTCTGTGGGGTCTTGAGGGCGTTCGCCGAAGAGCGCGAGGAAGGCGAAACCGAAAGCGTACCTGTCACCTTGGCGGCGTGGCTGAACCTCGACGGGGAAGAGGAGGGGGCCTGCACAGCGGGAGCGGCGTTCGCGGCGTCCGGCTGCACGCGCGTGGCAACCAGGGCCGGCCCGGCACGCAGTGGTTCCGCTGACTCAGGGGGACCGATGGGTGTGGTGGCTTTTTCCAGCCGGCCGAGCTCGGCCACCAAGACGGGATCGAGCTGGACGGAAGCGCCTTGGCCCGGGGTCTTAGTCGCGGCTGATCGCTGCGAGGGAGTGACGGAGAGCGTGCCTGTCGCCTTGGTGGTGCGCGCCCCATCGCCTGCAGCGGCTGATGCCAGAACGCTGGCAGCAGGAGCGGCCTCGGATGGGTGCGAGGAGGCTGGAGCGGGCGTCACCACGGCAGAGGCCGCGACTCTCTGGGAGGCGGTCGTGAGAACGATCGGGGCAGGGGTGGCGCCGATCCTGTCAAATTCTGATTCCTCAGCATCGGAGGGCACAACCGGTGTGGGCGACCGCCGGAGTGGAACGGTAGGTGAATCCGCTGTCGAGCTGGCATTGGGCGCAATCCTAGGCTCGATCTCGACCGGAACGCCGCTGGCTGGGGTCGGCGCGACCGCGCCTAAACGCCAGTGGCCCGATGAGGGCTCCACCTGCAGCGTGCCCGTCACGCGAACAGTGGGTGCGGTAGACGCCGCGGGCGCGGCCGGGATTTCGACCGGAGCGGCTGCTGGGGTTGGCAAGGTGGCAGCTTCCACCAGGGCAGCGTCGATGGTAACCGACGGCTGGGTTCGCCTATCGGGTTTGGCCTGACGTCGGTCGCCTGTCACGCGAAGGTCGATGGTGCCCGAGGCCCTGGCCTTGCTTGCACTTGGGGCTTGCGCGACGGACGCCGCGAGCGGCGCGGCCTCAGGTGCGCCAGATGCAGGGGCCTTGGCCGCCTCCATGCCGAGGATGGGCGTGCCGCGAATCGGCGTCTCAGCCGATACGCGACGCTGGCCCATCCGGCGATCCGGCACAGCGATGCGGTGGTCGATCGAAGCAACACGTGCTGGAGCCGGCTTCGGCGCTGAGGCGGGTGCGAGCTTGTCCTCAGGGCCTGCGATGCGGGCGGTTTCCCAGAACTTCTGCAGTGGCGGGGTGAGCGCGCCGGTTCCGTCTTGCGGCGTCCGCCGGGCCAAGACCCCGAGATCCACCAGGCGGGTGAGGATGCGTACAGTGTCGAAAACGCGGAAGGGGCTATCGTCGACGATGTCGGTCAGCGTGCGCTGCCCGTCGCACAGACGGAGCACCGGCGTGACCTCAGAAGGCACCGTGGCACTTGCCAGTTTCGCGTCGTTCTTCTCGTACACTGACGAGGTGGGCCCGATGCTTTGGATGGCGTGGTTGTAGTCGCGCACGAAGCGTTCCGCTTCATCCATGACTTGGTCGAATCGCTGGTTGAACGGTGCTCGTCTGGCCACCGCACGCAAGCGCAGCTCGACCTTCGCGTCCTCCCACAGCAGGAGACGGTGAATCGCGGGCGGGCCCTCTAGCGATCCCACCTGGGCTCCGGCTATCTCGCCCTCTGAAAACAGGATTTCGCCCCGGTGATTCGCGCGTGCGACTTGCAACACACCCGAGCGCAGCAGTCCACCCATCACGCGGATGAGCGAGAAGAGTCCAAAGTCGGCGAGGGTTCCGTCGATGATTGGCTCGCGGCCCGGCTCGCGCGCGTCTTGCTTGCCCAGTGAGACGAGAATTCGGCTGGCCGCGATCACGTCACGCACGAAGACCGGCGTGGGGAGAAAATCGATCGACCCGCAGTCGAGCACGCTTGCACGCAGGCTGGCGGGGCCGATGACCAACAAAGGCAGGGTGCGAGTTTCTTCGCTGGAGCGGAGCTGGCGAAGCAGCGTCAAGGTCTTGTCGTGAGGCTCACGCGCAGCAACCACCAGGATGTCCGCGCCAGACGCCTTGACCAAGAAGGCTGCCAGCTCTGGGGCAGGGCACGCCGTACTGCGCCAGTCAACGCCCTGAAAGCCGTAGACGAGAGATTCAAGCCCCTTCAGGTCTGAGTCGACAAGTAGCGCGGCGGATGTACGGGCCATTTTTCTGCTAGAAAGGCGAGGACCGAGAAGCAGACTACTCCAGTATAGCCAGGGAGCGGCGCCAGCACACTACGATTAGGTTGTGACGAATTCCCCAGGATGGGTGCCGACTTGGTGTGATCCTCGTCACTTTTTCTGAGGTGCCGCCCGGATTTGAACCGGGGAATAAGGGTTTTGCAGACCCTTGCCTTACCACTTGGCCACGGCACCNNGGTGGCGGGTGGGGGGCCGAGGGGCGAAGCGAACCCTCTCCTAGGGTTCCCATCTCAGATTGCCGCGAAGAGGCTCTTCCTCGATGCCTGAACATTTGGATAGCCATAGTCCAAAGACTTGTGCTGTGGCCGCGACGAATGCCGAGCGCAGTCTGCGGAGTGCCACAGCGACCACTCGATGCGGCTCAGGTGGGACTATGATGAAAGACTGTGTCCTTCTTGCCTCGCCTCGGGAAGTACCAACTAGACGGTCAGCTCGGGTTCGACGGTGTCGTCGAGAGCTACCGTGCCTCCCTGGCGAGTGACGATCCACGCGCGGCGAGCCAAGCCGAGTTGTTCGTGGTCAAGCTGCTGCGCGCGGACCGCGTCCAGCGGCAGGCCTACCCGCGATTGGCTTCACGGTTCCTTGCGGCGGGTCGGCGGCTGCTGGCAGCTCTGCCTGCGGAGGCTGGCCGCGCGGTCGAGGTCGGCGAGGAGGGAGCAGGGGCCTTCGTCGCGTCTCGCTGGGTGCCCGGGGTTGATCTCGTCGGGCTGCTGCAGGCGGCTCTACAACAAGCCGCTCTTGGCCGGGCGGGGTTGGCCCCTGCCATGGTCAGCGTGGTCGGCGGGCACATGGCGCGGGTGCTCTCGGCCGCTCACGCGGGCGAGCCGCCGCTATTCCACCTGGGCCTCTGTCCAGGCAACGTGCTGGTGACTCCCACGGGGGAAGTCGTAGTGCTGGACTTCGGCTTGTTTGCGTCCGTGCGCGGGTTGGTAGACCACCCCATTGAGAAATGGTGGTTCGTGGCGCCGGAACTCTTGGGCGTGGCGATTGGCCCCGAAACCCTCGACCACGGCGTGGCTGCGGATCTCTACTCGCTGGGGGCGCTTCTGCACTTTCTTCTCCTCGGCAGGGTTTCGTTCGAGGCCCGATCGCTGGCAGAACTTTCGGAGCGCACGCGGGAGCCCTCGCGCGATATTCCCGGCGTGCCGGCCGCCCTCAACGCTGCCATCCGCGCCTTGACCGCGCCCGATCCGGAGGACCGGCCTCAGGCCGCCGGCTGGTTGAGCGAATGGCTGACCAGCCACGCGGTCGCGGCTGATGCCAACCCGCCTGTGGCCGGCAAGGCTGTCCGCAACGATCTTGGGCGCGATGGTGCAGGAAACGATGCCGCGGTTTCGGCGCTGGCGGACGGCGACTCTGTGACATCTCAAGCAAGGGAAGCGGGTCTCGTGTCCCGCGGCTCGGCAGCTGTGGTCAGCAAAGGCCGCCCGGTGCGTCCGGGCTGGTTGGTCGTGATGATGGCAGTAGTCGGCGTCTTCTTCGTGGCAGGACTCGGCTGGTTTGCCTTCCGGCTGGCGCAGTCCTTCGCTGCAAAACGCGCTGCTCGTGGCGTCGCCATCGCGCAGCGTAGATCGGGCGAGACTCCAGCAGTCGAACCCCAAGCAAGACGGACCTCGCGTCGGCGTTCCCCGGAGTCGTGGTTGCCCGCTGTTCCCACCCTCTTGCCTGACGCTGGCCCAGCCAGAGCCGCGGACGCGGCCTTGCTGCGTGTGTCCGAGAGCGATCCCATCCCGGTGTTCCCGGCCGGACGTTTTGTCGTCGAAGCGTCGTACACGCCCCCGCCCGAGAGTGCGCCGAATCACCTGTTCGTCGACACCCAACCTCACGGCGCGCAGGTCTGGGTCGACGGCATCTGGAGAGGCAACACCCCGCTCGACGTGCTGGCCGGCGCGGGCGGCAAGCGGCTGGTGCTGGTGGCTGCGGGATACCACATGTTTCGCACCAGCTTCGATGCGCGCGAGGGCGCCATGATCCGCGTTGCACTCGAGCCTGTGGTGGGCCCGGTGCACGGCGATGCTTTTCTCAACGTGGCTTGCCGCACACCTGGGAAATTCCCGGTGTTCATTGACGAGGTCGAAACCGGTCTGCTCTGCCCTGTCAGCCGCGTGCCTGTGCCGGCCGGCGTGCATCGCGTGGGCGTGTTCGTGCCGGCCGAGCGCAAACTGGTTGCCGTGGAGATTTCGGCTCCGGCTGGGCTAAGACCGGTTGAGGTCAACCTTGCGCGGTGATTAGTCGAGAACCTCGGCCCAATTGAGACGCGCAAACTGTCCGGAATAGGGTGATGCCTGCACAGCACTGCCTGCGCTGATCGTGTCCGGGAGGTACGGCGTGACGTCCGTGGATCCGCCGGCACCGCCGAACACGTAGACGTGGCCGCCTATGATCACGGGCGAGGTTGCCGGGTTCTTGAGGTTGGTGATCGGGTAGCCGAGCCGCTGGGTGACGGCGTTGGACGCCATTTGGTGGATGGTGAGAAAGGTCTGTCCGTCGTCGCAGACATTCGACGGGGCGGCGTACCACATGGTTACCACCTGGAAACCATTCCCGTCAGCCTTCAGTATGCCGAGCGGAGTTGAGGTGGGTCGCGCGTTGGCGGGCAGGGGCGTGTCGCAGATTACGGTGCCATTGCTCACGTGGGTTACGCCGCAAACTTGATTGGTGCCGGTGGTGAGTACGATTTGGCCACCGCTACCCCAGGAAGTGTCTTTGACGACGCCGGTGATGTTCCCATTGTTGTCGGCCTGCGCGAGCTCCTTGGCGAAGATCATCTGCGAAGCAGGGAAGTTCACCGTGTCTAGGTCGAAATTCGAGTTGGTCACCTGGACCAGGTAGATCTCATGTGCGTGGCTGGAGGCCACGCTGTCTCGGTCGAGTTGCACCACCGTGGGTGAAAAGTGCAGCGGTTGGTTGCAGGTGAAGCTGTAGGCCAAGCTCAGGCCGCCGGCTATGGTGTAGCGCCAGAGCTGTCCCGCTGTGTCCCCGAGATAGGCGGCGACGAGCTTGTCGCTCTGATTCTTGGCAAAGTCGCGCGCAGTCGCCACGTCGGTCAGGGCTGTATATTCCTGCGTGCACGCGGTGCCCGGCGGCGACATGCTCCTGGTCGAGATCACGGATCCGTTGATGGCCGAAGCTGTGACCAGCGTGCGTCCCTGCGTGGTGTTGCCGTCGGTGACGGCGTACCCCGAGGTGAAGATGACATCATAGTCGTTGAGACTTGGGGTCTTGTTCAGCAAGAAGGCCGGCAAGGAAACAGTGTTACCCAACACGTTGCTGTAGGTGCTGGCGCTGGCGCCGTACCCGGTGTGCCATTGCACCGTTACGGGAGGATCGTTCAGTGCGTTGGCGCCGAATGGGTTGGTGACGTCGAGCATGAAGGTGTTGTTTCCGCCATAGCCCTCAGGCATGATGAGCAGTGTCTTCCACACGGCGGCGGTGTTGTCGGTGCAGTTCGAGACACACATGCTCTTGACCTTGGGCGAGTCCGCCACTCCGAAGATATGATTGTAGGGGTTCAGATCCTGCCCGCCCTGCGCATACAGTTTGCGCAGATTGCTCAGAAGGTCGGGCGGTATGAAGGCAAATGCCTCGCTGCCAGCGGGATACGTGGTGGTGCCAACCTTGGCGTCTTCCAGAAAGAACGCGTGCAACATGATGTCCGACGAGCCGACATATATGAGATGGGGCCGGTTCATGTACTTGACGAAGAAGTTGTGCCCACCCGGCAGCGGCACGTCGCCCGGGCTGGCCACGTCAATCGGTGTCGAGTTCACGATGGCTCCCAACACCGCAGGGTTGCCCGAGGCAGGACTTCCCAGGGCCCATTGCGCCACATCCTCGGCCTCGTCCGGGGTGGCGCCCATGCCCAGCGCAGCCAATGCGGCTTTGTTGGTGATGGCGCCGGTGGAGGTGTTGACCTGGATCTTGACCATGTTGGTGCCGTCCCAGGTGTAGACCCTGCGGTTCATCCAGTTGCTGGTATTCGAGAGTTGGGTGCCGGCGTCCCAGGCCGGCACGGGTGTGGCGCCAGTGACGTTGTAGGCGTACAGGTGCCCCTTCCAGGAAGGGAACTCCATGCGCGAGTCGAGCGCATACTTGCCTTCCACGACCGTGACGGCTTGCTGAGTGCCCGCCGACGTGCTGCCCGCCGACGTGGAGTAGTTGCCCTGAATCGCAGTGTAGATCGCCAATTGCAGGGCGTCCTCCAACTGGTCTTCACTGGTGGCCAAGAAAGCAGAGCCGGAACCACCCGCCTTGGCCACGTTGTTGTTCGCCACCGCGGTCGGACCAGCGCTCGCGTCCCCCGAGAATCCCACCACAAAGACCGTCACGCCCAGCTTTTGCTTGAGGTCATACGCGGCAAGGACCGACCTGCAATGGCAGCCGGCGGTAACTGGGTTGTCCTTGGAACAGGGCGTATCGTCGCAAATGTTGTTGCCTTGGCTGTCCACGTCGCCCGGGCCGTTGGCCTGGCCGTCGGTAATCAGCAGCACGAAGTTGCTACGACAGTCAGCGCGAATCTTGGAGAGTGGATCGGCCTTTATTACCGTATCCATGTAGGCGTACGCGCTGGTTTGCGGGGTCTTGGCTACGTCGTTCTCCAGGGTGCAGCCCGTGGGTGTGCCCCAGTAGGTGATCAACCCGCCGTCAGCAGCGTGGGCCATCTGAGCGGTGATGGCTTGGGCTGCGGCCAGGGCATTGACGGGGTTGTCGGAGGTATCCAGGAACGGCGCAAGCTGCGTATCCCAGCGTCCACCACAGGTAGCGCTGCAGGTGGAGCCACAATTGGCCACATCGATGGGCGGGGCTTGGCCGCCGTTGTAGTAGTTGGTAAGCGGCGTGTAGTAGGTGTAGTTGACGGGGTTGTTGTTGGGGTCGTTGACAGTGATGTCATGGCCGCCATAGGTGTCGCGGACCAGGAGAGTTGACGTCGGGGTTTGGATGGTTCGCTGGTACTGGTAGTAGCTTCCTTGGTAGGTGCCCCAGCCAAGGTTGTCCGGCATATTGCACGAGTCGCCGCAGAAGTTGACATCGTACCGGGTCCAGGAAGACCAACCCTTGCGCACGCGATAGCGACTGTCGGCGGTGGATTGCAGGGTCATCTGGTGGCCGGAGATCGTGCAGGTGGCCGACGGACCGCCGGTGTTCGTTTGGCGGTTCCAGGTGTAGCAGTGCGCCCCGATCAGTTGCTGCTTGTCCTCGTACGCAGTGATGGTTTGGGTCGTGCCACCGCTTGGGACCTTGTAGTAGGGATAGTAGCCGTCCTGCCAGAAAGTCATGAGGCCGAAGTTGACCAATGCGTAGTTGTCCATGACCACCTTGCTGATGGCGCGTTTGGCGATCACCGTGCGCGAGGTAGCGGGGCCGCACAGGTCGCCGGAGCCGCAGTCGGAGTCCCTGGAGCACACGAGTTGCGATGCCACACACATACGGATCGGCCCGGGTGTCCCGTTCGAACTGGGCACGCAGGTGTCGGTCGTGCTGGTCGGAGTCTGGCAGGCGTTGTTGGTGATGGTGCAGATATTGGCCTGAACTGAGCAGGTGTTGGTGATCGCCGTGCACGTGTTGGTGTGCTGGGTGCCGCATGCGCCGACGGGCAGGTTGCAGAGGTCGGGAGTCCCGACGGTGCATGTGTTCGCCGGTGGGGGCCCGCAGCTCCCCGAGGGACACTGGCCGTCCTTTGTACATGGGTTGCCATCGTTCCAGCCCCCGTGGCACACGTTGTTGGTGTACAGAGGACAGTCGTTGGTTGTGCGGCACCTGTCGCCGCTGGCCTGGCATCTCATGGACATCGGGCAGTCGGTGTCTTGGCTGCAGCCGCCAGAGGGTGTGTAACCGTTCGAGCAAGTCCCGCCGCTGGTGCCTCTGGGACAATCACTGTTCGTCTTGCAGGTCACGTCGCTGTTGGTGGAGCAAGTGCCGATTGGGCTGACACAGGGGTTACTTGTGCTGCACGGGACGTTGGTTCCGTACTTGCAATAGCTGACGGTGGCACAGGGGTTCTCGTCACTGCACGACGCACCTGTGGCCGAACAGGTGCCGTTCTGGACCGGGCAGCCGCCATCAGCGGATGTGCAGGTCCCGCCATACGTGCAAGTGCCTGGGGGTTGGGGGCAGTCAGAAGTAACGGAGCAGATGGTGGCGTTGTCCGCTGTGCAGTAGCCATGCTGGCAGTCGGCGTCTGACAGGCAGGTGCGCGTTTTCCAAGCATTGCAGACCCCTTGCACGCCGCCCTGACGGCAGTTCACACCGTTGTCGCAGTCGACGCCGCACTCGGCGCTGTTCTGGAACTGGCCGCCAGGCACGCCGGCCATCGAGCCCGAGGTATCGAGCACGATGAGCATATTGGCTTTGCGGATCTGGCGCTCGATGACCACCAGCGGGTTGACCCGCGCGTCGGCAAACTGCGGCGTCACGGTCCAGGTCAGGGTGCTGCCCACGGCTACCAGGACAAACAGCTTCGTGCGTAGCCTAGTCGCGTGGGGAACCCGCCGGCGTGGGAAGGATTTCACCCGTCTAGCTATCGGCAGAAAGGTGAGCTTCATTGACAAGAAGTCCCTTCGGATCCGCACCTGCGTGCTTCACTCATTGAAATGTTTTGGACGATATAACCTGTATCCTAGCTTACGACAAGCAAACTTGCAAATGCTTATCGTCACACTCAGAGACGCGCGCGCTGTGGGGGCAAGTGGCAGTCCCCTCCCTTGCGTGCGGGACCCAGGCCTGTAGGGGAGAGCTATCGGGCTCGGCCCTTGGCTTCGAGAGCGGTCTCCACCAGCCTGATTTCGACCATCAGGTCGTTGGCCATGCGCTCCAACCCGGCGCGCAGGCGGGCCACGTCAGCATGGGGGGGCAGGCGGACGCGCGTCTTGGCAGAGAAGAGCATCTCGCCCGACATGGGCGCGCTCGAACGGTTGGTTGACAGCTCCTCTACGTTGGCGCCGCTGCGGGCCAAGATCTGCGAGATCTCGCGCACGATCCCGGGCCGGTCGAGCCCGACCAGCTCCAGGTCCATGGTGCGAGCCTCGTCCGGCGCAGGTTGCTCGCTGCCGTCGCTCGGCTCGGCGATCACGCGCAGACCGCGCTCCTGCAGCGCGGCCAGCGCGGCGGAAAGGGGCGCCACCTGGGCGGCCGGGACTTCAACGCGAAGAATGCCGGCGAATTTCCCAGACAGGTGGGCCATGCGGCTTTCCAGCCAGTTGCCGCCATGGCCAGCGATCACCTCAGCCACCGCTTCGACCAAGCCGGGCCGGTCAATTCCGATGAGGGTGAGTACCAGATCGGTCATGTCAAACCTTCAGGTGAAGGGCCACCTTCTTGTCCAGTGACTCGCCACACGCGTCGAATACGAGTTGCCAGATGTTGCGGAGTTGGGCTTCGATGACCGTGCCTTCCTCCGCCTCTTCCTCGTCGTCATCCCCGTCGTCATCCTCCTCGAAGTCGTCATCCTCGATGGCCAGCTCTTCCTTCATCTCTTCCAGCGTCTCGGACAGGGAAAACGCGGAGGCCACCCGCAAGTCGCCCACGTGCAGGCGCCCGTCGAACTCGACCGGCAGATAGATGTCGGCCGCCATGTCGTGGGCTTCCAGGCGGTCGAGAAACTCGGTCATGGCGTCCTCGGACAAACGTTTGGCGATGGTATGGGTGGTGTGATCGTCGACAGCCGTCAGGCGGGCGCCAGCCAGTTCCACCAACTTGCGCAGAGTCTTCATCTCGTCATCGTCGAGGCGATCGGAAAGGGGACCGAGCTCGATTTCAGCCATGGGCCATACGGTGCCGCAGCCAAGGCCATCCGTCAACGCCTCGCGCTTCATCCGGTCGACATTCTGGCAGCGAGCGGGTATGGATTCTGCGCAAGCTATGACCGAGCCGCTCCAACCCACGGCCAAGTGGATCTCCGCCCGTATGACCGCAGCCCGCGACCAGGCTGTGGCGGGATTGCGCGCTGGCCAACCCGGCGTGGCGCTGGCTGAGCAACTGTCCCACGAGGTGGAGGCGGTCATCGCCGAGCTGCTTGGCTTTCACTTGGCCCGTGCGCGCAAGGGAACCTCTTCCGAAATCGCCGTCCTGGCCACCGGCGGGTTCGGCCGGCGCGAGCTAGCTCCGTATTCTGACCTGGACCTGCTTTTTCTGTGCGCGAAGTCGCCTGGCGGCGCGGTGGAAGACCTGGCCCGCGCCATCCTGGTTCCCCTGTGGGACGCCAAGGTGGACGCAGGACATGCGGTGCGTTCGGTTTCCGATGCCTTGGCCCTGCCAGCCACTGATCTGGCTGCGGCCACCGCCTTGCTCGATGCGCGATTCCTGACCGGCAACCGAGATCTCGCGGATCGGTTCTTGTCGAGCTACCAGACACGAGTGGCCAAGGCCTCGGCCGATGGCTTTGTGGCACGCCTGCGTTCGGAGCAGTACAGCCGCCATTCTCGCTTCGGTGACACGATATTCATGCTCGAGCCTGACCTAAAAAGCGGTCCAGGCGGAATTCGTGATCTATGCGTGGGGCGCTGGGCAGCCCAGGTCGGCTTCAAGACCGCCGATCCACAGAAACTTTATGAGATGGGCGAGATGTCGGCCCGTCAAGCTGCAGCCATGGAAGCGGCCAGGGACTGGCTCTTGCGGGTGCGCACAGCGGTGCACCTGACCGCTGGTCGGCGCCAGGAGCAGCTTCGTTTCGATCTCCAGGAGAGCATTGCGCCGCTTTTCCACCCGGACGCCACATCGGCTCCCGGCGAGGTCCGCCCCGCCGCGGCACCTGCGGTGGAGGCGCTCATGCACGATTTTCAGAAGCACGCACGGACGGTCAGCCAGCAGACCTCCCGTCTGCTACTGCGGGTGGGCACAGACCGCAGCCATCGGCCGACCGTGCAGGCCATGCGCAAGGGCGGCAAGGGGGACCTGAGCTTCGAAATCTCGGACGGCGCGATCGAGGTAAAGAATAACATTATCTTCGAGAACAAACCATCAGAGATGATTAGGCTTTTTACACTTTCAATTGAATCGAACCTGGCCGTGGGTCGGCGCACGGCTGACCTGGTGGTCGAGAACGCCGCGACCCGAGGCGTGGCCCTACGCGAAGATCCTGAAGCGGCCGCGTGCTTTTTGCAGGTCTTGGTTGACGCCCGCGATGCCGGCACGCCCTCGCGTTTGGAACAGATGCACGACCTGGGACTCGTCAGCGCGCTCATTCCGGAGTGGGAGCCGCTGGTGGGCCGAGTGCAGCACGACCTGTATCACGTGTACACGGTGGACCAGCACTCTCTCTACGCGGTGGCCACCCTGAAGGCCATCGCGCGGGGCGAGATGGCGAGGGAATACCCGCAGGTGTCAGCCGAGTTTCCTGCAGTCAGGCGGCGGTTGGCCCTGTTCGTGGCCGTGCTCCTGCATGACGTGGGCAAGCCCCTCGGCTCGCCACACGACGAAAAGGGCGCCGTGCTCTCCGAACGCATTGCCGCGCGCTTGGGTCTCATCCCGGCGGACGTGCGGCTGGTGGAGTTCCTGGTGCGCGAGCACCTCTTCATGAGCCACACCTCGCAACGTCGCGATCTGGAAGACGTCAGCCTCATCGCGCACTTTGCCAAAGGCTGCGAGAACGAGGAGAAACTGCGCCAGCTCTTCCTGCTGACCTTCTGTGACCTGGCCTCCACCGGTCCCAAGACCATGACCCACTGGAAAAGCGAGCTGATGGCCGAATTGTTCGAGCGGACGCTCAAGTTCATGCGGCGGGGCGCGGATCTCTTGCACGCCGAGAAGGCTGAACTGGTCCAGGATAGGCAGAGGCAGGCGGCGCTGCGGCTCGCTGGCGAGGTGGATGGGCCTGCGCTGGCCGACCTTTTCGCCGGTCTGCCCGACCGCTACTTCACCGAGAACGAGGCCGAGCGGATCGCCGCGCACCTACGCCTGTCGCTGGGCCGCAAAGGGCCTTGCGCCATCGAGGTGAACCACTCCCCGCGGGGAACGTCCTCCGAGCTGGTGCTGGTGGCCCAGGACGTGCCCGGGCTGTTGGCCCGGGTCGCGGGCGTTTTTTTCGCCAACCGCATCGACATCCTGGACGCGGCCATCTATTCGCGTGAGGCGGTGTCCGGGCACGGCCAGGGCGAGGCTCTGGACGTGTTCCGCATCCGCAAGGAGCCCGACGGCGCGGTGACTGACGAGCGCCGTATCGCCAGCATCCGGGCCGACCTGGAAGCCGTACTGGCCGGGCACGTGAGCGTCGAAACGCTGGTGGCGCGGCGGCCGCACGCGGCGTCCATCATCGACCGGGCCAAGCCCGAGGTGCCACCCACCGAGGTGCGCGTGGACAACGAGATCAGCCCAGTCTTCACCGTGCTCGACATCTTCACCGAGGACAAGCCGGGCGTGCTCTACACCATCACGCGAACCCTGGCGGAGCACGGCCTTGACATCCACCGTTCGCGGGTGGGGGTGGCCGGCGATCGGGTGGCTGACATCTTCTACGTCAGGGACATTGCCATGGGTGGAAAGTTGACCGATCCGGCGCGCCTGAATGCACTGGCGGATGCACTCAAGCACGCGCTGCCGACGTCGGCGGGACGAAAAGGGTAGGGGGCGAGGCTGAACCGCCACAACTGGCCAGCCGCCCGTAGTCCTCGAAGGCGTGGCTTAATCTCGCCCTACGGCATCGGGTGACTATTCACGTTGACACATTGTCCGCCTGGCGCTGAACATCAGCCCATGCTTAATGTTGCTGCGGTTGCTGCGGTCATCATGCTTGCGCAGGGCGGAGCGCCGCCAGGGCCGCAGAATCCCGCGGCGGCCCACCTGAAACGGGGGCAGAAGCTTTTTCAGGCGGGCGACCTGGCCGGTGCGCTGGCGGCCTTCGAGGCGGCGGCCAAGGCCGACCCCAAGGACCCGCAGGCGCACTACTTGCGGGGCGTGGTGCTGGAGAAGAGGCACGACCTGGCTGGGGCGGAGAGGGCGTACCGCGAGGCGATTGGCCACGACGGGCGGTTCGCGCCCGCGCACAACAACCTGGGCGCCATGCTGCTAGACAAGGGCGAGACGGTTGCTGCCGAGAAGGAGATCCAGGCCGCCATCAGTGGCGACCCCAAGTACGCCGACGCCCACTCCAACCTGGGCCACGTGCGCGATGCACAGGGCAAGCCGGCCGAAGCGGTCAAGTCGTACCGCGAGGCTGTGCGCCTGCGGCCCGACGACGCCAACTTTCACGTCAGCCTAGGCGCGGCGTTGCGCAAGACCGGTGAGATCGACGGCGCTGTGGCAGAGCTACGTCAGGCGGCGCGCCTGGCGCCGCACGACGCGGTGGCGTTGACCTACCTGGGTCTCTTGCTTTCCGAAAAGGAGGCGTACGACGAAGCGCGCGCCACGTTCGAGAAGGCCAGCAGAGCAGACCCCAATCTGGCTGCGGCGTGGACTGAGCTGGGACGGATGGAGATGCGGCGCAAACAGCCAGCCGCGGCTGCCGACGCCTTGGCGCGGGCACGCAAGCTGGAACCGAAGAACGCTACCATCGCTGCCGACTACTGCCGCACGCTTGCCGACAAAGAAATCAAGGCCGTGGTGACGCTGGAAGAATGCCGGGCCGCCGTCGCCCTCGACGGCAGCTATGCCCTGGCCCGCTACGAGCTGGGCAAGGTCCTGGTGGCTCACGGTGACTGCGCCGCGGCCAAGAGCGAGCTGGACAAGTTCGCCGCCGTTGCCGGGGTGAAGCCTGGTGCCAAGGCCAAGGCTCAAGAGATCTTGAAGAGCTGTACGCCGGCCAAGCCGAGCAAGAGGTAGATACAGAAAACCGGACTTGAATGGGCGCCATGCGCTCGGCTAATCTCCCAAGATGCTGCCCGACGGTCCACTGCGCGAAACCCTCACCTTCGATGACGTGCTGCTGGTTCCTGCGGAGAGCGACGTTCTGCCCAAGGATGTCGATGTCCGCACCGAACTGACCCCCAGTATTCTCTTGGCCAACCCGATCATCTCGGCGGCCATGGACACCGTGACCGAGGCGCGCACCGCCATCAGCATGGCGCGCGACGGTGGTCTTGGCGTCATTCACAAGAATCTGGGCATCGACGAACAGGCGCTGGAGGTCAGCAAGGTGAAGAAGGCTGAGACCGGGGTGGTGCTGGATCCGGTCACCATCGGCCCTGATCAGAAGCTTTTTGCGGCACTTGAGCTGATGAAGCGCTACGAGATATCGGGTCTGCCGGTGGTGGCCGAGGATGGCCGCCTGGTCGGCATCCTGACCAATCGTGACGTGCGCTTTGAACGGCACCTGGACCAGCCGGTGCGAAATCTCATGACCACCAAGCTCATCACCGCACGCGAGGGGCTGAGCCTGGAGCATTCCAAGGAGCTGCTGCACAAGAATCGCATTGAGAAGCTTCTGGTGGTGGACGACGCCGGCCGGCTGCGCGGGCTCATCACCATAAAGGACATCGAGAAGGCTCAGCAGCACCCGGACGCGGTCAAGGATGACCTGGGCCGTCTGCGCGTGGGTGCTGCAGTGGGTACCGGGCCTGACCGGGCCTCGCGCGCCGCCGCCCTGCTGCAGGCGGGCGCCGACGTCATCTGCATCGACACCGCCCATGGTCACTCTCGCTCCGTGCTGGAAGCGGTGGCCGACATTCGCAAGACTTTCCCCAAGGCGCAGATACTCGCCGGCAACGTGGCGACCGCCGAGGGTGCGCTGGCCTTGGCCAAAGCGGGCGCCAATGCGGTTAAGGTGGGCATCGGCGCGGGTTCGATCTGTACCACCCGAGTGATCGCCGGCATCGGTGTTCCTCAGATGACGGCGGTGACTGATGCCGCGCGCGCTCTGGCCAAGCTGGACGTGCGCATCGTTTCCGATGGCGGGGTGAAGTACTCGGGTGACATAACCAAGGCCATCGCGGCGGGTGCCCACACAGTGATGATCGGCAGCCTGTTCGCGGGCACCGACGAGGCGCCGGGCGAGATCATCCTTTACCAAGGCCGCAGCTACAAGGTGTACCGGGGCATGGGGTCGGTGGGCGCCATGCGCGTGGGCAGCAAGGACCGCTATTTTCAGTCCGACGTCACCGCCGACGCCAAGTTGGTGCCCGAGGGAATCGAGGGAAGGGTGCCCTACCGGGGAAGTCTCTCGCAATCGATGTACCAGCTCATCGGTGGCCTGCGCTCAGGCATGGGCTACTGCGGGTGCCGGAACATAGCCGAGCTGCACAGCAAAGCGCGCTTCATCAAGATCACCCAGATGGGTCTGCGCGAATCGCACGTCCACGACGTGATCATTACCAAAGAGGCTCCGAATTATAGAGTCGAACAGTAGCTTGAAGGGGCCGATGTCTCACAAACAGATTGTTCTCATCCTGGACTTCGGGTCGCAGTACACGCAGCTCATCGCGCGGCGGGTTCGTGAGCAGAAGGTGTACTCGGAGATCCATCCCTTCAACTTGCCGCTTGACAAGATACGTGCCATGCGGCCGGCGGGCATCATCCTCTCGGGTGGGCCATCATCGGTGTACGACCAGGGTGCCCCGCGAGTGAACGTCGAATTGTTCTCGCTGGGCGTGCCCATCCTCGGCATCTGCTACGGCGTGCAACTTTCCAGCTTGCTCCTCGGTGGCAGGGTCGAACCGGCGGAGATGCGCGAGTACGGTCGCGCCTCGGTCAAACTGGAGACCTCGTCCGAGCTGTTCGCTGGCTTCGAGGTGGGCGATGAGTTTGCGGTGTGGATGAGTCATGGCGACCGGGTCGAGTCGCTGCCCGCTGACTTTCGTCGGCTGGGAGTGAGTGACAACTGCCCCTTCGCGGCCGTGGAGTCTGTTTCCCACAAGTTCTGGGGCGTGCAGTTCCATCCCGAGGTCGCCCACACTCCGCGCGGCCAAGAGATCCTGGGCAACTTTCTCTTCCGTGTCTGCCGTTGCGAGCCCACCTGGACCATGGCCAATTTCGTCGATGAGGCGATCCAGAAGGCCAAGCAGCAGACCGGCCAGAGCCGCGTGATTTGCGGCCTTTCGGGCGGTGTGGATTCGTCGGTGGCAGCCTCGCTGGTTCATCGTGCGGTGGGCGACCGGCTGACCTGCATCTTCGTGGACAACGGCCTTCTGCGTGCGCGCGAGTCGGCCCAAGTCGAGAGTGTGTTTCGCGGCGTCTTTCGCATGAATCTGGTGGTGGTCGACGCGGCCGAGCGCTTTCTCACGAAGTTGGCCGGCGTGGAAGACCCCGAGCAGAAACGCAAGATCATCGGCCGTGAGTTCATCGCTGTGTTCGAGGAAGAGGCGCGCAAGGCTGGCAAGGCCGATTTCTTGGTGCAGGGAACGCTCTATCCCGACGTCATCGAATCCGTGTCGCACAAGGGCCCGTCTGCCACCATCAAGTCCCATCACAACGTGGGCGGCCTGCCCGAAAAAATGAACCTGAAGCTGGTGGAGCCCCTGCGCGAGCTGTTCAAGGACGAGGTGCGCGCATTGGGAGAGGAACTGAATCTTCCGCACGACCTGCTCTGGCGCCAACCCTTCCCAGGACCGGGGCTGGCCGTGCGTATTCTGGGGCCAGTCAGCAAGGAACGCTGCGATCTCCTCCGCCAAGCCGACGGCATCATCGACGAGGAGATCCGCGCGGCTGGCCTTTACGAGACCATCTGGCAATCGTTCGGGGTTCTCCTCCCGGTGCGCAGCGTGGGTGTGATGGGCGACGAGCGTACCTATGCCAACGTGCTCGCCCTGCGCGCTGTGCATTCCAAGGACGGCATGACGGCTGACTGGGTGCCCCTGCCGCATGACGTGCTGGCCAACATCTCGTCGCGTATCGTAAACGAGGTGCGCGGAATCAACCGCGTGGTGTACGACATCTCGTCCAAACCGCCAGCGACGATAGAATGGGAATAGGCTCCTGGTGCCGGACGGTCGTGCTCGTGGCCGGTCTTTTTCCGGCGCCCGCGACGCCCGCCCCGCTGGTTCGTCCCCTGGCTGGGGCTGAGGTGGATTGGTCGGCCGGCTCGGTCACGGCTAGCGCAGGCGCAGCAGTCGACATACGCATGCCGTCGCCCGATGCGGCTCGGCCGGGTGCGGAGAGGCGTGCCCGTGCTGCTGCGATGGAGAAACTGAGGGTGGCCCTGCGTGCGCTGCCCGTGCGAGGCAACGGAAGGCTGGGGGAGAAACAAGTCGACGCGGCGCTGGGCCATGCGAGCACGACGCGCATCGAGTACCAGTCGAACGGAGGCGTGGTGTTGTGGGTTGGGGTGAAGTTCGAGGATCTGGTGGAAAGCGTTTCGCGCGCGCCCGTCGCCCCACAGGGGCTTCGGGACGGACAGCCCACCCCGCCACCCCGCGCGCTTCGCGCGCCCCTCGCGGCCACCCCCTTCGGGGGCTTCGGGACGGACAGCCCACCCCACCAGCCCCCGCGCGCAGCGCGTGCGCCCGTCGCGACTACGGCCACGGAGCCGGTTGCTTTTGCGGTTGCTGCGATGCCGTTGGAATTGGCTCCCTCGGTGGTAGACGGCGGAAAAGAAATCGTCGTGGGATGCGTGCGTTATCGGCAAGGTCCGCCACCGGCAGGTGCAATCCGCGTGCGCCGCGACGACAAAGGACGGCTGGTTTTTCCCAAGGGGTCCGAGGCGACGCTTGATGCGCTCGCCGGCGGACCGGTTGTGATCTACCTTCAGAAGGTCCTGCCATGACGAAGCTGAGACCTGCGGCTGCAACCAGGGTTGCGACTTCGCCCTTCGGCTTGGCGGGCATGCTGGCGGTCATTGCCTTTGCCATGCCGGCCGCTGCGCAGCCCGGTGAGCACGTCTTCACCGCCGAGGCGCTCGTGGTGAACGGCAACGCGGTCATGGCCAAGCAGCGCGCGCTTGCCGATGCGTTTCGTCAGACGGTCGAGCGTGCCTTTTCGGACCTGCTCAAGGAAAGTGGCGGTGAGGCGCAGCCTCTTTCGCCTGGGCTGGTGCAGCTCAAGGCATCGTTCGCGAACCGCGGCCAGCGCTTCCTGCGCAGCTACCGCATCCTCGAGGAAGAAGAAGGCAACGGCCGCTTGCGTGTGCAGATCGACGCAGATGTGGATACGGCCCTGCTTCGGCGGGAGATGGAGCGCGCGCGGGGAACGACCGCCGGGGAGCCCTCGACCGCGTCCGGTCGGCCCGCGGGACCATCGATCCTGGTGGGCGGTGACCTGCCCGACGAAGTCAGCACGATGGTGATGAAGGCGCTGAGCGCAGTCGGCGTCCAGGCACAGTCGGCTGCTATGGGCGACGAGGCCCCGCTGGTGGCCGCGGCGGCTCGCCAGGCGGCGCGAGCGCTTTGGTTGGCGGCCACCTGGTTTGCCGAAGGCTCGATTCGCGGGGCGTCCCGCGTTTCTGTGCGCTGCGAGCTGCGCGCGCGGCTCTTGTCTGCGGGCTCGGGCGCAAGGGCAAGCATCCTCGAGCGCAACGAACGGGGATTCGCCGGCGACGAGACTGCTGCGCGGCTTGCGTGTGCGCAGCGCGCTGCGGATGCCTTGGCAAGGCAGTTAGCCGCACTCCTGCGGCCGACTCCCGCGGACGCGCGCTATGTGACGCTGGATCTGGATGTGGTCGAGCCGGCGGCCCTCATGGCACTGATTCAGGTGGCAAAGCGGTTGGGCGCGGTGAATGCGGCTGAGGTCCGTCAGGTGACCACCAACCAGGCCGAGATACGGGTATTCACGCGCATGAGCGGCCGCGAGATTGAGGCTGCTCTCCTTCGTGACGTCGCAGGCCGGCTGCTGGTGACCGAACTGAAGCCGCCGGGCGACCGGGTGACACTCCAAGTTCGTTTGGTGCAAGCCGGCGATCCACAAGCGGGGGCAGGGGACGAACCTCCTGCAACAAAGCCATGAAATCGATTGTGCTCGTCCTTTTCGCTGTTCTCTTGTTCGCCGGCTGTGCTTCGCTGAGATCCGAGGGCTCGGCGGCTTTCCGGGTCGAATGCAACGTGCCTGATGCCACCGTGCTGCTCGACGACGTGCCCATGGGACGGGTCTCACAGTGGGCGAAGCCGGATCGTTTTATCCGGCCAGGCTTCTACCGGGTCGAGATTCGTCACCCGAGCTACTACTCACACTTCGAGGAGATCACGGTGGCCGACGGTGGCTCGGCGCTGGTCAAGGCTGAGTTGCACCCGCTGCTTGAATAGATAGCAATTCTATCCACCTTCGCCGAACTCCACCCGCGCCGGCACCTTGTGCGGTGCGAGGTGCTTGGCACAGTGGTCGATGAGTTGCTTGGGTGTGCATCGGCCATCGCGCTGCACACGGGCGATCACCCGTGAACCGCCGACCTCGTCACGCTCCAAGCGGGCCTCGGCGCTGCGCACGTTCGCAAATGCCTCCAGACAACCTTCCACCTCGCCCAAAGCCACACGCCGGCCGTCGACCTTGACCAGGTCATCTTCCCGACCGAATAGAGTCAGACGACCATCCCGGCCGAGACTACCGATGTCTCCGGTTCGCAACCAGCCGTCGCGAAGACCACGCCCGATGGGCACCTCGCTGTCGCGCGTGCGTAGCCTGACCGGCGGGACAAAGGTGGCCGAAACGCCTGCAGCGCGCACCCAGACCAGCCCGCGCACGCCGGTGGGCATCTGGTTGCCCTGGCGATCGGCGGTGCGAATCTCGACACCCGCGAAAGGCAGGCCGACCGTGGTGGGATTGCGACCTGCCAGATCAATGGCCACCGGACCGGTCTCCACGGCCTGGTAGCAGGAGAACAGGGGAACTTTGAATCGTTTGCGGAAGGCCCGCGCCACCGCCGGGGTGAGCGACTCGCCCGAGCTGATGCAGCGGGTGCGGCGCGATCGGCACGGCTTGGCCGTGGGCATGCGCGCCATGGCCGCGAACAACGCGGGCGTGGCAGCCAGGACATCAGCGCCGTGCTCGGAAAGCAACTTGGCCAGGCGGGCGGCGACAAACTCATCGTCGAGGACCAAACCGGCGCCTTGGGCCAACGCCGCGCAGAGGCCGAGGTCGAAGCCCTGGCTGGTATGCAATCCGGCGGCTGTGCTGACGCGGGTCTTGGCGTCGATCTCCAGCGTCGCACCCACCGCGGCGCCGATGCCTTCCAGTTGGCGGCGTTCGCGCACCACACCCTTGGGATCCCCACCAGCGTCCAAGGTGAAAAGCACGACCTCGGGAACCACGTGCAGTTTGAGGGGCTTCCGTTCGAAGGTGGCACAAGTGAGCAGGGTGCCGGATACACGGCGACGGCTTTCGAGCACGGCGCGAGGTCGCTCGTGGCTTCCGTCCGCAGGCGGCGCACCAGCAGGGGCCGCAAAGGGGGTAAGGGTGTTCGGCCGGGTGACCAGCGCCCGCAGGTGGGCAGCCGCGAAAACCATGTTGAGGTCGCGTCCGCCGAGGGTTGGATCGAGAGGCACCACGACGGCGTCCAGCTTGGAGAGGGCGAGGGCCAGCACGACGAAGTCCGGCACGCCGCCCAGCATGAGGCCAACCCAGTCGCCCGCCTCGATGCCGAAGCCCTTCAGCTCACTTGCGCGTCGATTGACTCGATGCCGCAATCCGGGCCACGAGAGGTAGGTGTCCCGATAGATCAGCGCCTGCCCGCCTCCCATGGCTCCCTGGCGCGCGCCTGCGGCCTTGTCAAGCCATTCGTACAGCAACGACATGCATACACCCAGGCCGAAGCCAAGGCTAGTGTACCTGTCTCGTCCGTCGGGAACAAGATGCAACAGTGCTTTGCACTGAACTATAATCTGGACGATCCGCGCGGAAATAGTCAACCTGTAGCGTTTTGCCCACCAGCGAGGGTGCAACATTCGTCTCTATCTAATCAACCCTACGAATTCTCTGGTCTCATGTGTCACGGCCAAGCGGAATCGGTGGAACCACTACCGAGTCTGGAAACCCCTTAGCCTGATGGTGTTGGCGCGCCTTACGCCGCCGGAGTGGGAAGTCACGATTCTGGACGAGAACGTCAAGCTGCCGGACTACGCGGCGCTGCCCCGGCCTGACCTCGTGGGCATCACGGCTTTCACCTCCCAGGCTCCGCGCGCCTACCAGTTGGCCGCGGATTTCCGTCGCCGGGGAATCCCGGTTGTGATGGGTGGCATTCACGCGACCATGTGTGTGGACGAAGTCCTGGCGCGGGTGGATGCGGTGGTGACCAAGGAAGCGGAGACCGTCTGGCCGCGGGTACTCGATGATTTCAAGAGCGGCAGGTTGCAGCGCCAGTACGACGGAGGGCACGTCCCGACAGACGCGTTCGTGCCCGCGCGGCAAGACCTGCTGCCCGAGGGCTATGCGTTCGGGTCTATCCAGACCACTCGTGGTTGTCCCCTAAACTGCAGCTTCTGCAGTGTGACCACGTTCAATGGCACGCAATACCGGCAACGCCCGGTTGAGGATGTCGTGGCTGAGTTCCTGACCATCCCGGAGAAGCGGGTACTGGTGGTGGACGACAATCTCATCGGTACCCGCCCGGAACACATCGCCAGAGCCAAGGAGCTTTTTCGTGCCCTGGCCAAGGCGAAGCTGCGCAAGGAATGGATCGCCCAGGCCACCATCAATTTCGCGGACGATGAAGAGGTCCCGGCGCTGGCCCGCGCGGCGGGCTGCTGTGGTGTCTTCATCGGCTTCGAGTCCCCGAGCGCCGAGGGCCTCAGCGAGCTGGGGAAGAAGTTCAATCTACAGAAGAGCCGGGACTTTCGCGCCTCAGTGCGCCGGATCCAGCGGCACAACATTCAGGTCATGGGCTCTTTCATAATCGGCCTCGACATCGACGAGGCGGGCATCGGAGAGCGCGTCGCCATGACGGCAAGAGAGTATGGCGTCGACAGCCTGAATGCTCTGTTTCTCACGCCCCTTCCCGGCACCCGCCTGTGGAACCAGATGAAGGGCGAGAACCGCATCGCTCTCAACGCGTTTCCGGAAGACTGGCGCTACTACACCTTGGCCTTTCCGGTAGCCCGCTACCAGCGCCTGTCACTCGACGCTGCCATCCGGGAGATGGTCGCCTGTAACCGAAGCTTCTACTCGATGCTGGGCGTGTTGCGCCGGGTGTGGGCCAGCCTGTGGCCACGCCGCAAGCCGCTCATCAACCTGATTGCCAATCTTTCCGCCCGAAACAACAGCCGCGCTGAGTCTCAGGCATTTGTGGATTTTCAGCGACAGTGCCGGGGTGCTTTCGGCGACACCAGATCCGAAGCGTGACCAATGATACCCATCCCGTGACCACGAGGTCGCGCATGTAGGACAATGTATCGAGAAGACATACATGCTTATCCGCCTTTACCCGGTGGCGGTCCTGTCCTAACCTGAAGATTCACTTGCCACGGGTTCCGCCCAAACAAGCCGACCGCCTTGTCGATTCCGATCACGTTCGGGCCAAAACGGTCGTCACCAGCATCAACAAGATTGCCGAACACGCGCCCACCAAGGAGGCGTGCTTGGTGGTGATCTACGGTTCTGACCTGGGCCGCAAGTACAACCTGGAAGCGCCGACTTTGGTCGTCGGACGATCCTCCAAGTCTGACATCCAGATCGATCAGGAGTCGGTGTCGCGCGCGCACTCGAAGATTGTGAACTCCGGGCGTGTGATCCGGATTCGCGATCTCGGATCGACCAACGGCACCTACGTCAACGACGAGCTCATCGACGAGCGCGGGCTGGAAGATGGCGATTTCATCAAGATCGGCCGTACTATCTTTAAGTTTCTTTCCGGCGGCAACATTGAGCGCGCCTACCACGAAGAGATCTATCGGCTTACCACCGTCGACGGCCTGACCCAGATCTTCAACAAACGCTATTTCCAGGAATGCATCGAGCGCGAGATCGCGCGTGCCCTCCGCTATCGGCGCGAATTGTCCCTGGTGATGTTCGACATAGACCATTTCAAGCAGGTCAACGACACCCATGGGCATTTGGCTGGTGATTCGGTGCTCAAGACCCTGGCGGCGACCGTGAAGAACAAGATCCGACGTGAGGATCTATTCGCGCGCTATGGCGGTGAGGAATTCGCCATAGTGCTGCCCGAGATCGACGGTCACAACGCCCGTCAGTTTGCGGAAAAGATCAGGCGCATCGTGGAGCTCACGGACTTCCGCTTCGAGGGCGTCAAGATGGACGTCACCATCTCTCTGGGCGTGGCGGCCCTGGACCAAGAAACCACAGACGCGGCGGGGCTGGTCAAACACGCGGACGAGCGCCTCTATGAGGCCAAGAACGCGGGACGCAACTGCGTGCGCGGATAGCCCCAATCCTTTCCTTCACCAACCCCCGTACAAGATCGCCATGATGGCGACGGCATAGCCAAGCAGGTTGATGAGGAAGGGCGGGTCGCGGAGCATGGAGTCGGTGGGGCTTTCGCTGTCGACTTTGCCCTGGACAATCCAGATGAAGCGAAAGACGCCGAACGCCACGAACGGCACGGTGAGGGCCAGACGGCGCGTACCGAAGAAGGTACGGGCGTGGGGCGACTGGGTGTAGAGGAGGTAGGCTAGCACGGTCAAGATCGCAAGCAGGTAGAGGAGCACGCGCAGCACGTTGGGCGGGTAGCGGTCGAGCACCACACGCTGGTTGCCACCTTTGCTTCCCGCCACGCGCAGCTCGTGGGCGCGCTTGCCGAAACCCAGGAACGCGGCCAGCAGCAAGGTACACAGCAATACCCAGACCGAGGGGTCCACGGGGATGGCCGAGGCGCCTCCCAGTACGCGCAGCAGGAACCCCGTGCTGATGCATGCCACGTCCACGAACGGGACGTGCTTCAGCCAGAAGGAGTAGGCGACGTTTTGCGCAAGGTATGCGGCGGCGATGGCCAGCAGGGTGGGGGAGATGAGGTAGCTGCCGCAAAGACCGACCAGGGCCAGGACCGCGGCGAGCAAACGAGCGGCACCCACGGGCAATGCGCCCGAGGCAATGGGACGCAAGCGCTTCAAGGGATGGGCACGGTCCTTGTCCACGTCGACGATGTCGTTGAACACGTACACAGCGCTCGACAGCAGACAGAAGCAGGCCGCGGCCAGAACCGATGAAACCACGGCCCGCGGGTCGTCAACGCGACGCGCAAAGATCAGGGGCCCCAGTACGAAGAGGTTCTTGACCCACTGATGAAAGCGGAGGGACTTGAGGACGGCGAGGACCATGGGGCGGGGACGAAGTGTAGCGCGAAGCGATCGAAGGTCTATGCTCTCGGGCTACAGTAGCCTATTCTTGGCCCCTCCCGCGAGGGGGACATGATGCCCCGAAGTGACACCGATCACAGCCCCGACGGCGGAAAGCCGTCTGCCCTGGCCGGCCTGACCGACGAGGTGCTGGTGGCGCGTGCGCGCGCCAAGGACGTCGTGGCGTTCGAGGAGCTGCTTGGGCGCTACGAAGACAAGCTCTACCGTTTGGCCATGCGCTTCGTCCGCAACGAAAACGACGCGCAAGAGATCCTGCAGGAGGTGTTTCTATCGGCGTGGCGGAACCTGCCGGGCTTCGAGGGGCGGGCGCAGTTCGGGAGCTGGATGTATCGAGTAACGGTGAATGCGGCGCTCATGTTCTTGCGTGCGCGCAACCGGCACCCCGAGGTCATGCTGGACGACGTCGAACCCGCGGTCCTGCACAAGGGGACGGAACAGTCCGGGCATGGCTCGTCGGAGGATTGGTCGCAACGACCGGACGAGCAGCTTCAGTCAGAGGAGCTGCGGCGCCACATCCAGACGGCGGTGGACGCCTTGCCGGATGGGCTGCGCACGGTTTTTCTGGTGCGCGACGTGGAGGGCCTGTCCACCGAGGAGACGGCTGATCTGCTTAACCTGTCGCTCCCTGCGGTCAAGACGCGTCTGCACCGCGCCCGCCTGGCTCTGCGTGAGGCCATCGGGCTCTACTTCGCGCCGTAGATCCGCGCAGGACCGTGATGAAGATGACGTTTGTCCGGCGGCCGGCCTGCGCCTGGGCGCTACTCGTCGCGTGGCCACTTCTGGTGGGGGAAGGCGGAGCGCGAGGTGACGCCTACCAGGACCGATTTGATGCCGAACGCAAGGCGCTGCTGGCCCGCAGGGCGAGGCCCGAGGCCCTGTCGTCCTTGGCCGCGCTGGTGCACATGGATGCCATGCTTGGCCCAGGGCGACTGGCAGCCGTGTTGCGCGACTTTGTCGAGGGAAAGGATGCTCCGAGCGCGGATCCTCTGGTGGCAGCGCAGGCGTCTTACTTCCTTTCCCTGGAGGAAGACGGTTCGGGCCAGCACGAGCAGGCAGACGCGCGCCGGCGCGGGTTGGGCTTGCTGCGCGACTTGTGGGTGTTGGGGCCCTTCGATGCCCAGGGCCGCAGTGGACTGGAGCGTATCTTTCCGGCCGAGCTGGCTCTGCCCGATCCGCGCGGAAGTCAGTGTCACCCGGGCAAGATGCGGCAAGTGTGCTGGCGTCGGACGCCCGCCGAGGTGGTGCGGCAGGGGGCGGTCATGCTCGGGGCTCTCTTGCGTCCGGACAACGATGCTGTCGCATATGCACTAGCGTATCTGCACAGCGACCGGGGGCGCTGGGCGGCTTTGCGTCTGGGCTCGCCCGGACCAGTGAAGGCCTGGCTCAACGGCCGCCTGGTGATGAGTCGGGATGTGGTGCGGCCGGCCGCCCTGGATCAGGATTCAGCCGCGATCTGGCTTCCGCGCGGCGAGAGTGTGCTGCTGGTGAAGACGGTCGTGACCACCGGCACCTGGCAAATGTTCTTGCGCCTCACCGACCCCCAGGGGGCACCCCTTCACGGGGTGATGGCAAACGCAGAGGCGCCTGCCACGGGCGTGGCGGTTTCCGCCCCACCGGCCCGACCACCGCCTGTACGTGATCTGGAAGAGATCCTGCGCCGGCGTGCAGAGCAGGCCCCGACGAGCGAGGCGGCTTCGCGTTGGCTGGACTTCGCGCGCATTCTCGATCTTCTGCGCGGCGAGGACAGCGAGAGCAAGGCGGCCGAAGTGGCGGCGGGCAAGGCAGCGAGCGCAGGGCCACCTTTCCCGGCGGCCCGTTATGCGGCGCTGGTATTCCTGGGCCAAGTGGCGCGCGAAGAGGACGACGCGCGACAGGCATTGGAGCGAGCGCTGGTGCTGGCGCCGGGGCCGGGTGAGCGCGCATTACTGCTGGCCGAGCTTGGCGATCTGGCGCAGCGGCAGCACCGGCAGGAGGTGGCGCTCCAGCGCTGGCGTGAGGCCGCAGCGGCCGATCCAACTTCGGTTCCGGCCCAGCTCGCCTTGGCGGGCGAGGAACGCGAGGCTGGCCTTCACGCTGCGGCCTTGCAGCGGCTCGACTCGCTTCCCGCCACGGCGAGAAGTGTGCCCGCATTTCTCGAGGCGCACGCGCGCGCACTTGAGAACTTGGGGCGCTTGCCTGCCGCCGAGGAGGATAGACGAAACTTGTGGAATACGCGTCGCTCTGATGCGGGCTTGCTACGAGACCTGGCCGGGGGCGCGCGCCGGCGCGGGGATCAGAGCCGCGCGGCCCAGCTCTACGGTGATGCGGCGGGCTGGCGACCCGATCTGCATTTTCTCACGATCGAGCAGGCCCATATGTTCGAAGGAGCGGGACAGGGGGCCATGGCCGAGGCGGTCCTGCGCAATGCCTTGCTACGCTTGCCCGACGAGCCTCGCCTGCACGAGGAGCTGGGGCGTCTGCTGGCGCGGATGGGGCGTTTGCAAGAGGCGGCGGCGAGCCTGCGCTGGTCGCTGCAACTACGCCCTCAGCAGCCGGTGCTGCGGCGGTATGCCGAGTCGTTGGCCGCGTCCCCGGACGGGGCGCGCCGGTCGGCCGGCGTAGAGGATCTGGCACGCAACTTTGCCGCAGATGGCGAGAGGGTGAGCCGGCCGGCGTTGCTTTCGCCTCTGGCGGCAGCGGACGGCGATCCGGCCGTGATTCTGCTCGACCGACACGTCACGCGGGTGCACCCCAACGGTCTAGCCGACGCGTTCATCCAGCGCATCATTCACTTGCGCACTGACCGCGCAGCTCGCGACAACCAGGAGGTGCTGGTGCACTACGTGCCCGGCGAGCAGGAAGTGGAGATCCATGAGGCGCGCATCTTCCGTCGCACCGCCGGGGGGGAGGTCGAGGTTTCCCAGGCGAGTGGGCGCGACGATCGCGACCTTTCCGAACCCTGGTACGGCCTCTACTACGACGCGCGTGCCGAGGTGGTGAGCTTCGAGAATCTGCGGGCCGGCGATGTGATCGAGGTGCAGTACACCGTGGCCGATGTCGCCTACCAAAACGACATGGCCGACTATTTCGGCGAGCTTGCCGTGATCGCCGATGTTTTGCCCAAGCGCAACTGGGACTACACCCTCATCGCGCCGGTGCAACGGTCGTTTCACTTCAACCAGCCGCGCCTGACGGGACTAAAACGTCAGGTAGAGCGCCAGGGGAACGAGGTGGTCTATCGCTTCACGGCTAGCGATGTGGCACGCGTGGACCTCGAGCCGGCCATGCCCGGTCTCACCGAGGTCGCGCCCTACCTGCACATCAGCACCTACCAGAACTGGCAGGAGGTGGGCCGGTGGTACTGGAGCCTGGCGAAGGACCAGTTGCAGAGTGACCAAAATCTCAAGCAGGTGGCGGCCCAGGTCGCATCGGGGCTGGGCGGCGACGCGGACAAGGTGCGAGCGTTGCACCGGTTCGTGACCGAGAAGACGCGCTACGTGGGACTGGAGTTCGGCATTCACGGATACAAGCCCTATCCCGTGAGCCAGGTGTTGTTGCGCCGGTTTGGCGACTGCAAAGACAAGGCACTGCTGTTGGTGGCCTTGCTGCGCGAAGTGGGCATTGAGTCCGACTTGGTCCTGCTGCGATCGCGCCGGGCCGGCCTGGTGGATAGCGAGCCGGCTTCGCTGGCCATCTTCG